>CAZKIB010000148.1:6367-7226 GCA_964552425.1 uncultured Anaerolineaceae bacterium | reverse complement strand
GGCCCTTTCATCTGGACGCGCACCTGCGGCGGCTGGATCGCTCCGCCCGGCTCATCCATCTTGATCTGTCCATATCCACTGATGAAATCGAGCGCGTCACGCTGGAAACAATTGAACGCAACGGCTACCCGGAAGCCAACGTGCGTATCGTCGTGACCGGCGGCACATCCGAAGACAACATCACCCCCAACGGCGGCGCGCGCCTGCTGGTGATGGTCACACCCTGGAAACCCCTGCCCGAAGTCTGGTATCGGGATGGCATCAAAATCATCACCAACCGCACCGAACGCTACCTGCCCGAAGCCAAGACCATCAACTACATCCCGGCCATCATCGCGCTCAAAAAGGCCCATGCGCAGGGCGCGATTGATGCCATCTACATCGACAAGCACGGCCACGCGCTGGAAGGCACCACCACCAATCTGTTCGCCTTTTTCGGGGATCGCCTCGTCACGCCCGGTAAGGATGTGCTGCTCGGCATCACCCGCCAGACCATTCTCGAACTGGCATCGGATCGTTTTCAGATCGAAGTCACTGACCTGCCGCTGGCGGACCTGCTGCGCGCCGATGAAGTCTTCATCTCTTCCTCGAACAAAGAAGTCTGTCCCGTCCGTCTGATCGACGATCATGTCATCGGACAGGGTGTGCCCGGCCCACGCACCGGCTTTCTGATGGAACACTTTGCCCAGATGGCTGTCGCTTACGCCCATTCGTGAACAGTTACCAGTTGCCAGTTCACAGGGATAAGGTTCTGTTGACGTTTCGCTTATTTTGCTGCCGGACGCTCAAAGCATCCGGCGGCCAGCCGTCCAAAGTCCCCTCAAGGGGACTCTCAACAGGGCGCTTCAGCGTCCTTCCC
>CAZKIB010000148.1:5496-6315 GCA_964552425.1 uncultured Anaerolineaceae bacterium | reverse complement strand
TACACAGCCTGGTGGAATAACAATGCTTGTTTTGGTCTGAAAACTGACGACTGCAAACTGATAACTTAAAGGAGTCGCTCCATGCCCCTGCCGCCTTATGCCCAATGGCAAGCCGCCCGGCCCGTGCTGCATCAGGCCGCGCAGATTCTCAACGCCGCCCGCCTCGCCAGTCTGGACCCACAGCCCAACGCGCTGCGTCACAGCCTGCGCCCGCTGCCCATCGGGGCAACCACCGGCCCGCTGAAATTCGGCGGCGCGCTCACACTCGATTATGTGGACGGGGCGGTCATTCTCGTGGGAGATGATAGTTCTGAAATCATGCGCGTGCTGCTCAACGAGCATACCCAGCAGTCGCTCGGCAAAACGGTCTTCGCCGCCATCGCCCAGCAGGGCCATACGCTGGACGTGGATCAATCCAAATTCGCGGAGACGCCCCGCTTCAGTCTGGATAAGGCGCAGGGCAGGCTTTACGCAGAGGTGCAGTGGCGCATGTTCCAGACGCTGGCGCTGCTCAAGGCCCATATGTTCGGCCCGCAGAACCCGCTGGTGCTGTGGCCGCACGGTTTCGACCTTTCAACGCTGTGGTTCGTGGACGGTATGGAAGAGCGCACGGACCCGCACCTGAACTTCGGCTTCTCACCCGGCACGCCCGATGTCGGCCAGCCCTATATTTACTTCTATGCGCACCCGGCCCTGCACGCGCTCAGGGATCAACTGCCCGGTATTGTCACCTGGATTACCAGTTGGAGCGCGCCCGGCGGTTACATCCCTTACGATAAATTCGCCGACGAAACCGACCCGGAGGCGCTGCTTTTAGAA
>CAZKIB010000148.1:0-5474 GCA_964552425.1 uncultured Anaerolineaceae bacterium | reverse complement strand
CATTTACCACAAGGCATCCGCCCTGCTGAAAGCCGGCTGACTGGAGGCTTGATAACAAACAGGGGCGAAGGGTTTGAATTTATCCGCCCTTCTTGATATTCCTTTGCGCCTTTGCGTTGAGTGGATATCTTGCCACTTTACCCCACACAGCGCTACAATCCTTATGCAAAGCGACATTATTGAGGTAGATAAATGCCCCGTTACAACCTTAGCGAGAAAGATTACCGCCTCGCCCTCAAAGCCGCCCTGGTGATCGAAGCCCCGGCGGATGCGCTGGACGCCATGACCGGACTGGCGGCGCGTTTCATTGAACGCGGATTAACCGAGGAAGCCGCCAACCTGCTGACCTACGTGCGCAGTCACCCGGATGTCGATCATGAAACCTTCGACACTGCCGATGACCTGTATATGGAACTGGAAGCCAGCGCCTGCCCGCGTGTCATTCAGGATGCCCGCGAGTTTATCCTCAGCAAGTCTCTGACCACGATGGCCCACTACATCGACACCATTGACCTCCCCGACGACCCCAAACCCTCAGCCAGCGATTGATCGCACCGGCCTGTTCTTTTTGCGACACCACCCGGCCTTTGGCTATACTGCGCGGCAGAGTTCATGCGCAAAAGGAACACATCATGGTCTACACGCTGATTCGCAACGGCACGCTGATCGACGGGCGCGGCGGCAGCCCGGTCCCCCACGCAGCGGTGGTCCTCAACGGCAATCGCATCTATTCGGCGGGGACCGAGGGCGCGGTCACATTCCCCTCGCACGATCTGGTCGAGATCGACGCGCAGGGCGGCTGGATTCTGCCCGGTTTCATCGACACGCACATCCACGCCATGCTGCAATTCACCCACATGCAGGAGATGGTGCAGACACCCTTTTCACTGAACTTCTACAAAGCCGCGCAGTATCTGCGTAATACCATCATGGCGGGGATCACCAGCGTGCGCGACGCCGGCGGGGCTGACCTGGGAGTCAAGCAGGCTGTCGAACAGGGCCTCATCGTCGGGCCGCGTATGCAGATCAGCATCACCGTCCTGGGCATCACCGGCGGCCACACCGATGGCTGGCTGCCCTCCGGCGTGACGCAGAACCTGTTCCCGTCCTATCCCGGCAACCCGGATGGCATCTGCGACGGTGTGGAGGAAGTCCGCAAAAAAGTCCGCGAGGTGCTGCGTGCCGGGGCAGACATCATCAAAATCTGCTCCACCGGCGGCGTCCTCAGCCCCACCGACCACCCCGAATTCACCCAGTTTTCGCCCGAAGAACTGGCGGTCATCGTGCAGGAGGCCCGCTACCGGCGCGGTGTGAAGGTGATGGCCCACGCGCAGGGGGCGGAAGGCATCAAAAACGCCGTGCGCGCCGGCATCCATTCCATCGAACACGGCATCTTTCTGGACGACGAAGCCATCGCCCTTATGCTGAAACACGGCACATTCCTCGTACCGACTCTGCTGGCTCCGGTAGCCGTGCTGGAGATCGCCGAAAAGACCGGCGCGATGCCCGAATATGGCGTGCGCAAGGCGAAGGAAACCCTCGAAATCCACAGCGACAGCATCCAGCGGGCTTACCAGGCCGGCGTGAAAATTGCGATGGGGACCGACGCCGGGGTGATGCCGCACGGCACGAACCTGCGCGAACTCGGCCTCATGGCGCGCATCGGCATGTCCCCGATGGAGGTGATTGTCGCCACCACCCGCACCGCCGCCGAGTGCCTGGGCTGGCAGGATCAGGTCGGCACGCTCGAAGCTGGCAAACTTGGCGATGTGATTGTCACCCGGACCGACCCGCTCAACGACCTGCGCAGCCTCGAACACCCGGATAATATCGTCGTGGTGCTGAAAGATGGCAAACTCATCAAGGACATCCGCAGTTGACCTGACCCGTTACGCGGCGGGGGGCTGCTTCATCATCAAATCGGCCCCGCGTGATGCGGACCGTTCACCTGACCTGCTGCCGGAGCAGCTTATCAGCCTCTCCAGGTGCATTTGTCCATATTCAGTCAGCGTCTATTGGGGTTGGGAAGGGGGCAAAAATTATCCCGAAGCGCTGGCATCTGGCGTTCCACCTGATAAACTGCCTGAGCTTGAGGCGTGGAGTGCCAAAGGCGGCGCTGCCGACATTGACTATCCCAATGTGTTCCTGAGACCGGAACCGGCCCGCGCCTTTATCGACCAGTTTCTGCCCGATCACGGCTCGCTCCATCTGCTCGGCATTGCGCTTCACCACGATCTGGTTGACGATTTTCTCCTGCTCAAACAGCGGGCTTACGACCCTCACACCCAACAGGAGATTGAGGAAGTGATTGGCGTCAGCCGCGCCGTGTCCCAGCGCCAGCCTGTCACCAGAGGGGGTGATCTGCTGGGCTTTGAAGTCCTCAGCTATGACCAAACGCTCGGACACTCCTGGTTGTGTAGCGGCCTTGAGCGCGAGATGCATCAGTTGTTCGGCATTCGCCCCAATGCGCACGGTTTGATTGACACTGAAGCCGAAGCCATGCAGGTCTACCGCTGGATCGCTGAGGATGCACAGCAAGGCCACCGCGCCGAACCGGAGCCGTATTACCCCTGGCTGGTGATCCGCTATCCCCTCACGCCCTGAGCAGCCTGCCACGACTCCTCCGGTACACCAGGTCATTGTTCGTTCCGCGCAGTTGCTATATGATGGATGCCAGCCTTTCTGTACGCACAGGAACCAGCCATGACTGAACCACGCGAATATAGCCTTGATCCGCAGGATTGGGATAAGTTTCGCCAGTTGGGCCATCAGATGATGGATGACATGCTGGATTATTTGCAGACCGTCCGCGACAAGCCGGTCTGGCAGCCCGTTCCAGATGAGGTCAAGGATCGCTTCAAAGCGCCCCTCCCCCTGACCGGCCTGCCGGAAGCCAGCGTCTATGAGGAATTCAGGCAGACCATCCTGCCGTATCCGCTGGGAAACACGCACCCGCGCTTCTGGGGCTGGGTCATCGGCACAGGCACGCCGCTGGGGATGCTGGCAGAGTTGTTAACCGGTGCGATCTCAGCGCAGGTGGGCGGCGCAGAACATATCGGAACCTATGTGGAATTGCAAGTGCTGGACTGGCTCAAGGAAATCATGGGCTTTCCGGCGGACGCCAGCGGTATCCTCATCAGCGGCGCATCAATGGCAAACTTTTTGGGGCTGACAGTGGCCCGCAACGCCAAAGCGCCAGTGGACCTTCGCAAGGAAGGGCTGCAAGGCATCGGGCCGCGCATGGTGCTGTACACATCAGCGGAAGCGCATAGCTGCCATCAGAAAAATGCCGAGGTGCTTGGGCTTGGCCGGGATGCCATTCGCTTTATCCCCGTCAATGAACATTATCAGATCCGCCTGGACCTGCTTGTAGAAGCGATTGAACAGGACCAGGCGGCGGGGCATCTGCCATTCTGTGTGATCGGTTCAGCTGGCACGGTCAAAACCGGGGCTTATGACGATATGTGCGCGCTGGCCGATCTTTGCGCGCAGCATGATCTGTGGCTGCACATTGATGGTGCGTTTGGCGCGCTGGTGGCCTTTACCGGGCAGTCTAAGCACCTCATCAACGGCATGGAACGGGCTGACTCGCTCGCGTTTGATATGCACAAGTGGATGTCGCTGCCCTTTGAAGCTGCCTGTGTGCTGATTAAGTCGCACACCGCGCACTACAACACCTTTACCCTGACGCCCGATTATCTGGAACACGGGGATCGCGGGGCGAGTGGGGCCAAAGTCTGGCTGACGGATTATGGCTTGCAGCTATCCCGCAGTTTTCGGGCGCTCAAAGTCTGGATGGCTCTGAAAGCGCATGGCGTCGAGGCTATCGGCAAAAGCATTCAGATGAATATCGAACAGACGCAGTATCTGGTTTCACTCATTGAACGTGCCTCAGAATTGCAGCGCATGGCCCCGGCTCCGCTGAATATCGTCTGCTTCCGCTACGTGCAAAGTGATCTGTCACCCGATGCGCTGGACCGGCTCAACAAGGAAGTGCTGCTCCGGCTCCAGGAAAGCGGTGTGGCGCTGGTATCGAACGCCACCATTCAGGGGCAGTTCTGCCTGCGGATGGCAAATGTCAACCATCGCAGCACCTTTGCGGATTTTGACGTTCTGGTCGAAAAGGTGATCGCTCTGGGCCGCGAACTGGTGGTCGATTATGGCTGATGGGATAACGGGGAAAACGTCGGGTTGCGAGCTTGCAGGGACGCAGCAAATATTCTGTTGCATCTGCACACCCCGCACTCGTCAAACCTTAACCATTTGCCCCTACATGACCCGCCGGTCTGTCTGCTACAATAATACAGGCGTGATTAGATCATGCCTTTTCCGCATCCCCAGATAAGTTCATCAGGATACCACTGTGCAGCAAGTACGCGACGATATTCGCAACATCGCTATTATCGCGCATGTCGATCATGGCAAAACCACCCTGGTCGACGGCATGTTAAAACAGGCCAAAGTCTTCCGCGAAAACCAGCATACCGGGGAACGCATCCTCGATTCCAATGACCTGGAACGCGAACGCGGCATCACCATTCTGGCGAAGAACACCGCCGTGACGTGGCATGACATCAAAATCAATATTGTCGATACCCCCGGCCATGCCGATTTCGGCGGCGAGGTCGAGCGCGTGCTGAACATGGTCGATGGCGCGCTGCTGCTGGTGGATGCCGTCGAAGGCCCCATGCCGCAGACGCGCTTCGTGCTGCGCAAGGCGCTGGCACTCGGCCTGCGGGTGATTGTGGTTATCAACAAGGTGGACCGTCCCTATGCCCGGCCCGCCGACGCGCTCAACGAAACCTTTGACCTGTTCATCGAACTGGGCGCGAGTGACGAACAGGCCGATTTCCCGGTGGTCTATGCCATCGGGCTGGATGGCCGCGCCGGTTACAGCGCCGACAGCATGACCGGCGACCTGGCCCCCCTGTTCGAGACCATCCTGCGGGAAGTGCCCGCCCCGCGCATCGACGCCGAGGCTTTGCCGCGCCTGCTGGTCACGACGCTGGAATATGACAACTACAAGGGGCAGATCGGCATCGGACGCCTGCAATCCGGTGTGCTGCGCCGGGGGATGCCGGTTGTGCGCATCACCCCGCAGGGCGAACGCACCAATGGCCGTCTGGAATACCTGTTCACCTTCCACAACCTGACCAAAGTGGAAGTCGAGGAAGTCCGCGCTGGGGATATTCTGGCCTTCGCCGGGTTTGAGAACGTCAATATCAGCGACACCATCGCTCACCCGGACCTGAACGAGTCGCTGCCGCCCATCAGCGTGGAGGAACCCACCGTTCGCATGACCTTCGGCGTGAATACCTCGCCGTTCGCCGGGCGCGAAGGCAAAACCGGCTGGGGCACATCCCGCCGGCTGCGCCAGCGTCTGCTGGATGAAACCCGCAGCAATGTCGCCCTGCGCGTGCAGGATGGCGAATCGGCGGATCGCTTTATCGTCAGCGGGCGCGGCGAACTGCACC
>CAZKIB010000147.1:1711-17323 GCA_964552425.1 uncultured Anaerolineaceae bacterium | reverse complement strand
AGGATATACGGTTTCCAGTCCAGCGGAAAGCCGAGCAGCTCACGCGCCCGCACCGGCTCATAGACTGTCCCCGGACACGACCCGATCCCACGTTCATGAGCAGCCAGCATCATGTAGGTGGCGGCCTGACCGGCGTCGAACAGGTTGCGCCAGAAATTCGTTTCGCGGTCCGGGCTGAGGATCAGCACGCACAGGGCAGCCCCGGCGACATGGCGCGTGGAACGCCCGATGGTGGACAGTTCCTGGAGCATGGCGCGCTCCCGCACGGCGATGAAATACCAGGGCTGGGCGTTAAACCCGCTCGGTGCGCGCCGCCCCGCTTCCAGAATATGGCGGGCCTCACTATCGCTGATGGGCTGGTCGGTGAACTGCCGGACCGAATGTTTGGTGCGAATGCCTTCCCAGATGTCCATGTGCGCGCTCCGTTGACTGATCGGAAGGCGTAGTGTAGCGGATTGCGCGCCTATTTCGCCAGCAGCGGCCCGGCGGCGGGCAGTGTAAACCAGAAGGTGCTGCCCTCGCCCGGTTCGCTGTTCACCCCCACGCGCCCCCCCAGCTTCTGCACAATGCGCAGCACAATCGACAGGCCCAGCCCCAGGCCGTTGGCATCATTGGCGTGAAAGCGGGTGAACATTTCAAAGAGTTTACCCTGATTGGATTTGGAAATGCCGACGCCGTTATCCTGCACTTCATAGCGCACCCAATCCTCCCCGACAGGCACGGCACGGATGGTGATGCGCGGCTCCGGGTTGCTCTGGCCGATGTACTTGATGGCGTTGCCCAGCAGATTGGCGAACACTTCCTCCAGCCAGACGGCGTGCCCGCAGGCCGGCGGCAGATGGTTTTCGACCTGCACCTGAATTCCCCGGCTGTCAATATCGAGGCGGTAGCGTTCGACGGCAGCCTGCGCGGTGGCCTCCATATTCACCATCGTGAGCTGTGTGCTGGTATCAATCAACTGGGCCAGCACCAGCAGACCATCGATCATCTCGTTCATCTTGTAGCCGGATTCGCGGATACGGCTCAGGTTCTTGCGGGCAAAGTCATTATCAAATGTGCCTTTGCCTTCTTCCAGCAGAAACTGGCTGTAGCCGATAATGCTGGTGATCGGCGATTTGAGATCGTGCGCGACGGTGTAGCTGAAGGCGTCCAGTTCCTTATTGCGCGCCTCCAGTTCCGCCGCGTAACGGTTGATGGTTTCCTCGGCCCGTTTGCGCTCGGTAATATCGCGCAGCACGATCACATACCCGCGCAGTCGCCCGCGTCCATCCACAAGCTGCGAGAGGCGCGGCTCAAAACAAAAGCTGGTCGTCTCCGTCGCCAGATGAAGCTCGGTCAGCGGCGGGGTGGCGTCGATCAGGCGGTGAAGATCATCCGCGCACTGTGGGAAAACCGACTCAAGAGTCTGCCCGATCTGGTCATCGGGCTGTCTCTGCCTCACCAGTCTGGCCCCTGCCGGGTTAAGGTGAATCAGGCGGCGGGTTTCATCCAGCACCAGCACGGCGTCCGGGATACTCTGAATCACCTGGCTGTAGGCGCGCGGCATGATGTCCAGAAGCTGGTGGCGGAACAGGCTCCAGCCAAGCGGCAGGCAGGTCAGCGCATAGCCGAAGGGCAGCAGGTCCAGATGCCGGATCGGTGTCCAGTTGAGTGTGGTCAGGATGCTGCCGATGAGCGGCGGCGCGACGGCCAGCACCAGCCACTTGATCTGCCCGCGATACAGTGACGGTGAGCGAAAAATCGACACGAGCATAATCGTGATCGCGATAATCGCGACAGTGTAGTCGTAGATCAGCCCCACATAAAAGGCGACCCCATAAGTGCGCATAAACAGCGCGTACCCGTTGATCACTTCTGTGCCGACGGTGGCCCAGTTCAGGAGGTGGGCTTCATTCGTCCAGGCGAAGAAGGCCCACAGCGCCGGAACCGCGAACAGCGGGATCATGTAACGGGGTTTGATCCACTTTTCATGCCCGGTATAAGCCAGCACGAAAAACAGCCACAGGGTCGGGATGTAGCGGAAAATATATTCAATGCGCAGCCAGATCATCATCGTCGCCAGATCGGCAGACAGCAGTTCCATCGCGTAGGCCAGGTTCAGCCCGGCTACGGAGATCACAAAAATGATGAACAGATTGACGGCGATGCGGGTGCTGCGGTGATAGGCGACGACTGCAATAATCGTTAAAAAAATGCTGCTGATAAACAGCGGAATTGCATAAGGGTTAAACTGCCAGGCCATCTTAGCTCCCCGGTAAGTTCTATCTCTTACATTCTACCTAGACTCCGGGGTTTTGTTTCCGAAAAAATTTTGAAAAATGTGGAGGCGCCCGAAAGAGCGCCCCGGCGTGTCCGTTTCAGGCTGGCAGCCGCCCGGTGGCTTGCAGATAATCCGTGTAACCGCCGGGATAGCTGACCAGCGCGCCCTCGTTCAGTTCGATCACGCGGTCTACGGTGCGATCCAGAAAGTAGCGGTCATGCGAAATCGTCAGCAGCGCGCCGTCAAAATCTTCCAGCGCGCTTTCCAGCGCCTCGGTGGAGGGAATATCCAGGTTGTTGGTCGGCTCATCCAGCAGCAGCAGGTTGGGCCGTTCCTGCATCAGCGCGGCAAGCTGCAAGCGGCTGCGTTCCCCCCCGCTGAGGGCGCGCACCGGCATTCGTAACTGCTCGTACTGAAACTGGAACTTGAGCAAAAAGGCCACCGCTTCGCCTTCCGGCATGGGGCGCACATCGCGGATGCGATCCAGCGGCGTGCGGTCCAGCCAGCGGCGCAGCGTTTCATGCTCCTGCGAATAATAGCCAATTTTGGTGCTTGGCCCGATTTTAACCTGGCCGTCCAACGGCTGCATCTGCCCCAGCAGCAGCCGGAACAGCACCGATTTGCCCGCGCCGTTGGGGCCGATCAAGCCCACCCGTTCGCCATGCCGCAGCAGGAAGTTCAGTTCCAGAAACAACAGGTCATCGCCAAAACCCATTGTCAGGTCCACCACTTCCAGCGCTTTGGTGCTGCCGCGCCAGCCATCGAACTGCGCTTCCATCGGGCGGCGTTCGATGACCCTGTCGATCATCTCGCCATTTTCTTCCATGCGGGCCAGCATCTTGCGGCGGCTGGCGGCCTGCCGGGCATGACGTTCGTTGAGGTCGGCACGGGCCTTCATCTCCCATTCGTGAATGGCGTCCTCAATCTGCTGGATGCGGCGCTGCTGCACCAGATACATCTGCTGCTGGCGCAGGCGGCGCAGTTCGCGCTCAGTGACGTATGCCGTGTAGTTGCCCACATAGGTAGTGAGTGTGCCATTTTCCAGTTCGGCGATATGTGTCACGACTTCATCCAGCAGGTAACGGTCATGCGAAACGATCACCACCGCACCGGGGTAGTTCTGGATAAAGCCTTCCAGCCGGCGCTTGGCATCTAAATCAAGGTGGTTATCCGGTTCGTCCAGCAGCAGCACAGCGGGTGTGGCCGCCGCCAGCCGGGTGAGCAGCACCAGCTTTTTCTCGCCGCCACTGAGGGTTTCAGTTTTCAGATCATAGTCGGCTTCGGTAAAGCCCAGATGCGCCAGCAGTTCGCGCACGCGGCTGGCATGGCGCGGGCCATCCAGACGCTCATAGTCTGCCAGGGCCTTTTCCTGCTGCGCCAGTACCCGCGTCAGTTTTTTCTCGTCAGTGTACACAGCGGGGTCCGCCAACTGCGCCTCACACTTCGCCAGCCGCGCCTCGACTTCGGCCAGTTCTGGCGGTGGGACCGACGCGGCGCGCAGCAGGGTATCCCCCGCCGGCAGATCGACCAGTTGGGGCAGATAACCCACTGTCGTGCCGCGCAGGAACACAATCGAACCCGTGTCGGGTATCACTTCGCCGATGATGGCTTTGAGCAGGCTGGATTTGCCCGCGCCGTTTGGCCCGACCAGCCCCACACGGTCCTTATCGCCGATGGCCCAGGTCAGGTCTGCGAAGATAACGCGCCCGGCGTGGTTGATGGTGATGTGATCCAGATTGATGATGTGCATGATGCTCTCTCCTGACATGTGCTGATTCAAGGATACAGGCTGCTGTATGGAGATCGGCGCGTCATCGTCGTTCAAAGACCAAATCAAAAACGGCGATGAGCCAGTACGCCCATCGCCGTTCAACATTACAATTCACATTACACAGCGGTCAACAGGCGCAATCCTCCCTGGGCCGCCCGTCGATAGATGCGAGCAGTGTGCGCTGAATGATTCGCTGTCCGCTGAAGTAGATCATAACGCGCATTGTAGCAGGAATTTCGCGGGACTGTCAACAACCGCTCTCAGCGATTTCTATGCGGGCCGGTTCTACACTACAATGAACATTACACGTATGAAGAGGAGGCAGGGGGATGCAACGTTTTACTCGTGTTATGCTGGTGGCATTGATCCTTGTGACAATGCTGCCGTTTCGTCCGGCGCAGGCCGGCGTGCTGCAAACCATTGGCGACTTTCTCAGTCTCGGCGCGAACACGGTGCGCGAGATTCAGGAAGCCATCCAACTGGTAAGCGGTGAAACCCGCGTCATTCTGGAACAGCTTGAAGCCGAACTGAGCGAAATGCTCTCGATCATTGAGGAGACCTATCAGGATAACCTCAACGTCACGCTGGACAGTCTGGACGCCGCCACCCGCAACAAACTGCTGGAAGTGGAAACCGTGATTGGCCGGGTGAACGAGCAGCTTCAGGAAGACATCCGGCTGATCGGTGAGGAAGCCCGCGCCGTCATCAGCGACGCCACGCTGCAAATCCGCCGTACTGCGCTTGATCTGGAAGAAAGCCTGGAAAATGTCATCATCGTGGGCGGCGAGACTGTGCTGTTCGTGCTGGATCGCGCCGTGTCCAATGCGATTATCATCATCGCGCTGATTCTGCTGGGCATTGGCCTGCTCATCTTTATCTTTTTGTTGTTCACCCGCCGCCTGCCAAGCAGCCAGTTCGCGCTGATTCTCAGTTTTGTGTTCATGCTGGCCTATATCGCCCTGTTTGGCTCGCTGGTCCTTGTGCCGCAGGTGCGCGTGTTCGTGATGACCACCACCGGAATCGGTTTGCAGCAGCGCCTGGAAACCATCACCGCTGTGCCGCGCATTCTGGCGGTGCTGCCGGAGACGGTCATCATAGGCGAAACCAATGAATTGGAAGTCTGGGGCAGCAAACTGCGCGTGAACGGCGAACCCCCTGCCGCGAAGATCGCCGACCAACCGGTTGCCATCAGCGCGGCCAGCGATGACCTGCTGGTGCTGAATGTCAGCGGTCTGGACTCTGAAACGGCCAGCACCAACCTGACCCTGGAATATCCTGAAGGGGAACCTCTGACCGAGGTGGTGCGCCTGTTCAGGCCCACGCCCGTACCCGCTCCGGCGGACCTGACGATCACGAACCTGACAATCAGCCCATCATCGCCAGTGGAGGAGGGTAACACCCAGGCGACGGTCACTGTGCGCAACCAGGGCGGCTCTGACGCGCGCAATTTCACCGTGCGCTGGCGTCCGCTGGCGACACACCCCGGCCTGACCCAGGCGATCACGCTGCTGCGCGCCGGACAATCGACCACACTCACGTTTAATCACGCCTATGTCGCGCCCGGAGCCGTCGATACGGTAGCGACTGTCGACACGTTCAATAATGTGGCCGAAAGCAACGAAGGCAACAATGACCGCGCGCGCAGCGTCACCGTGCAGCCCAAGCCGCCGCGCCGCGCCAATGTAACCGTGAACTTTACGCGCATCACCATTCACGATGACGCGGAAAACGGCGAAGGCGAATTGATCCTCAACTTTAACATCAACGGCCAGACCGGGCGCTTCCCCAGTTCAGGCACACGCGGCATGAACAACGGCAGCGAGATCAACATCAACCGCGCCTTTACGGTCACGCTGGAAGAGGGTCAGAATCTGGTGGTCTTCGTCAATGGCACAGAGGAAGATGGCGGCCTGACCGGAGGCGATGACGACATGGGCTTTGTGCGCCGGACGTATGTCAGCAGTCAGAACTGGGACAGCGGCAGCCACAGCGAACGCAGCAACTGCCCGGATGGCTGCTACACCATCCACTACACGATCAGCGTGGCGTTCCTGAACTGAGTGTTATAGCGCTGAACGAGCGCGAGGGTGAGGTGCAGGTTGACCTCACCCCGATTTATAGCTGACGCCTGGCCTGCTTTCACCCGCCGCCGGTTGCCACCGGACATACAAAACCGCTATAGTACAATCACAGTGTCTATGGATGGTGGTTTCTGGAGAATCTACAGGTGAGTAAAAATCTGTCGCTTATTTTATTGATCCTGTTCATCAGCGTACTGTTGGTCAGCCCGACCAGCGCGCAGGTGGAAAATCTGCTGATTGACCCTGGTTTTGAGGGCGAGATTTACAACGTCATCAGCATCGATCCGGCGGACAACACTCGTTTCCATGTCCCATCGGGTTGGAGCGGCGGCATTATCCGCACGCCGGGCGTGGAACCTTGGATCAACGCGCACCCCAACGGCTTCCCGCATACAGCGGGCTTCAAGGTGCAGGGCAACCGCTCTTTCCACATCTCACGCGGCGGCGCGACCTTCACCGCCTATGCCTACCAGCAGGTCTATGTGCAGCCCAACACACCGGTTCAGGCCGGAGCCTGGGCATTTATCGAAAACAGCAAGGGCGGGCGGGCGCGCATCGGCATTGACCCGGCTGGCGGAGCCGACCCCTTCAACCCGAATGTAGTCTGGTCCGGCTGGACCACCGCGCGCAACGGCTGGAACAAGCTGGAAACCAGCGCGACAGCTCAGAGCGGAGTCGTCACCCTGATTTTATTCGCCACACAGGACACCCCCAGCGACCCCAACGGCGTTTACTGGGATGACGCCTATCTGAACGGCATTCGCGGGTCCGGCCCGGCGCTGGTCGCGGGCAGCCCGATAGCCGTCCGGCCAATCGTCACCGCTGACGCCAATATCCGGGTGCGGCGTGGACCCGGCATTGACCAGCCGCGCATCGGCGCGATGAACGCCGGTGAATCCTACCCGCTGATCGAAGACCTGGGCAACTGGTACGCGATTGAGTTCAACGGTGAAACGGGCTATGTGTCTTCACTGTACGCCAGCATCAGCCAGGGCAGCGTGGCCGGTGGCGGCGGAACAGCCCCGGCAGCAGGCGGTGGCGCACCGGTTTCCACCGGAGCCGCGCTGGATTACATCGTCGACTACACCCTGCGGATGCGGGCTGCGCCGGACCGCAGCAGCGCCGAAATCAGCGTTATTCCACACACGGCGGTGGTGCAGGCGGTGGCCCGCAGCGCGGATAACAACTGGCTGCTGGTCAATTTTGAAGGCCAGAGCGGCTGGGTCGCCTCGTATATTGGACGTTTGCAGGGCAGCATCGGCAGCCTGCCGGTGCGCTAGCCTTCGCACCGGGGAACGAGGTGTCAGTTCCTCGGTGTGGTTTTCCATTTGCGTTCGCCGCTGATTTCCTTGATCTGGGCCACGCGCCCGATCAGATTTTTGTATTCCGCATAGAAGAACGACATCAGCAGATACTGCCAAAGCCAGCCCTTACGGTGGGTGATAGTTTTGTCGCCGCGCAGCGCCACAAACAAAAGCTGGCCCGGCCCGGTTCCCAGTGTCACCAGCGTGGTGACAACGAAGACAGGCACAAACCAGTCAATGCGCTCCAGCCCACCTTTAGCCCAGGCCCAGTAAGCGATGATCGGCAAAATCTGGATCGAAATCCAGGGGTAGATTTCGCGCCAGATCAGCAGGTGCAGGATACCGAGTTTCTGGCGCAGGTTCAGCCGGGAATGGAAAAGCGCCGAGGGGGTGTGTTTGATGGAAACCTGAAACCAGCCCTGTGCCCAGCGCATCCGCTGATTCCAGAGTGCTGACCAGGTGGTAGGGGCCAGTTCGCGCGAGATCAGCAGTGGGTCGGACTTGATCCTGTAACCCTGCTCAATCACGCGCATGGAGGAGTCAATGTCCTCAGTCAGCATAAAACCGTGCATCCGGGTGGAACGCAGCAGCGCGGTCTTCCAGAAACCGTTGCTGCCGCCGAACACGCCAAAGTCATGCAGGCGCGCGCGTCCGGGATGGCTGACCGCATAGATTGCCTCGAACTCGACAGCGATGGTCCGGGCGACAAAACTGGCGTCGCCGTTGCGGATCAGGCAGTGACCCTGCACCACGTCATAACCATTAGAAAGCCAGCCCCACGCCCGCCGGAAGCTGTCCGGGTCGGGCTGGTGGTCGGCATCGAAAATGCCGACAAATTCGCCGCTGACATATTCCAGCGCCGCGTTGACATTCTGCGCTTTCGATGTGCTGTGCTGCACCCGCAGGACCACAAAACGCGCGTCACGTTCGGCGATGGCCTGCAAATCGCGCTCGATGGGCATGGGGCGCGGCGTGTTATAGGCCAGGATAATCTGAAGCGGGCCAGGGTAATCCAGCCGCAGGAAGGCTTCAATGGTGGACATGATGGTGGCCGCTTCGTTGGGCAGATAGGCCGGGATAATCGCGCTGGCAGGTGGATAAGGCAGTCCGGGCGCTGGCAGCGGGTCGCGCCGCAGGGCCAGAAAACCTTCATACCAGATCAGCCCGGCTGTGCCCAGCAGGGCGATAATCACCCCTAGGTACACCGCCTGGGTGACACTTTCGGCGCGTGGGCCAAGCAGCACATAGAACATAAAGGGCAGCAGCAGGCTGACCAGTGTCATCAGGCCAAACTGGACCAGCGGGCGCACAGTCTCCTTCCAGCCGGTCCAGCGAGTCACCCGCTTAAAATCGCCCGTGAGAGTCTTGAGTGACCGTTTTGGGGCCGCCTGCATGGCTGGCCGGTACAGCACCGGTTCCAGATCGAGCTGATTGGCGGCGTGTTGGGCCGCCGCCGCCGCGTGTTCATGGATGTCCCCGGCGCTGAGTTCGGTTTCCAGTGCCGCGAACCCGATCACGGGCGTAAAACGCACATGTTCCTGACGGGCCACGAACGTATAGGCGACGATCCGCTGCGCGAGCTGCCGCAGACGCAGGCGCGCCTGTTCAGCAGTCAGTTCCGGCATGAGCAGCACAAACTGACCGCCAGAAATGCGCCCGACGACTTCGAGCGGGGAACCTTCGTGCAGCATGATTTCCGCGATCTGTTTGCCCACCGGCTCGTGAATTTGCCCCAGCCGGTGCGCCAGCCGGTTGTATTCATCCAGGGTGATGCACGCCAGACAGCCGCCGGTCTTTCGGGTACGACTGCGCGCCAGTTCGCGCTCCACCTCTTCCAGAAAGGCCGGGAGTTTGAGCAGACCCGTTCGACGTTCACGTTCCAACTGATTTTCAGGGATAGGCGGCCGGTTGAGTTTGGCACGCACCCGCGCGCGCAGCACGTCCAGGTCTATCGGCTTGGCAAGGTAATCATCCGCGCCCAGGTCCAACCCTTTGACAATATCATCCGGCTCGTTCCAGGAAGTCAGCAGGATCACGGTGAGACCCATCGTAGCCGGGTCCGCCCGCAGGTGAGCCAGCAGTTCAAGCCCATCCATTTCGGGCATCCCGATGTCGGAGACGACCATATCCGGGGGCGTGAAGGCGATCATTTCCAGCGCCTGACGCCCATTTTCCGCCGTCAGCACATCATAACCGGATTTGCGCAGGGCAAACGCCAGCAGCGTCAGGATAGTAGGATCATCTTCGACCAGCAGGAGGGTGGCGTTTGTATCTGTGAGATTGCTGGGAGGGTGGGGAGATGTGTTCAGAATATCAGCCATTTTTGGCTTTTCGATTTACGTTATTAGGAATATTATATGGGTTCCTTCCTCTGCAATCTGTTAAGGCCCATTGTCACTTCATGAAAATCAGGTTTGGAAAGCGCGGGTGGGTTCAAGGCCATACCCCGCGCCACCCGCTCCCATTTCATCACTCTTTCAGGCTGTCGGCCCGATCACCTCGCCGCCGAGACGGATCACCGGCTGGTCGAGCGGGGACAGCCAGCGATCCCAACTGCCGGTCCTGACGAAGGTGTTGGCATCCGGCGGGAACCGGTCAATAAATTCGCTGACGAGACTCTGTGGCATGAGCAGAAACGGGTTGATGATGTAGCGGTCCCGGTAGCGAACTTCAAAATGCAGGTGAATCTGGGTGTTTTCGACCACCCCCATCACTGTATCCGGCTGCACCGGCGCGCGGCGCGGCAGGCTGGCGGGTTTGCCGATGTGCCCGTAGATAATACGGTAATCCCCGACCAGCACGTCCACACGGTTCGGCCCGTATTTCGCGCCGCGCCCATCAAACAGGCCCTCCACCGCCGCGAAAATGGAGGGATTGGCCGGGTTGCTGG
The DNA here is from genome assembly GCA_964552425.1 of uncultured Anaerolineaceae bacterium. GTDB lineage: Bacteria > Chloroflexota > Anaerolineae > Aggregatilineales > Phototrophicaceae. Next base: position 7,017 of record CAZKIB010000147.1, on the reverse strand, counting down.
TGAGTTTGCCAAAGTCCAGCCCGCTGTGCAGCCCCTGCGAGAATTTGTCGTAGCTGTTGTTCTTGCCGAACTTGAAGGCGAAGCTGGTATTGCCGAAATACTGAATCCACTGCGTTTCTTCCAGACGCACCGGCATCCGCTGGATGAGCGCGCCGAGCAGGGGCAGTGTATCGATATTCAGCATGAGTTCTTCTTTGCCATCCAGGCTGCGCACCGCGCTCCAGCCGCTGGAATGCCTGGCCCACAGGTAGCCATCGGCCTCTACCAGTTTGGCCGGGTCAATGAGCAGTTCCTCACCCTGGCGCAGACGCCCGGTGCGGATCGCGTTGGTGTTCGGTTCATCGCGGATGGTGACACCGAGCGCGACTACCCGGAAACGCTGGGGCATATCCGGCGCGGGTGTCGGGGGCGGGGTCGGCGCTGGCGCAGGTGCGGGGGCCGGCGTTGGCGCGTTGGGGTCCACGCGGGCCACATCCGGCGTCAGGTCTTCCAGAAAACGGGTGCGCCCATCCAGGCTGCTTTCTGCGCTCCAGCCCGTGCCATGCTGCCACCAGATGAAGCCGTCCAGTTCGCGCCACGAGTCCGCTCTCGGCTGGATTTCATCACCCCGGCGCAGCACCCCGCTGACCGCGCGCCCGGCTAAACCGGGCTGGCTGCGAATGTTGAGCGTGGTCGCCAGCACCCGAAAGCGCTTGAGCGAAACGGCTGGCGTGGGCGCAGGCGCGGGGGTTTCCGGCTCCGGTTCCGGCTGAGGCGGGGTTTCCTCGACGGGCTGTGCTTCGATACGCGGCACATCGGGCGTCAGGTCTTCCAGAAAACGCAGACCGCTGTCGAGCGCTTTTTCCGCGCTCCAGCCGGGGCCATGAAACCACCACATGAAGCCGTTTTTCTCGGTCCAGGCGTCGGCATCCACCCGGATTTCGGCATCGCGTTTGAGCGTGGTTCCGAGCAGGAACTCACGGCCCAGTTCCGGCTGGCTGCGGACATTGACCGCGTTGGTAATTACCTTGAAGCGCTTCTGCGGGACCTCCGGCGTGGGTTGTTCGACATCCGGGAGCAGGTCGCCGAGGATGGGCAGGCCGAAGGGCGGGACACTGGGGGTCAGTTCGACCAGCAGCACCTGCCGGTAATCGCTGCGCCCCTGCGCGACCCAGCCATCGGCGCTTTTCCACCAGATATAGCCATCTGCCTCGGTGCGCGAACTGGCGTCCACTTCGAGGACCGCGCCATCGGCAATAAACTGGGTCGTCGTGGCGCTGAGACTCGGCTGGGCGCGCACCCGCAGCAGGAGGGCACGCACCCCGAACACGCGCTTGGCCGGGCTGCCAGAGGGCGCAGGCCGTTTGGGATCCATGCGCCGCAGGCCGGCGACGATCTGCGAAGCGGAACTATCCGCCCCGTAGCGGAAATACGTCAGGCCCACCGCGCCTTTGGCGAAGGCGTAATCCCCGGCGTGGAAGACCTGTTCTTCGGGCACAGGTTCGGGCGTCGGGTAGGTCTGGAGCATGGGCACAACCGGCAGGCCATAGCGCACCAGCACGCCAAAGGCATCGTTCAGGTAGGCTTCCGGGCCATGCCGCCCACTGCCAAACTCCCAGTGATAGACCATCGGGTGCAGGCTCTGCACATGCGGCAGCCATTCCTGAATGTGGATGCTGGCCGGGTGACTGCCGCGCGCGTCAAAATTCAGGCCCAGATGAAAGTCTGGCGGGAGGCCGGCACGCACCCGCGTGATGAGGCTGCGGGCGTCCTGCGCGGTTTTGCCGCCGAAATAATTCGCCCCGCCTTCGACATCCAGCAGCATGGATCGGACGCCGGGGGTATTGCACGCCGCGATGATGAGGTCGGCTTCTTTGCCGATGTCCTGCCCCTGCACCACACACCAGGCGTGGGTTTCCAGCCCGCGTTCCGAAAGCACCTGCACCCAGCGCTGAATATCGCCCGGCCCGTCGATGGCGAGGGCGCGCCGCTGGTCGAAGGCCCCCTGCCACTGCGCGCCGTTGCTGGTTTTGATGACCACCCCGGCGACGTTGGGTGTCTCGCGCTTGATGTTGTCCGCCAGCGCTTCGATGCTGGTTTCCCGAACCGCTTCGCCTTCCCAGTGAATCCACAGGACGCGGCGATCAAAGGGTGTCGTCATGGTTAGCCCCCGGTTTGAATCACGGTAACTCTCTGTAATTGTGGTTCATCTTGGTCCGGTTGGCAACTGCGGGTGTCTGGAAAGTTGTCAGTTGTCAGTTTTCAGTTGTCAGAGCAAAGCGCGCATCCATGCGGTCCGTGTAACGGATTCGGGCGGGGAAAGGGTGAACGTGTGTTGCGTTTTCTTGAAGCCGGGCACTCAAGTACCCGGCAAGGCAAGACAAGTCCCTGCGGGACTGGGGAAGCGTTCACAGCAGCGAAATCCAGATGATACACGCAATGGTGTAAGCGGGTTGTAGAACAACGTCGCACAGGGCATAATTCAGAGAAACAGAATGCTCTGTGAGCGGACACACGATGACCAAAATATTCATCTCCTACCGTCGGGCGGACAGCCGTAAGGATGCCGGGCGCATTTATGATCGGCTGGTCGAAGCCTTTGGCAAAGATCACGTCTTCAAAGATGTCGACAGCATCCCGCTTGGCAAGGATTTCCGGGGTGTGCTGCGCGAAGCGGTGGCGCAGTGCGATGTGCAGCTCGCGATCATCGGCAGGCAATGGCTGGACATCAAGGATGAACATGGCAACCGCCGCCTGGATAACCCCGGTGATTTTGTGCGCATCGAAGTGGAGTCGGCCTTGCAGCGCGATAGCTGCGTCGTGATTCCGGTGCTGGTGGACAATGCCGCGATGCCCCGCGCCGACGAACTGCCGCCGGATTTGCGGGAACTGGCCTACAAAAATGCGGCGGTGGTGCGTGATGACCCCGACTTTCACGGCGATGTGAGCCGGATTATTCAGGCTCTGGGGGGTGGATTAGCCGCAGCGCCGAAGCCCAAACCTGCCGCTTACGACGTTCACACCGCCATCAGCGCGTTTTACCACGCCTTCGATGCGCAGGAATGGGAGCAGGCACGGGTGATACTGGCCGAAATCCGCGCCAGCGGGCAGGCCCCGCGTGTGTTCAACGTGGACGCGCTGGAACAGGAAATCTGGGATGTGCTGGAGGCAGCGGAGCGGGACAAACACTATGACCTGCTGCGCCAGATGGCGAAACGCGCCAGTCCGCAGCGTGTCTGGGATGCTTTGCAGGTGTTCTGGCAGGACTTCCCGGATTATGACCCTGACGGAATCGCCGTGACAGTGCGGCCGAAACCGGCGGCCCCACCCAAACCAGCCCGCCCGCGCAGCGAGGAGTTGCTGCCCGCGCCATTTGCGTGGGTGGAAATCCCGGCGGGCGAGGTGACGATTGAGGGCAAAGAGGCTGAAACCATCCCGACCTTCCATATCGCCAAGTACCCGGTGACGAACGCGCAGTTCCGGCTGTTTGTCGAGGCAGGTGGCTATGGCGAAAAGAAGTGGTGGACGGAAGCGGGATGGGAGGCGCGAGCGCAAGGCTGGCACTATGATGGAGGCTGGAAACCGAGTGGCAAGCCCTGGACAGAACCGCGTTACTGGCAGAACCCCCAGTGGAACGGGGCGGAACATCCGGTGGTGGGGGTGTCGTGGTATGAATCGGTAGCGTTTTGCCAGTGGTTGAGCGACAGGACAGGCGAAAATATCCAATTGCCAACGGAGCAGCAGTGGCAGCGGGCCGCGCAGGGGGATGACAACCGAACCTATCCCTGGGGGGATGAATGGAATTGCAAGCGGTGTAACAATTCTGTATCGCCATGTGATAGCAAAGTCACCACACCTGTGGCACACTATGAAGGGAAAGGGGACAGTTTTTTCAAAGTCGTGGACATGGCGGGCAATGTCTGGGAGTGGTGCCGGACGGCTTATGAAACAGGGTCACAGGATCTGGGCGGAACAGATGTTCGCGTGCTGCGCGGCGGTTCGTGGTACGGCAGCCACTCCGACGGTTTCCGCTGCGACTTCCGTTTCAGGGTCGATCCTCTCAACTGGGTCGGCGGCAGCGGTTTTCGCGTTTCCCGCTCTTAGGGCCGGAGAATGCCGCCGATTGAAATCGACGGCAAGGCAGGACAAGTCCCTTCGGGACTGGGGCCATGAGCGGAGTTTTTGAATCCCGGCGGGATTTGGGGTGCTTTGCCGGGTAGACTGCGCACTGCCCGGCTTTTTGCACCGGAGATTGAAATCTCCGGCAAGGCAGGACAAGTCCCTGCGGGACTAGGGCCATGCGCGAAGTTTTTGAATCCCAAAGGGACTTGGGGTATTTTGCCGGGTACTTGAGTGCCCGGCTTTTTGCGGCAGCAAGGAACATGAACGATGCCCTTCTGGCGCTGCTTTTACCATGTCGTATGGACGACCAAACACCGCGCACCAATCATCAGCCCGGAACATGAGGCGGTGATTTTTGAGGTAATTCGCAGCAAAACAGCAGAACTGGGCGGCGAGGTTCTGGCAGTGAATGGGGTGGCCGATCATGTACACGTGGCGGTGACGATTCCGCCCAGCCTGGCAGTGGCGGTGTGGGTCAAGCGTATGAAAGGTGGTTCTGCGCGAATGGTAAATCTGAACATGCCAGACGCAGGGGATCATTTTAGCTGGCAGGATGGTTATGGGGTCCTCACCTTTGGCGCGAAACAACTCGACACAGTCATGGGTTACATTCAGCGCCAGAAAGAGCATCATGCGGCGAATACTCTGATGGCCTATCTGGAACAGGTGGAATAGCTTTTTGCACCGGAGTTTAAAATCTCCGGCAAGGCAAAACAAGTCCCTGCGGGACTAGGGGCCTGAGCGAAATTTTGGAATCCCGGAGGGATTTGGGGTCTGGCTTTTTGCACCGGAGATTGAAATCTCCGGCAAGGCAGGACAAGTCCCTTCGGGACTGGGGGCCATGAGCGGAGTTTTTGAATCCCGGCGGGATTTGAGGTATGTTGCCGGATACTTCAGTGTCCGGCTTTTGCGGCCAGGCGAAACAAGTCCCTGCGGGACTGGCGGCGGTGCGGAGTTCTTGAATCCCGGAGGGATTTGGGGTATGTTGCCGCTTGCGTGAGTGCGCGAATCTTACGGCAACTGAGAACAGTCATGACCTATGTGATGCAGCGCCCGGCCCCGCCGCTGGACCGGTTTATCGAGTGCCTGTGGTACGTTGAAGATCAGGTGACGTACCGGCACGAGAAGATTCTGCCGAGCGCGACGCTGGACCTGATTATCAACTTCGGGCCGCACTTTCGCCTGTACGACAGCGACGCCCTGAC
>CAZKIB010000147.1:0-1695 GCA_964552425.1 uncultured Anaerolineaceae bacterium | reverse complement strand
AGCATACGGAAAGCTGGCTGGTGGGCTTGCAGACCGGGCCGCTGCGCAATCACCCGCTGGCGGAAACCCGCGTGATGGGCGCGCGCTTCAGGCCCGGTGGCGCGGCCCCGTTTTTCCCCGGTGTGACTGCCGATTTGCAGGATCAGGTCGTGCCGCTGGAGGCGCTGTGGGGATCGTTCGCCGCTGAACTGCGCGAACGCCTGTATGATGCGCCCAATCTCGCGGCGCGCTTCGCCCTGCTGGAACACCTGCTGCGGGAGCGGCTGACACACATCCCGGCGGAACTGGCGCTGATCGACTATGCCGTGACGCAGATCGAACGCGGTCACGGGCGGGTGGCTATCGGAGCGTTGAGCGCGGACATCGGCATCAGCCAGAAGCATCTCATCACCCAGTTCCGGCGCGCGATGGGCCTGACACCCAAGACTCTGGCGCGCATTTACCGCTTCCAGCACGTCCTGCACCTGATTGATCCCGCCGAACCCGACTGGCTTCAGGTGGCACTGGCCGCGCAGTATTATGACCAGGCGCATTTTATCCACGACTTCCAGCACTTTACGGGCATGTCGCCAACGGACTATATCGAGCGCCGGCGGGCGATTTTCGGCCCGGACCTGAAACGCGGGGAAGGCGTGCATTTCGTGCCCACTGGTTAAATTTTTACAAGACAAGTGTTCTAGCCGCCGTTACACTCGATGGGAGGATGACAACAGGAGTGTGACCTATGGCGAAGGATTCGCAGCGGCTGGAACAGGAATTTATCGCAGCGGCCCGCGACAAAACGGGGCATGATGTGCCGGAATGGATGGCGATTATCGCAGGTGCGAACCTGCCGGCCAAACCAAACACGATCATCGCCTGGCTGAAGGACCAGCACAAACTCAACCACATGCAGGCCGGTTTTCTGGCGGGAATTTATCTGAACGACGGCCAGCCGGTGTTCGATTACGCCGTGCTGTTCGAGAAGCTGTTCACCGGGAAGGAGGTGCTGCTGCCCCTGTACCGCACGCTGGAAAACGCGATTACCGGGATGCTGCCCGATGTCGTGCTGATCCCCACACGCGCGTATATGTCGGTTGAGGGCAAGCGCATTTTCGCCTGCATCACGCCGACGAAGACGCTGCTGCGCGTCGGGCTGGACCTGGGCGAACGGCCTTTTGACGACGTGGTGCAGAAGGCCAAAAGCCTGGGCGCGATGCCCAACCTGACGCACATGGTTGAGTTGCAGTCGGCTGCGGACGCGGGTGCGCCGCTGCTGGCGCTGGTGCAGGAAGCCTATGACCGGACGCACGCAAAATAAATCCCTTTGCCCGCTGGACTCGCAAACAAAAATGGGGCGCGCGGGACGCCCCATCTGCTTACTGAAAACTGGCAGCTATTGATGTTCAGAAAACGTTTCGGAACCCGCGTAGGGGCGATTCGCGAATCACCCCTACAAAACATTATCCGAAGGTCTAAGAACGATTGCCTAGAAGAAACTGCCGATGATTTCCAGCACCTGCAAGATGTTCTGCGGGTCGCCGGACTGGACGGAGGTATTGCTGGAACGGGCGATGCTGTTGAGCGCGTTGATGTCCGCGTCCGCGCCATAGGCCACCGGGATGACGATAACCGGGTTGAGCGACTCGCGGCTGGCGCTGATGGAGCGCAGGGCGTCATTGAGCGTCACGCCGGCGTCACTGGTATCCGCGCCAT
>CAZKIB010000146.1:8961-17470 GCA_964552425.1 uncultured Anaerolineaceae bacterium | reverse complement strand
GAGCGGCGCGGTCAGTTATGTCCATGATCTGGAATTCCCCGGCATGGTTCATGCCCGCGTGGTACGGCCTCCCAACACACTGGCGCAGCTTGTATCGGCTGATCTGGATACGATTCGTCAGATGCCCGGTGTGATCGAAGTGGTGCGCGATGGCAGCTTTCTGGCAGTCATCGCCGGGCGCGAGGAGCAGGCGATGTGGGCGGCGGAAAAGCTGTCAGAAATCGCGGCCTGGGAGCATCAGGGAACACTGCCTGTCGATACGAGCATCTTTGATTATCTCAGGAGCCAGCCCGCTGTGTCGGGTCTGGTGGTCAACGGGGCAGTGGTGGATGACCCGATACCGGACATTCAGACGCCGCCGGATGCCGCGCAAACCCTCAGAGCGACCTATCTGCGCCCCTATCACATGCACGCCTCGATGGGGCCATCGGGTGCCGCTGCACACTGGAACGAGGGACAGCTTACTATCTGGACATATTCACAGGGTGTCTTTAACTTGCAGGCGGCCATCGCCCACGTGCTTGATTTGGACCCGGCGTTGATTCGGGTAATTCATGTGGAAGGGGCGGGCTGTTATGGGCACAACGGGGCGGATGATGTGGCCCTCGACGCGGCTCTGGTGGCCCGCGCGCTGCCGGGGCGTCCGGTGCTGCTGAAATGGTCGCGGGCGGATGAACATGGCTGGGAACCCTATGGCTCGGCCATGCTGATTGACACCCAGGCCAGCCTGAACGCGGACGGTGAAATTGTCGACTGGAATTATGATGTGCGCAGCTACACCCACTCGACCCGGCCTCGCGGCGGAACCGAAGGGTCCGACCTGCTGGCAGCGCGGCATCTGGCCCAGCCGCTTGCCCCGAATCCGATCCGGCAGGGCAAAGGGCAGGAATTCGGCAGCCATCGCAATGCGCAGCCAAAATACGCTTTTGCGCGCCAGCGTGTGGTCGAACATTTTGTGGCGAACAGCCCCCTGCGGGTATCGGCTTTACGCAGTCTGGGAGCCTATGCCAACGGGTTTGCCATCGAATCATTCATGGACGAACTGGCTTATGCGGCTGGCGCGGACCCAGTGGAATTCCGGCTGCGGCATCTTAGGGATGAGCGCGCCAGAGCGGTGATTCAGGCAGCGGCGGACAAAGCCGGCTGGCAAACCCGGTCAGCCCCTACTGGCAGTGGGCGCGGCAGGGGCATCGCCTTTGCGCAGTACAAAAACCGCCAGTGTTATGCGGCAGTCGTGATTGAGTTACAGGTTGATCGGGCCAGCGGTGTCATTCATCTTGAACGCGCGGTCATCGCCGCCGATGCCGGGCAGGTAGTCAACCCGGATGGCATCAGCAACCAGCTTGAAGGTGGTCTGGTACAGGCGGCAAGCTGGACACTGTACGAACAGGTCATGTTCGATGCACAGGGTATTACCAGCCGCGATTGGGATACCTATCCGATCCTGCGGGCTGGCGACGCTCCGGTCATTGAAACGGTGATTCTGAACCGGCCCGGTCTGCCATTTCTGGGCGCGGGGGAAGCCACCCAGCCTCCGACACCTGCCGCCATCGCCAACGCGGTTTTTGACGCGGTGGGTGTGCGTCTGCGTGAAATTCCGTTTTCACCGCAGCGCGTACTGGCTGCGCTTGCCACCGGCCACAGCACGATCCAGTAGTTTGTGTTGCCCTATTCATCGGGCGGAAGCCAGGACACGTGGCTTCCACAGGGTCTGCACTTCCTGAAAATGGGGTGTGGTAATGTCGCCGACTCGTTCATAGGCGAGTGGAAAGTTTAACCCCAGCCTGCGAAGAACATCGGATGGAATGGCTCTCAGGGGGTCTGTTTCGACAGTGAGGACCCAGGCACGCCTGAGTTCTTCTTCTGACCACTGTTCCAGGAGCCACTGGGACGCAGGTGTGGAGCCTTCATAGCCTCCGATAATCCAGGGGAAAACATAGGTTCGCCCATCCAGAGCATATACCGTGCCCGGTGAATGACCTGTCAGGTCAATAACAGGAGTACCCGCTGAGAAGCCAGCTTCCAGAGCGAGCTGCTGCAACTGTGTCAGATAGTGGGCTGTTTGTGGCCCAACCTGAACCGTTTCCTGGCCCCATCGCAGGGGGGCCGGGGTGGTCATCGCCAGCATGGAAACTTCCTGGCGGTAGGGAAGCTGCGACGTAATCAGCAGACTGTAGCCCATTGCGCAAATCAGAGTCAATGGCAGGACAGCCTGTAGAAATTTTCCGAGACGATAACTTGTCGTGCCCGCCAGTATGACCGCAGCAAGGAAATAAAAATAGCTGCTCAAGCCCGTCTGGATGCTGTATATATTCGTGCTTCCAAATGAGAAAATGATATTAAATGTTAACGCTGCTGCGGACCACGCCACACAGGATAACAAAGAAGCGTAACCTGCTCCTGAACGATGGCCGATGATGAAATCTGAAAAATGGCCTGTCAGGATAAAGACAAGTGTGATTTCGTAGATCAGTAATCCCCACAACCCCATGTCAAGAAAAGAGTGTATTGACCCTGTGATGACCACCACAGTCACAACCCATCCAGCCGCTAACGCCAAACCAATTATTCTGGTTAGAGGGAGTTGTTGTGCAGCGGTGGTACGGCGGGTCATTACACTCAAAATAATCACAACACTGCCCAATAGTGCCCACCAGGGCCAGATAATCCAGAGTTGTACTAAACTGGTGAGTATGAACTCGAATATTTTGCTGGCTTCGTTATTGAATAAGGTGGCGATACTGCTGTAAGTTGCAGACTTGAGAGATTGAAATTCAATTCCAGCCTGCATTTTGTCGACGATCTGGGGTGGAAAATCTCCCTGCAACAGCAGTGGCAGGAAACCGACGATCAAACCTGCCAGTCCAGACCCGATATGCTGGAACGAGACGAGTTCTCGGTATCGCTGCCTGTTCACCCCCAGGAGCAGGGCCACAAATATCAGCAAAAATGGTGCTGTTGTCACCCGTGCCCACACGACGAAACAACAGGCGAGGCCAAGCAGAAAAGCCCCATACAAAGAATCTTTCTGATTTCGGTTAGATAGCCACAGCAAAAGACCGGCCCAAAACAACATTAGTCCAATCAGATTAAGCCAGTTGTAGCTGGGTGTTGTCAGCCACCAGATGTAATACAGGCTGCCTGCGACAATCAACAGGGTCATGCTGCTGTAGCGCTGGTACTCAGCATATCGCGCAGGAGATGAAACGTTGTACGGATTTTTTATCCGGTGGATGGAAATGAATGCCGTCAGAGCGGATGCCAGCAGCAGGATAAGGCCGCCGAGCAGACGGGTTGCAGCCACAGAACCACCCGTCAGATCGTAAATGGGTTTAATAAACGCTCCGAACATCGAGAAAGGGGCGCTGACATCCTGATAGTGGCGGAACGACATCAGGTAGAAACCATTATCTGAGAGATCAAATCCTCTGGGTATTGCCAGCAGAACCGCCATCCAGATTATGATGACAAGCAGGATTTCTAAAGACAGCTTGATTTTCAGGAAACGCAGGTTGTTAAGCCAGGTATCCGTTGAATTCACTGGCAATGTGTCACCTCATCACCTTGAGCCTACGCTTGAAATCTTAATCCAATATCGCCCAACTTAACCATTAAGGTGAGTCGGCAGTCACCGGTACGGAGATGCACAGAACAGCGCGGGTATGTCGGTCCAGGAGCGGCCAGGGTTATCCGAGAGCGTTGTTCAAAGGATGAGGGAGGGGGCAGATGACAGGTTCCGATTGGAATCGATGTGTTGTGACACCCCCTCCCTTTGGTTACGACCTGGGCATTTGCTTGCCCATTGCGTGAAGTGAGTTACACGGGCGTCCATTCCATCAGGGCGGCGGCCACCCAGGTCGGCGGCGGCTTATGATAGATTTCCGAGGCGTCGGTGTAGGTCATATCCAGAACACGCCCGGTCATCGGCCCGCGCAGATAACGAAAGACCTGCCCGGCGTCGCGCGCATCGCTTTTGGCTTTAACACAGTGCTGGTTATAACCCCAGTAATCGCCCTGTTCCAGAATGCGGATACCTTCCTCAATCACATTCTGGGCGTGACGCAGTCCGATTTCGTCCGGGTTGTAGGAGTCTTCCGGCGCGTCCCCATAACCGATGCCGTGATGGAAAGCGTCAGCGGTGGAAACAATCACGGCGTCTCTGGCGATGGCGGCCAGATCATCAAAACCGGGCAGTATTTCCGGTTTGCCCCCGGCCAGATAGGGATAGCGCTCGATCACAGTGGGCGTTTGCGCGGGTGACAGGCCCCGACGTTTGACTTCCGCATCCCAGAAATGCCGCCAGCTTATCAGCGCGTGGTCGCCTTTCCATTCTTCGCGCCCGTCAATGCCTGGCCCCTGAATGCCCCAGAAGACCTCCTGGGTGACATCACCCCCCGCCGCGACTCGTCTGCGGGCATCTTCCATTTCCTGCGTAAAGGCGTGCAGGACGCTGAGAACCAGCACCTGATCCGCGCCGCTGTCCAGACACGCCTGTACACAGGCCGCGATCTGATAGCCGCAGTCTTTCACCCCGGCATGAGGGAACACCAGCACCCCGCCGGCTTTCAGCGTGCCGGCCAGCTTCCACTGCTGTGCGCGTTCCAGATGTTCGAGCGTGCCCTGTTCGCCAAGTTCAGCATGTTCACGAGCGTACAGCGCGTGAATATCTTTTTGCAGTTGAACACGGTCCAATTCCATGGTTTTTGTTCCTGAGTATGCGAAGCAGATGGCGCATGTTTTAACTGATTGGGGCGCTTTGGGCAACCAGACTGCTGTGCGTTCTTGCCAAATCATGGAGGGATTTACCTGAAAAATATGATCTTCGGGCGCTTGCGACAACTTCCAGCCCGAAATCTTGGTAACAATTATTTCCCTCGATTATTGAACTTCATTTGAACTTGGGTATACTCACCGGAGTATAGACAGTGAAAATATATTTAATCAACTTACCGCATGAGGAAAGGTGGGCTATGAAACGCACAAATCTCAAAATCGCCAGTTGTCTGGTACTCTTGCTGGTCTTCATCGGGGCTGTTGGCCTGGTGTCGGCTCAGGAAGATACTCTGAACATCCTTTACTGGCAGGCTCCTTCAACACTCAATTTTTATCTTGCTGGTGGTACCAAAGAAATTGACGCTTCCTCGCTGGTGCTGGAACCGCTCGCCCGGTACAATGAAAATGGCGAGATGATCCCCTGGCTGGTTGAGGAAATTCCAACTGTCGAAAATGGCGGTGTTTCTGAAGACCTGACACAGATTACCTGGAAGATTACCCCCGGCATCCTGTGGTCGGACGGTACACCCTTCACAGCGGAAGATGTGATTTTCACATGGCAGTACTGCACGGACGAAGCAACGGGCTGCTCGTATGCTGAAAAATATGAAGATATCACCAGCATCGAAGCAGTGGATGCGAACACCGTTACGATTACCTTCGGTGTCCCCAAACCCTTCCCCTACAGCCCCTTCGTCGGCCAGGAATCCTCAGTGATTCAGAAGGCCCAGTTCGAAAGCTGCATCGGCGCGGCGGCTCAGGGCTGCACCGAGCAGAACTTTAACCCCATCGGGACCGGCCCGTACATGGTCGAAGAATTCCGCGCGAACGATGTCATCACCTTCGTCGCCAACCCGAACTATCGCGTTGAGGGCAAACCTTCCTTCCAGCGCGTGGTCTTCAAGGGTGGTGGTGATGCGGAATCTGCCGCGCGCGCTGTGCTGGAAACCGGCGAGGCCGATTATGCCTGGAACCTCCAGATTGCGCCGGAAATCCTGAACTCGATGGCGTCTGCTGGTCTTGGGCAGGTGCTGGTGGCTTTCGGCACGAGCGTGGAACGCATCCATGTCAACCAGACCAACCCGGACCCGGCGCTGGGTGACATGCGTTCGGTGTGGGTCGAAGACGGTTCCAATGCGCACCCCTTCCTGACCGACCCGGTGGTGTGGCAGGCAATGTCGATGGCGATTGATCGTGGTCTGATCGCCAGCCAGCTTTACGGCGCGGCGGGTCAGGCGACCTGCAATATCCTGCCTGCGCCCCCCATCTACGCTTCGACCAATAATGACGCCTGCCTGACGCAGGATATTCCCGGCGCAATCGCCATGCTGGATGAAGCCGGCATTGTCGACAGCGATGGCGACGGCATCCGCGAATATAACGGCATCCCGCTGCGTGTTCTGTATCAGACTTCCACAAACGCGGTGCGCCAGAGTACCCAGGCTCTGATTAAACAATGGTGGTCAGAAATCGGTGTCGAAGCCGAACTGCGCAACATTGATGCCTCGGTCTTCTTCGGCGGCGACCCGGCCAGCCCGGATACCTATGGCAAGTTCTATGCTGATGTCCAGATGTTTACCAACAACTTCGCCGGTACGGACCCCGAAAGTTACATGGCGCAGTGGCAGTGCAGCTCGGTCAGCGGCCCGGACAACAACTTCCTGGGCAGCAATATCTCGCGCTGGTGCAACCCGGACTATGACGCGCTGGTGGCCGAAATGGCTCAGACATCAGGGCTGGAAGCACGCGCGGCGCTTGCCATTCAGATGAATGACCTGATCGTTCAGAGCGGCGCAGCCATCCCGCTGGTGCATCGCGGTGATGTCTCCGCCAACAGCAACACGCTCGAAGGTGTTCTGATGAATGCCTGGGATGCGGAACCCTGGAATATCGCGGACTGGACTCGCGCAAGCTAGCAAGGCATATCTCACTAAAGAGGGCGGGGCGAACTCGCCCTCTTGCTTATGTTCGCCAGTTGTCGCGTGTTATGAGCGAGGTTCAACCTTGACCCATTATTTTATCCGCCGTGTATTGACGATTATCCCCACCCTCCTGGCAATCAGCCTGATTGTCTTTGCCATTCTGGAATTATCCCCAAGCGACCCGGTTGGCAACCTTCCGCTGACCATCCCGGAAGAAGTGCGCGAACAAATCCGCGAGGCGCTGGGGGTGAATGACCCATTTCTGATTAAATATTTTAAGTGGCTCCAGCAGTTTCTGATTAATGAACCTCTCAACCTTCTTGAAAAAATGACGGGTGTGACCTTCCCCGGTTCTGAAGAACGCCTGCGGATCGTCTCCTGGCAGACCCGAAGCCCGATTATTGACCTGATTTTTGAGCGGATTCCGCAAACGCTGTGGGTGGTGGGCACAGCCTATCTGTGCGCCATCGTCATTGCCATCCCGATTGGCGTGCTGTCCGCCTACAAGCAGTATTCGATTTTCGATCAGATCGGCACATTTCTGTCGGTAGTGGGCTACTCGGTCCCGACATTTTTTATGGGGCTGCTGTTTGTGATTATCTTCAGTGTGCAGCTCAAGTGGTTTCCTTCTGTCTATAACACCACCCATGTGGTGACAGACCTGGAAAGTTTTGGCGTGCAGCTCCGGCAGATTTTTATGCCGATGGCTGTGCTGACGCTGTTCTTTACCGCGCAGATCAGCCGGTTTACACGCTCCGCCATGCTGGAAAATCTGGGGCAGGATTATGTGCGCACGGCGCGTTCCAAAGGGTTAAATGAGCGGAATGTGGTGCTGGGTCATGCCCTGCGCAACAGCCTTATCCCGGTAGTCACGCTGGTGGCGCTGGGTATTCCGCAGATTTTTCAGGGCGCGATTATCACCGAACAAATCTTCCGGGTGAATGGGCTGGGCCAGCTTCTGATTCTGGCCGTACAGGGTGGCGACCTGCCGACTGTGCAAACCCTGACCTTCATTTTTGCCCTGCTGATTGTCCTTTTTAATCTTGTGGCGGATGTGTTGTACGCTGTACTCGATCCGCGCATTGCGTACAGTTAGTTCACTGGCGAACCCATTATGGCGACGACGACCAAACTTGCGACGATTAACCTGGAAACCAAAGAAATCGTCAAATCCAATACCCTGTGGGGAGATGTCTGGGCACGTTTCCGCCGGCATCGTCTGGCGATAGGCGCATCGCTGATCCTCATGACGATTGTGCTGCTGGTGACAGTTGGCCCCTTGTTCTGGCGTGTTGACCCGGAATATATCGACATCGTGGCGGCCTATTCCGGCATGACCCCGGCGCACCCGTTTGGCACGGATAATCTGGGGCGCGATACCCTGGCCCGTGTGATCTACGGTGGGCGCGTCTCGCTGGCGATTGGGGTCAGCGCCATGTTCATTGCCATGTCCATTGGCACGCTGGTGGGCTTGCTGGCCGGTTATTTCCACCGGCTGGATGATCCCCTCATGCGTGTGACCGATACGTTCCTTTCGCTGCCGCTGCTGCCGCTGCTGCTGGTGATTACATTGTTGTTTCGCGATTCACTGCGCACGGCCTTTGGGCCAGAACTGGGTATTTTTATTCTGACCGTGCTGGTGATTGGCGGGCTTGGGTGGATGCCGACGGCCCGGCTGGTGCGCGGTGAGGTGCTGTCGGTAAAGGAACGCGAATTTGTGCTGGCTGCCCGCAGCCTGGGCGCGGCGGATGCCAGCATTGTACGGCGTCATATCCTGCCGAACGTCGTCAGTCCGGTCATCGTCGCGGCGACCT
>CAZKIB010000146.1:8689-8938 GCA_964552425.1 uncultured Anaerolineaceae bacterium | reverse complement strand
CATCATTACGGAGTCAGCGCTGTCGTTCCTCGGCCTGGGCTTCCCACCGGATTTCCCGACCTGGGGCCGCCTGCTGTTTGATGGCAAAGACTATCTGACTCTGACCCCTGTGCTGGTGTTCTGGCCCGGCCTGATGATCTCGCTGACGGTCCTGTGCGTCAATTTTATCGGCGATGGCCTGCGTGACGCGCTGGACCCCCGCCTGCGCAAGTCATAAGTGAGTGAACGGTGCGGCCTGTTCAGCCATCA
>CAZKIB010000146.1:0-8659 GCA_964552425.1 uncultured Anaerolineaceae bacterium | reverse complement strand
CTTCCACAAGCGCTTTCACACGCACCAGAAACTGCACCGCCTCGCGCCCATCCACAATGCGGTGATCGTAACTGAGCGCCATATACATCATGGGGCGAATTACGACCTCGCCGTTGAGCGCGATGGGGCGATCCTGGGTGCGATGCAGGCCCAGAATGGCAACCTGCGGCGGGTTGAGAATCGGCGTGCTGAGCAGTGACCCGAAGATGCCGCCGTTGGTGATCGTAAATGAACCGCCGCGCAGGTCTTCCACCGAAAGTGTGCCTTCCTCGGCCTGCCGCGCGAAATTCTTGATTCCGGTCTCAATCTCGGCGAACGACAGGCGATCCGCGCTGCGCAGCACCGGGACCACCAGCCCATCTTCCGCGCCGATGGCGACTCCAATGTCGTAATAGTGCTTGAGGATCATATCGTCCCCGTCGATTTCGGCGTTAAGCCGGGGGAACTCCTTAAGCGCGCCAATGATCGCTTTGACAAAGAAGGCGGATAACCCCAGGCTGACCCCGTGCCGCTTCTGGAAAGCTTCCTTGCGACGTGTGCGCAGGTCCATCACAGCGGTCATATCGACTTCGTTGAAGGTGGTCAGCATAGCTGCGGTATGCTGCGCTTCGACCAGACGTTTCGCAATCGTGCGCCGCCGGCGCGACATACGCACCCGTTCTTCACCATCGGTCCGGGTTTCCGTCGAGGGGGGCGCGGCCCGCACTGTGGATTCTCCTGCGGGTTTGCGGCCATCCGTCTTTTCCTGCTGGCTGATGTGCCGCTCCACATCCTCTCTGGTGACACGTCCCTGCGGTCCGCTGCCCGGCACTTGCGAAAGATCAACGCTGCGCTCCTGGGCGACCCGTTTCGCCACCGGGGAGACTTTGCTTTCTTCGGCTTTGCGCGTCTCCACAGGCGCGGCTGGCTGGCTGTCCTGAACTGCCGGGGCTTTCGCAGGTGGTGCCGTTTCAGCCCACGCCGCGTTATCAATTGCCCCCAGGACATCACCCACAGCCACATCTTCACCGGCCTGGCGCGCGATGCTTTTCAGCACGCCGCTGGCCTGTGCGGCTACCTCCACATCCACCTTGTCCGTTTCGAGGACTACCACTGCCTCGCCCGTTTGAATCATTTCACCCACAGTTTTGAGCCAGCGGCTGATGGTTGCTTCTACCCCGGCTTCACCCAGGTCCGGTACGATAATCTCGACAGACATCAAAGTCCTCCAAATTGACTGTTATTTTCAAATTTCCATGTGAAGGTATAGTCGATAATCATGGCATGGTTGGTTTTATGCGCGGTTGAGGAACCTTCTGCCGGGCTTGGGCTGCGGCGGCGTCCCACATAGTCCACAGGCAGCGCACCCTTGACCAGTCTTTCCAGACGAAAACCAATATAGTCCCAGGCTCCCATATTCTTGGGTTCTTCCTGTGCCCACACAATCTGTTTTACATGGGGGTAGCGCTCGATAATTTCCTGTAGGTCGGGGACCGGGAACGGGTAAAGCTGTTCCACCCTTACCAGCGCCACTTCTGGATGGGCCGCGCGATAGTCGCTCTGAACCAGATCGAAAAAGAATTTGCCGCTGCACAGCACCAGCCGGGTAATTTCTGCTGGGTTCGCTCCGGCATCGTCGATCACCGGCAGCCATTTGCCTTCCGCCAGTGCCCTCGGCGGCGAATTTACGGCTGCGTTACGCAGGAATATTTTGGGTGTCATGACCACCAGCGGCAGCGGGTCGGTTTTCAGCAGATGCGCCTGTCGCCGCAGCAGGTGGAAATACTGCGCGGACGTAGTGGGGTTGGCGATCCGCATATTCGTGTTCGCCGCAAGCTGTAAGAAACGCTCCAGCCGCCCGCTGGAATGATCCGGCCCGGCGCCTTCCCAGCCATGCGGCAGCAGCATCACCAGCGAGGGTGTCTGGCCCCATTTCTCACGCGCCGAAACGATGTATTCATCCACGATGGCCTGCGCGCCATTGATAAAATCACCGTACTGTGCCTCCCAGATGACCAGCCGTTCCGGGGCCTGAATGCTGTAGCCGTATTCAAAACCGAGTACACCCGATTCAGAAAGCGGGCTGTTATAGACCTCAAAAGTCGCTCTGGATTGTTCCAACTGTTGTAAGGGTACAAAGATTTCACCGGTTCGGGCGTCATGCAGGACCGCGTGACGATGATTAAACGTGCCCCGCTCGGTGTCCTGACCCGTGAGCCGGATCGCGATGCCGTCGCGCAGGATGGAAGCAAAGGCCAGTTCCTCAGCCCCGGCCCAGTCGATACTGGCTTCATCTGGTTTATCCATAACCCCGCGCCGGCCCCGGATGGCGCGTTCCAGACGGTTGGAATGAAACTGAAAGCCTTCGGGAATATTTGCCAGTGCGCGGTCAATGTTTTTTAGTTCTGCCTCTGAAACTGCGGTTCTGATGCGCCGGGCTTCGCCAGGTGTGGCGGGTTCCGGCTGTGGATCGAAAAATTCTTCGGCGCGTTCCTCGATGGCTGTGGGCAGCGCCTCGTTGATCTGCTTCAGGTGCTGGGTCCACTTGTCGAACATCGCGCTGACTTCGTCGCTGCTGACGACCCCGCGCTGCACCAGTGTGCTGGCCCACTGTTCACGCACAGTGGGGTGCTTGCCGATGACCTGATAGAGCATTGGCTGGGTAAAGGCCGGTTCATCCAGCTCATTGTGCCCGTAACGGCGATACCCGATCAGGTCGATCAGAATGTCTTTTTCAAATTCCTGCTGATAGGCGTAAGCAATCCGTACGACTTCGATGCACGCTTCGGGATCGTCCGCATTTACATGAATGATGGGGACTTTGAAGCCTTTCGCCAGATCACTGGCATACAGGGTGCTGCGTCCCGCTCTCGGCAGGGTGGTGAAGCCGATGTTGTTGTTGGCAATAATGTGGATGGTTCCCCCCGTCCAGTAGCCAGGAACCTGAGAAAGATTGAATGTCTCTGCCACGATGCCCTGGGCCGGAAATGCCGCGTCCCCGTGAATGAGAATCTGCATGGTCAGGTCGGGGTCAAATGCGGCGATTCCTGGCTGGCTGACATCCGTACCAGCCGCCCGCGCCATGCCCATGACCACCGGATTGACCAGTTCCAGATGGCTCGGATTGGGTGGCATTCGCAGGGTCAGGTTGTGCGGGTGCTGGCTTTGAACTTCCAGTTCGCTGCCCTCGTGATACTTGACATCGCCGACGGTCCAACCGATAGCATTGACCATTTCCTGAAGTTTGAGCGGGTCGCGGAATTCCGCCAGAATTTGCTCGTAGGGCTTTTGCATGTTGTGGGCCATGACATTCAGGCGGCCCCGGTGCGCCATGCCGAGCAGGATGTTCGACATGCCGGACTGCGTGGACGCCTCAATGAGCGCGTCCAGCATGGGGACCATCATGTCGAGACCTTCAATCGAAAAGCGATATTTGGTGGGAAAAGCATCCTGTAGAAAGCGTTCAAACGCCTCGATCTGGGACAGCCGCTGGAGGAGGGCGCGGGCGAAATCGGCGTCATTCGAGACTCGAAACCGGCGCGACTCGGCGGCTTCACGCAGCCACTCGCGCTCCTCCGGGATACGGATATGGTCATTATCGAATCCGATCCGGCTGGAGTAGACCTGCCGCAGCATTTCGACAGCGTCATAGGCGCTGGCCGCAGACGCCGCGATAGGTCCGCCGACCAGGCTGGCCGGGAGTTGTCGCAAGTCGTCGGCTGTCACCCCATGCGCGCGCGCGTCAAGGGCTGGGTCGCCGGGCGGTGCGCTGCCGAGGGGGTCCAACTGGGCGGCCAGATGCCCGTACCCGCGCACCGATTGGGCCAGGTTAACCGCGCCCACCACCTTGTTAAAATCAAATCCCTCAACCGGGGCCGCTGCGGGAACCCCATCCGCCGGCGGCGACCAACCCGCGAAGAACTGGCGGGTATGCTCGTCAACCGACTGCGGGTTGCTCTGGTAGCGTTCGTAAAGGTCCAGCACATAACCCACATTTGGGCCATGAAATTCGCGTTCAAATTCCATTGATCGTCCTGATATCTATTCCAATAAATTCGGTGAGCGAAATGCTCGTCTGCGCCCGTTGTTTCAGCCACTCGCACACACGGATTGTAGCGCGCAAACGATAAAATAACCTCATTTGTATCTATTATATTCACTCCGCCGCCTGGCGCATCGTCCACCCGCAGGGCGGGGGTAATCCCATAAAATGAGGAGTATTTTGACAATTGGATTTTATAATTTATAATCAATCCAGCAGTCGAAACCACAATAAATTATAATCCTGGAGTCTGTAAATCCGTCCGCGAAAGGCCCATTTTTAATAGATTTCACTGAATCAGGCCACTGTGTTCCGCCTGCCTCAAGATGTGAAGTTCGGGTGCTTGAAGTTGACCAGAGGCGCGGTTATCATCAGGCTGTTCATTATATTATGGGGTCAGACAAAAGCTTATGACAGTTACCGGCCAGCCAGAATCATTTACCGTTAGAGGCAAGACCAGAACCAGTGTGGTGGCTCCCACGTTTCGGCAGCGTACCCGGCACACCCTCGCGCATATGCGTCGAAGATGGCAGCTTTATGTCCTGCTGGCCCTGCCGCTGCTGTACATGATTGTGTTCCATTATGTGCCGATGCTCGGCGCGCAGATCGCGTTTCGCGATTATTCGGTCAAGGGCGGAATCTGGGGAAGCGAGTGGGTCGGCCTGGAGAATTTCCAGCGTTTCTTCGACTCCTATTTGTTTGGGCGGATCATCCTCAACACTGTGACCCTGGGTCTGTACTCGCTCATCGCCGGTTTCCCGATTCCGATCATCCTGGCGCTCAGTCTGAACCAGGTACGCAATATCTTCTTCAAGAAGACCGTCCAGATGGTGACTTATGCCCCGTATTTCATCTCCACCGTCGTGCTGGTGGGGCTGCTGCTCCAATTCTTTAACCCGCGTTTTGGGGCTTTCGCGAAAATCTCACAGGCGATTACCGGCCAACCATTGAATATCCTCAACGACCCAAGCTGGTTCCAGACGCTTTTTGTCGGGTCAGGAATCTGGCAGGGGATGGGCTTCGCTACAGTGATCTATCTGGCGGCCCTGACCACCATTGATCCTTCGCTGCATGAAGCGGCAAAGGTGGACGGCGCATCGCGTCTCCAGCGGATCCGGCACATTGACATTCCCGGTATTATGCCGGTGACGACCATGCTGCTCATCCTCAATATGGGTAACTTTATCAATATCGGTTTTGAAAAAGTGCTGCTCATGCAGAACCCGATCAACACCGGGATCGCTGAAATTATTGATACGTATGTCTACAAGGTCGGCCTGGCGAGTACGGCGCTGGATTTCTCCTACGCGACGGCCATCGGGCTGTTCAAAGGTGTGATCGCGCTGGTCCTGGTGGTCACTGCCAACTGGGCGGTGAAGCGGCTGGGCCAGGAAGGTCTGTGGTAATTCAGGCGCTCGTCGATGGTTTTGGGATACTTATTGTAGAGACAGGAACTGGAAACAATGGCCGTACTGCCCCGCTCGCTATCACAACCTAAATCCAGCGCGATTCACGAGTCGCGTGGGGATCGCATCTTCAATATCTTTAATTATGCTTTCCTGACTGTTATCCTGCTGGCGGTGCTCTATCCGCTGATTTATGTGCTGAGCGCGTCGTTCAGCGAACCCGCCGCCGTGACCGCTGGCGAGGTGATCCTCTGGCCGGTGCGTCCGACGCTGATCGGCTACCAGAAAATTTTTGAACACCCCGCTATTTTGCAGGGCTTTGCCAACTCGGTGTTTTACGCGGTGGCTGGCTCCTTTGTCAATGTGATTATGACCATGCTGGCGGCTTACCCGCTCTCGCGTAATGATCTGCCGGGCCGCCGCATTCTCGGCGTTCTGTTTTTCTTCCCCATGTTGTTCAGTGGTGGTTTGATCCCGTTCTTTCTGGTGGTGCGCGATCTGGGCCTGCTCAACACCCGCTGGGCGCTCATTATCCCGACGGCGTTGAGCGTATGGAATCTGATGATCGCCATCTCGTTCCTGCGAACCTCTATCCCCGAAGAACTGCTGGAAGCAGCGCAGTTGGACGGGTGCAGCGACTTTCAATATCTGCTGCGGGTCATTCTGCCGCTTTCCGGGCCAATCATCGCGGTGCTGTTCCTGTTTTACGGGGTGTGGCACTGGAATCAGTATTTCCTGGCGCTGATTTTCCTGAACACCAAAGACCTGTTCCCCCTTCAGCTTATCATGCGCGAAATCCTGGTGTTTAACCAGTTTGACCTGTCCATGCTGTCGGACATTCAGCAGATGGCGATCCAGCAGGGCATGAAGGAACAGCTTAAATTCACGGTGCTGGTGGTCTCGTCACTCCCGGTCATGCTCATTTACCCACTGGTACAAAAATACTTCGTGACCGGAATTACGCTCGGCGCGGTTAAAGGTTGAGATATGCCGGGCAGTTATTGTTATGAAGAGAAAGGACAAGCGGTTATCGTCAAATACGAGTGGCAGTCTGATCTGCAAAAACGTTCGCAAAATACTTAGTCAAGAGGACTGAAGCATGGTCAATAAACTGTTAAAAACCGTCATTCTGGTCGCGCTGCTCACTCTGGTGGTGGGTGTCGTCCAGGGGCAGGGTGTCGCCGTGACCCCGGCGGGTGAACTTCCGATTGTCAACGAGCCAACCACGCTGCGGGTGATGCTGGTGCAGACCACCGGCGTGATTGACTACAACAACGGCAACAAATACACCGAGTGGCTGGAAGCGCAGACCGGCGTTGATCTCGAAATTGAAGTCGTTCCGAACGCGGACGCGCAGGCCAAGCTGAATGTCACGCTGGCAAGCGGTGAACTGCCCGACGTGCTGGCTGGTTTCAACATGGACCCTGGACTGATCGCCGAGCAGGGTGCGCAGGGCCAGTTTATCCCTCTCAATGACCTGATTGAGGAATATGGTTTCTGGACGAAAAAAGCCTTTTATGAGGAACGTCCGCATCTGTTGAGTCTGATCACGTCACCGGATGGCAATATCTACCATCTGCCGGACATCAACGAATGCTTCCACTGCTTCCTCTCGCAGAAGATGTGGATTTACCAGCCCTGGCTGGACGCGGTGGGTATGGATGTTCCGACCACAACTGAGGAATTTTACGAGGTCCTCAAGGCGTTCAAGGAACAGGACCCCAACGGGAACGGTATCGCCGATGAAGTGCCCTTCTCCGCCCAGATCTGGGACGGCGGCTGGCATCAGACGCTCGATGAATTTATCATGCAGTCCTTCGTGTACTATGACCGTGTTTCGCCCCGCAACCAGCACTTCCTGTTCCTGGATGACGCTGGCATGATTCAGGCAGCCTATGCGCAGCCCGGTTATGCTGAGGGTCTGAAATACCTCAACCGCCTGTACGCTGAAGGCCTGATTGACCCCAACGCCTTCACGCAGGACAACTCGCAGATTCGCACGCTGGCGAATAACCCCGATGTCAACATTCTTGGCGCGACCCCCGGCGGCTGGCCTGGCATGTTCGCTCAGGTAGCGTTTGTCGCTGATGGTGGACGCCTGGATAACTGGGTGTCTGTCCCCGTTCTGGAAGGGCCGGATGGCTTCCGTAAAGCGGCCTATGCACCCTGGGGTATCGGCTATGGTCGCTGGGTGGTCACCAGCTCTGCTGAGAACCCGGAAGTGGCCTTCCGCGTGGGCGATTTCATGTACAGCCTGGACTCCACCATTCGCAACGTGTTTGGTGAAGAGAATGTCGACTGGGCGTGGGCTGAAGAAGGCATGATCGGTATCGACGGCGGGCCGGCGCTCTATGACAACATCAACCAGTGGGGTGAAGGCAATCAGAACCAGTCCTGGCAGCAGGCCGCTGTCCAGTACCGCACGTCGGAATTCCGCCTGGGCCAGAACGCGGAAGGCGATTACGTCGAACCGCTGCTGTACAAGGCGTCCAACGAGAATATGCTCCCCTACGCACCGTCTATCGACCAGTTGATCCCGCCGCTGGTGCTTTCTGAAGATCAGGCGCGTGAACTGGCCGACCTGCGGCTGGCAATTGAAACCTATGTCGATGAGATGAAGGTGAACTTCGTTGTCGGTAACATGAATGTGGACGCGGAATGGGATAACTACGTGGCGACCCTGGAGTCACTCGGTCTGCCGCGTATGCTGGAAATCTTCCAGGAAGCCTATGATGCGCAGGCCAGCATGGTCGACACCGGCCAGATTCAGCAGTCTGGCGGCTGATCGAATCGCATTGACACACGACTGCACTCTCCCTCTCCGGGAGGGTGCAGTATTTTTCTGGATACCCCCCAACCTACCGCTTCACTGAACTCTATTATGTGTGCCAGAAAGGAAATGATCGTGGCAAAGCAGGTGTCTGCCAGGGGACTGGAATGGTTTCAGGATGTGCGTTTTGGCATGTTTGTTCACTGGGGCCTGTATTCCATTCTGGCGAAACAGGAATGGGTGATGCACACGGATCGCATCCCGGTTCCAGAATATGAAAAGCTCGTGGCGCGGTTCAACCCGGTAAAATTCAACGCCGACGAGTGGGTCAGTATCGCGGCGGACGCCGGGCAGAAGTATATCGTGCATACCAGCCGCCACCATGATGGCTTCAGCATGTACGATACCGCGCTGAGCGACTATAAGGTCACCAACACGCCCTTCCGCCGCGACCCCATCGCC
>CAZKIB010000145.1:927-17497 GCA_964552425.1 uncultured Anaerolineaceae bacterium | reverse complement strand
CGTATAGCGCTCGTCATCTTCGAGGAAAAACGCAAAGTAGATTTCGCTGGTCACGTCGTCGCGCAGGGCAATATAAAAATAGGTTGCGTCGATCAGGCGGTTGGTCTGCGCACTGAGCAGTTCCATCAGGTCGTCGAGGTTGATGGCGAAGTTAACCGCCTGACCCACCTGACTGAGTACATCCAGTTCGCGCACGCGGCGCTGCAATGATTCGACCACCTGAGCGCGCTCGGCAGCGATGGACATCTGGCTGGCGAGGCTCTGGATAAAGAGCAGTTCTTCGTGTTCGTAACGTTCACTGCCCGAACGCGGCGGGCCGACACAGATAAACCCATTCAGTTGGTCGCTGCCGCGCAGGCCCAGAATGACAAGCGTGTTGAGGATTTGCAGACGCGAACGTTCTGCGCGCAGATCGTGCGGCCACTGGCGTTCCGGTTCCAGGTAGATCAACTGGTCATGGGCATTGAGAGCCGCGACGATGCCGCTGTCCGCCGGGAATTGAATGTCGGTGGTGGGGAGCGGCGCGCCGAGGGCACTGTAACCGCCGGCCTCCCGGTTAGGCACGAAGACGAACAGGTGCATCGGGCTGATGGTCTGCATCAGCATGTCGTGAAAACGATCCGCGACCTGGTGCATCTCGCGCAGTTGGGCGACTTCATGCGTGAAGATTTCCACGTAGTCCTGGAAATTGTAACGCTTGCGGAAGTACATGCGGTCAATCTGACCTTGCAGCAGATTGCGCACCGGAAGGAACAGCAGCGCGATCACAAAAATGGTGATACCCACGAGCAGGGGGTTGTTGGCAGAAATCAGCCCGGCGTCCTGGGTGATAATCAGGCTGGTGCTGAACACCAGCAGGGCGTAACCGCTCACCAGCGCCGCCAGCATCACAAAATAGGTAATGCCCTTGCTGATGACCCGGTCCGTATCGAAAAAGCGGTATTGCAGCACCGCGTAGGCCATGCTCAACGGGGCGGTCAGAATAAACGGTGTGGCGGCGGAGGTGTTAAACGGAACCGCTGTCGCGCTGTAGACCGCCTGCGAGATGATGTTGATGAGCCAGACGACTACCGGAACGCTGGTCAGAAAAATGCCGATCAGAATGGTGTTGCTCTGGTCGCGCACGATGGCCGAGGGCGCATAACGCCGGTGATAGAGCATAGAGACGACCAGAATCACGATGCCGCCGACCACCAGCATGAACGGCGGAATATTGACCTGAAAACCGGGCGATGGCGGGTTTTCATTGAAGTACAGGAATACGGGCACAAGCGCGAGGCTGGCCGCGAATGGGACAAAAACCAGCCAGGGCCGGCGGTAGACGATGCCAAGTCTGGTTGGAAAAATCAAACTGAATGTAATCAGCGACCCGCCGACAAGGACATTGGCGACCAGCCACAGTGGGATCATCTGGTGGGTGACATCAATATCGAACAGGCCAGCCATCAGCACGGCCAGCGAAAAGGCCAGCACGCTGATGATGCGCGCGGCGGGCTGGTTGGGCCGCAGCAGCAGCACGCCCAGACCCACGAAAAACGTTACGATGGCGGTGATGTAGGGAACCACGAAAAAGCCGATGAAATCCACAAGGGGCAGCTCACCAAGTGTATAGGTGATCTGACAGGGGGCCAGGGTTCCGGGCTGGCCTTCCGGCGGGCAGTTGACCGCGCTATCTTCGGCGGGGCGTTCGAATTGAACCGTGACGGTGTCGCCGCTGTTGAGCTTCGCCATCGCCTCAAAATAGCGTTCATGGACCCGGTTGTAATCGCGGCGCTCGGCTTCGTTGGTCGGGTCGAACAGCAAATCGTCATTGATGGCGACGATGCGGTCATTGCGGTGCAGGCCGCTTTCCAGCCCCGGCCAGGTCTCGCGGCCCAGTGACTGGGAGCCATCGACCACCAGCAGGGGCGTGAACATCACCCCAATAAAAGGGTCTTCGCGCCACTGGAGGGCCAGGGCGAGATAGAAGCCAATCAGCACGGCGCTGACGAGTCCGACCAGTGCCGTGATTCCAATCCAGATCTGGTTTATGGTACGTGAAGGGACGCTAGAGGCCATGGCCTGGGTCTCGCAACAACAGTTTGAATTCCTTTATTCTATCATAGGCTATTTTACAGCACTATTTGATCGTATTGAGTTATGGTTTGATTTGAGTTTTTCAGTTTGGTACCTTTCTCCTTTTTGCTATAATCACGGATACGGCAGTCTGGCGAGTGAAATCCATTGTTCAGCAAGCAGGTTCAACTGATAAGGCCACATCCGGCCTGGCGCTAGCCGGCTGCG
Source organism: uncultured Anaerolineaceae bacterium (assembly GCA_964552425.1). Classification (GTDB taxonomy): domain Bacteria; phylum Chloroflexota; class Anaerolineae; order Aggregatilineales; family Phototrophicaceae. The sequence continues at coordinate 15,214 of CAZKIB010000145.1, read as the reverse complement.
GTGAGGTGTGGATGATTGTGTCTGCTGTTGAAGCGCCATTACAGAAAGAGTTAGAAGCAGCCCGGATGCAGAGTGAGGGGAACAGGAACCCAGTATGACGATGGTCAAGTCGGAAAAAATTCCAGGAACGAAGTACGTTCGAAAACCGGGTTCTCATATTTTTCTGGCTGAACGGCCTGGTCCGTTTGGAAATATTTCGCTGTTCTGCGGGTCCGGCTCACACGAGCTAGGGCGAGAAATTGCCGACTATCTCAAGATTCGCCTCGGCAGATATACCCGAACGGTGTTCTCGAATGAGAACATTTTTATTCGCCTGAACGAAAGTGTGCGCGGGCAGGATGTGTACCTGGTGCAGACCATGTGTTCCCCCGTGCATGACAACTTTATGGAAATGCTGATTATGGTTGATACGCTCATGCGTGATTCGGCGGCGCGTATCAATGTCGTCATTCCTTACCTGTCGTACAGCCGGTCTGATAAGAAGGACCAGCCGCGTGTCGGCATCACGGCCCGGTTGATCGCCAACATGATCGAGGTGGCCGGGGCAGACCGTTATATGACGATTGACCTGCACGCCGGGCAGATTCAGGGTTTCTTCAACATTCCCGGCGACGCGCTGACGGCCTTTCATCTGCTCAGTGATTACGTCCTCGACAAACAGATCCCTGACCTGGTGGTGGTGTCCGCCGACCTGGGTTTTGCCAAGAAGGGTCGCAACTGGGCGGAGAAACTGGGCGCGCCCCACGCCATTATCGAAAAGCGGCGGGTTGATAATAAAGAGCGCCCGGAAGCGCTGTCGATTATTGGAGACGTGGCCGGGCGGAATGTGCTGCTGGTGGATGATGAAGTGCTGACGGCGGGCAGCGCCATGAACGCGGTTGAGGCGATCCGGGCGTATGGCGCGCGCGATGTGTACTTCGCGTTTTCGCACCCGCTGATGCCTGACATAGGCTATGAACGGCTGGCGTCGCTGAATCTGAAAGAGATTATCTGTACCAATACGCTGCCGGTTCCGGTTGAGAAACGTCTGCCGAATATGACGGTGCTGTCGGTTGCGCCGCTGCTGGCCGAGGTGATCCTGCGGGCACACGCCGGACGCAGCGTGGGTGAGTTGTTTGACGAGTAACCTGTCTGTGTTGGGCGTGTTATATGTAGTAACGCAGAGAAGTTGCATTGAGCGCTGAACATGCCCAACGAAACCCCCAATGTGTCCATCCGCGCCGTGATTGCGGGCGTGGCCGGTTTTGTCCTTATCACCGTGCTGATGCTCGGCCTGATCGAGTGGATCGGGCTGGAAAACATTCAGGCATTCATTGATAATGCCGGGCCATTTGCGCCGCTGGCGTATATCCTGATTAAGATGTCAACCTATATTTTCGCGCCTCTCAGCAGCGGGCCGATCCAGCTTTCGTCCGGCATTCTGTTTGGGCTGATCCCCGGCCTGCTGTACACCATGATCGGTGAGGTACTGGGCGGGATTATCAATTTTATGATTGCCCGCAGCCTGGGCCGTCAGATGGTGCGCCGGATGGTCGGTGAAGAAGGCGTCACCAGGGTGGACCGCGCGGTCAGTCAACTGGGCGGCTGGAAAGCGCTGGTTTATGCGCGCGTGTTCCTGGCCCCCATTTACGACTTCATCAGCTATGCCGCCGGGTTTACAAAAACGATCACGCTGGCGCAGTACATCCTGGTGTCGTTTTTTGTTGGTCTGATCCCCACGTTCCTGTTTGTGGCCGCCGGGACCAGCCTGGCGACAGACCGGAGCATGGTGCTGGTGCTGTACGCGGTGATGGGCGCGATTTCACTAATCCCGATTGTCATCAACTGGGTGCGCCGGCGGCAGACCCCGAAAGCCGATCAGCCCGCGTCATAACGGCAGCAGTTCGCTGGGCAGGGGCGCATCGGTCAGCCAGGCGCGCGTCATCGCATTAAACAGAGCCGGGTTCTCGCCATTCCAGCCGTGACCCACACCCGGCGCGACGCGCCCCACCCCGCCGGGCTGAATCTGCAAAGCGGAACGGGCGTTGCGGTAATTGAGGCCCGCTTCTTTCTGACCGACGATGACCAGGAGCGGCACAGCGGCCTGGCTGAGTTCCGTCGGGACGCGGAATTTGTCCAGTTCCTGCATGATACTCTCGAACATCACCCCGCTGAGGCGTAACTGTGACTGTTTGAACTGCTCGTACACATCAGGCGACAGTTTGAGCATTCGCGCGCTCTGCCGCAGCATAAACTCGGTCCGGGCGAGGGGCATCATTACGCGCAGCAGCAAAGGGATGATCCGCCCAAGCGGACCGCCCGCCGGGCCGCTGAGGATAGCATGATCGACCCGCTGCGGAGCATCCACAATCAACTGCATGGCAACCGACGCGCCCATCGACAAACCAACGACATGTGCCTTTCTACCATGGGCGCGCTGTTCGATCAGTTCGGCCACCTGCGCGGTGCAGTCCGCCAGCGAAAATGGAACGGCATCAGGACTCTGGCCGTGACCGGGCAGGTCCGGCACCAGGCAGTGAAAATCGTGCGCGAGTTCCTTCATCTGCGGCTGCCACATCCACCCCGCGACTCCTGCGCCGTGCAAAAACACGATGGTCGGCGCGTTTGGCGGGCCGGCTTCCTGTACGTAGAGTGTCATTCGTCAAGTACCTCGTTTCGCAGAATGCCGTAGACTTCCATGTCCTGATGTTTGCCCCGGTGGAACCAGGCCCCGCGCGCGGTACCTTCGTGTGTAAAACCGCATTTTTCGGCGACGCGGCGCGAGGCTTGGTTGTCCGGGTGGATGCACAACTGAAGGCGGTTGATCGTTTTTGTCTCGAACAGATAGCGCATCATCAGGCGGGTGGCTTCGGTCATGATGCCTTTGCCGCGTGTATCAGGGTCGTACAGCAGATACGAAAGCTCGTAGGCGTTCCAGTAAGTGACCGACTTAAAAAATGCAATTTCGCCCAGCAGCGTGCCGTCATTCCCCACGATCAGCATCAGGCCGAGGTCTGGTCCCCAGTAGCCATCCTCGCTGAAGCGCTTGCGAATGGCGCTAATCGAAGGAATATCAATCGGATAATAAATGCCTCGCCGGTAAACATCGGACCGTTTGGCGTGGAACTCTGGCAGATCGCTTTCGCTCAGGGTGCGCAAAATGAAGGTGTCCGCTTTAATCATGCCGGTTGATCCTCAAAGTGGTCGGGTACAGTGTGAGAAGCAGCTTCTAAATCTTTCCAGATTGTAGCACCTGGTATGAAATTCTAACGAGTCGCCAATTCGACTGTGATATAATCAACCAGTTCAAGTGGTCACTGCGACGACGAGGCGATATGTTTAAAAAAGTGGTCAAAGCTGTTCTGGGCGACCCGATAGAACGGGCACTCTCCAAATACCGGGACGAAGTCACCAAGATCAACGCCCTGGAACCGGCGATGCAGGCGCTTTCAGATTCTCAACTGCGCGCAAAATCGGATGAACTGCGGGCGCGGCTGCAAAATGGCGCGAAGACGGATGAAGTCATGCACGAGGCGTTCGCGCTGGTGCGCGAAGCAGCGGTGCGGACGATTGGACAGCGACACTACGATGTCCAGATCATTGGCGGCCTGGTGCTGCATGAAGGCAAGATCGCCGAAATGAAAACGGGTGAAGGCAAGACACTGTCCGCCACCCTACCGCTGTATCTCAACGGCCTTCTGGGGCGCGGGGCGCATCTGGTGACACCCAACGATTACCTCAGTAAATTCGGCTTGCAGCAGATGGGGCCGATTTATCACCTGCTGGGCCTGTCGGCGGCGGTCATTCAGAATTCGGCGGGCAACCCGGACTCTGGTTCCTTTCTCTATGACCCGGATTTCGATGCGGATGACGAGCGTTTCCAGAACCTGAAACCGATCACCCGGCGCGAAGCCTATCAGGCCGATATTGTGTACGGGACGAATAACGAATTCGGCTTCGATTATCTGCGCGACAACATGGTGATGGATGCCAATCATGTGTCGCAGCGGGAATTGTTCTATGCGATTGTCGATGAGGTGGACAATATTCTCATTGATGAGGCTCGCACACCGCTGATTATCTCCGGCCCGTCTGACCCACCCTCCCATTACTATAAGGTCTTTGCCGATGTGGTGCGCCGCCTGAAACCGAGCAGTGAAGCCAGCGTTGACGCCGAAGAACCGGATGGCGATTATGTGGTCGACATCAAGGACCGCGTGGCATTTCTTACCGAGGCGGGTGTGGAAAAGGTCGAAAAGATTCTGGGTGTGGAGCAGTTGTTCCACCCGGACCATGCCGAGATGATCCCGTATCTGGATAACTCGCTGCGCGCTTCCACGCTGTACCACAACGACAAGGAATACATCGTCGAACAGGGCCAGGTGGTCATTGTTGACGAATTCACAGGCCGTCTGATGCACGGACGGCGCTTTTCCGAGGGTCTGCATCAGGCCATCGAAGCCAAAGAGGGGGTGGAAATCCGCCGCGAAAATATGACGATGGCGACCATCACCTTCCAGAACTTTTTCCGCATGTACAAGAAACTGGCGGGTATGACCGGCACGGCCATGACGGAAGCGGAAGAGTTCGAGAAAATCTACAATCTCGAAGTTGTCGCTATCCCGACCAACATGCAGGTGATTCGTGACGACAAGGAAGACCTGATCTACGCGACGGAAGCCGCTAAATTCAACGCGGTCATCAGTGATATTAAGGAACGCCAGCAGCGCGGCCAGCCGGTGCTGGTCGGCACGGTGGCTGTCGAGACTTCTGAACGGCTCGGCAAGCTGCTGACCAAAGCCGGGGTGAAACACGAAGTGCTGAACGCCAAGAACCATGAGCGCGAAGCGTCCATCATCGCGCAGGCGGGACGTTCTGGCGCGGTGACGATTGCGACCAACATGGCCGGGCGCGGTGTCGATATTCTGCTGGGCGGCAACCCCGATGGCCTGGCGCGTGACAAACTGCGCAGACAGGGTATTGAAATTACCCAGGCGACGGATGAACAGTGGGACGCCGCCATGACCGAAGCCGAAGCTGAATGCGCCGCTGATCGCAAGGTAGTCGTCAGCGCGGGTGGGCTGTACGTCATCGGCACAGAGCGTCATGAAGCCCGGCGCATTGACAACCAGCTTCGCGGACGTGCGGGACGCCAGGGCGACCCCGGCGAATCGCGCTTCTATCTGAGCCTCGAAGACGAACTGATGCGCCGTTTTCAGGGGGACCGTGTCAAACAGTTCATGTCGTGGGCCAGCATCCCCGAAGACGAGCCGATTGAACACAGCATCATCACACGCTCCATCGCGCAGGCGCAGGTGCGGGTTGAAGGCTATAACTTCGACATCCGCAAGCGTGTGCTGGACTACGACGATGTGGTCAACAAACAGCGCGAATTTCTGTATCGCCAGCGGCGTGAACTGCTGAATGCCGATGGTTTGCGCGATGAATATCTCAAAATTCTGGAAGAAGGGGTGGTCGATACGCTGGACCAGTTTGTGGGCGAGGTCGACGACCCGGATTCCTGGGATTTGGAGACTCTTTACCATCAGATGTTCACCGTGTTTCCGGTCCCTGAGCAGATTACACCAGACACGCTGGAAGGTAAGGCGCTGGACGAACTGGAAGACCTGTTGGTCAATGCGACGATTGAAGCCTATGACGCCAAGACCGCCGAACTGGGCGAAGACCTGATGCGCCGCGCGGAACGGCTGGTGATGCTCAATACGCTGGATACTTTCTGGCGGCGTCACCTGACCGATCTCGATGTGCTGCGTGAGGGCATTGGCCTGATGGCGATTGCGCAGCGTGACCCGCTGGTGGAGTATCAGCGTCAGGCATTTGCCATGTGGGAGGATATGCAGGCGCAGGTGCGAGTCAAAGCGGCTCATGATGTCCTGCATGTCAAAATTCAGACTGCCCAGCAGCAGGCGGTGCGCCGCAATTTCCGGGCAGTGCGGCCCGGCGTGGGAGACAGCACCGCGACCAGCAAGCCGGAGACGGTGCGCAAAACGACGAAGGAAAAGATCGGGCGCAACGACCCATGCCATTGTGGCAGCGGCAAAAAATACAAACAGTGCCATATGAAGCAGGACGAACGCGAACGCCGTGAACGGATCGGCGCGAGTTAGCACACCATCCAGCCAATCAGTCAGGCGAAGGGGTGTTCAATCACGATGCGCCCCTTCGTCCTTTCAAAGGTTTAAGTTTCGTTTGTGTCCGGTTCGAACGATGTAAGGCAAGCGGAAACCGCCTTCGGAGTGCCCGAAACTGAGTACTTTGCACGATAGTTTTGGTTTGGTCTTTCGACATTTGATGTTTATAATGGTCAGTAGAGGGCGATAGTCCCCAGCGGCATCATGGTCGCTTGATCGCAAACACGAATGCCTGCCAGGAATGAAGCACATGACTCAGGTTGATATGGATTCCCAGTTGATGGATGATATGGACGCTCATCTGCTGGAGTTTTTGCAGACGACCATCAATTCCTTCATCAAATGGGACCTCATTCGCTATTTCCATGATAATCCCCATGCAGTGGATACCGCCGAAAACATCGCCGGTTATATCGGGCGTGACCCGCAGATGGTAGCGGCAGAACTGGCCGGACTTTCGAAAGCCGGGGTGGTGCAGCAGAATGACGTGCCGGCGGCGCGTTTGTATGCTCTTACCCCTGATGCGAAAACGCAGGCTGTTATCAAGGACTTTCTGGTGGCGTGTACCGACAGGCAGTTTCGGGTAAAGGCCATTTATCACGTTATCCGCGCCATGCGGTGAGCGGTCTGTGACGACGGTTACACCCAACCAGATTCTGCTGCTGTATATCTGGTTTCCATTGGCGACGACACTTGCCATTGTCCTGCTGATCGCCCGGTTCTATGAAAAATTCTCCGGTGAGCGCACCTATTACCTGCTGTATCTGATCCCGCTGGTGCTGTTTGGCGTGGCATCGGTGCGCTATGCCAGCATTGACCAGATCGCTGGGGATGCGGTGGCGGATACGCTGACGGGAATCGCTGGTATGGTGTTGATCGTCCTGAGTGGGCGGCTGTATCGTTTGATGACCGCCGGACGCAAGAACCCGTAAAGGGGAGGCCATGCACCTCGATTGGGCAGGTTTGATTGGCATTGTCGGCCCGCTTTCCCAGTGTATTCTGTTTGTGGTGCTGGGGTTTCTCAGCCGGCGGTTGGGGCGCGTGACCCGAACCCGACCCTATTACATCGGGCTGTTTATCGCCGCCGCGCTGGTGGGGATCAGCGCGATTATCCGCATGGCGCACCTGGGGCTGGGGGCGGATACGGCGGTGCGGCTGCATGAGGACGGCGCACTGGTGATCCTCTACACCGGCTTTACGGCGCTGGGCGTGACGATTGGCGCGTTTGTCACCTGGCGCTACTGGAGCTGGCTGCTGGCGGAGCGCAGTTAATGCAGATCGGCGACATCACTATTCGACGAATCAACGACAGCGACTACTGGGTGGACCCCGGCGGGCCGTTTGGCCTCGTGCCGCGCGCGCTGTGGATGCGCTACTTCCCGCCGACAGACGATCATCTGGTGAAGATGTCCAGCAATGTGCTGCTGGTGCAGACGGCAGGCCGCAACGTTCTTGTGGATACCGGCTACGGCCACAAGATGCCCGAAAAGCAGCGCAATATTCTGCGCCTCAGCCGGCCGGCGGGGGACCTGAGCGATGGGCTGGCGCGGGTGGGCTTACAACCGGAAGACATTCATCTGGTGATTGATACACACCTGCACGCCGATCATGTGTCGGGCAATACGCGCTACGATGAAGCCGGGCGCGTCGTGCCGGTGTTTCCGAATGCCGAGTATGTGGTGCAGCGCCGCGAATATGAAGACGCCAGCCGCCCCAATGAACGCACCCGCGCGACTTATCTGGCTGAGAATTTTCAACCCCTGCTGGACAGCGGCCAGATGCGCCTGCTGGATGGCGACACCGAGCTTGCGCCGGGCGTGCGCGGCGTGGTGACACCGGGCCATACACCGGGCCATATGAGCATTGTGTTCGAGAGCGCCGGACAGTTCGCTGTGCAGGTGTGCGATATGGCGACCTACGCCGTTCACTTCGAGCGTCTCGGCTGGATGACGGCGTATGATGTGGAACCGCTGATTACGCAGGAAACCAAACGCCGCTGGCAGCAGTGGGCGCTGGAGCATGATGCCACGCTCTTTTTCCCACATGACCCCTACCGCCCCGCCGGAAAATTAACCCATGACTCCGAGGGCAAACCGGTGGTCGAACCGCTGGATATAACGCTGCTGGATGTGTAGTGATGACTATTCACCTGCGTAATGTGGTTCCAGAAGATGCGGCGAGTCTGGCACACATCCTCGTGACCGCCAGTGACGTCACTTTCCGGGGTATTGTGCCTGACAAATGCCTGGAGTTTACCGAAGCTGAAAGCAGCGCCAACTGGCAAGACATGCTGACGGAGGGCCTGCCCGCTGGCGATTTTATGGTGATCGCGCAGTTGGAATCTGGCCCTGTAGTCGGTTATGTCTGGGGCGGCCCGCGCCCGCATGATCCTCTGTATCGCGGCGAACTCCGGCAGATTAACGTCCTGCCCGAACATCACGGACGCGGGATTGGGCGTTTGCTGGTCCGGGAAGTGGCACACCGCCTCGCCAAACAGGGCATCCACAGTATGCTGGTTGAGGTGCTGCGCGATAATCCTAACCGGGCGTTCTACGAACGACTCGGTGGGGTATTCGTCTTCGAGCGCCCTTACAACTGGGACGGTGTGATCCTGCCCTCGTATGCCTATGGCTGGACGGATACCCGCTCACTCGTCATTTGAATGTGAGCGCCTTACTTGCCGGTGTTGCGTTCCTGCCATTCCTGAATGGTTTCAGACAGGTACGTCCGCACCTCAGAATCATTGACATCGCCCACACTGTCGAACAGCACCCCATCGACTTCAATGGAGACCCCGCCATCAGGAGCCGGGTGGACATGAATGCTGCGGCCATCGAATTCCGGCGTGCGCTGCAATTTATGCTGCAAGAAGGCTTCAATCGCTTCCGCAAGGTTCAGTTCCGGGACAGGGACATATTCTGTTTTTTGTCGTCCAAGCAGGCGGCCCGGTTTTTTTACCACCTGCGGCTGGTCGTCCAGGGTGTAACGCGGCAGATCGCCGGGCAAGGGGCCGGAACCTGCGGGTGGCGCAGCGGGGCGTTTGACGGGTGGCCGCTGCGGTTTTTCCGGTTGAGGGGTTTCCTCACCGGTAAAAAGATCGCGCAGCGAGGGCAGCGCTTCCTCCTCCGCTGCGGGGGCCGGGTCCGCCATGGGCGCTTTGGGCAGGTCGCTGGCGGGCGCTGGCAGAGGGCCGGTTTTCCTGCCTGTCGCCTGAGAAACCACCGGCGAGAGTTCCCGCATGATTTTCAGGAAGGTGGTGCGGAAGGTCTCGTCATGGGTCAGGTCGCGGTAGATTCTGTCGCCCATCTGGATAATCAGGCTGCCATCGACCACATCGCGCATGATCGTGACGACATCAACGGCCTGCGTGGTCTCTCCGCTGGTCAGGTGAACCGGATACGTGCCCGTGCGCACGGCGCGTGATGCAGCCTGTGAGGTGGGCTTCGGCGCGCTGACCAGCAGATCGAGGTCCGGCAGATCAGCCAGAGCGGCGTCCGATAAGCCGGCGGATTTCGCCGAGCGTGAGACCGGCACATTGGGATATTCCGGCAGCGGTTTTGGGGCGCGCTGCATCCTGGCCCGTACAATCAGAAAGCCAAAAACCACCAGCGCAACGGCACTGCCGCAGAACATGAGGATGAGGCCCATCGGGATCTGCTCGAAAAAATCACTGAAGCCAGAGCTTGCCTGAGCCAGAATAAACACAGATGACCATTCCATGATTGATTACCCGTCACTCAACGAACAAACGAAGGCTGGCAGACGGGGCAAAAGTGCGTGCCGCGCTGCGCAACTCGAATTTTCTCAACGGGGCCGCCGCAGGTGAAACAGGGCTGCCCTTCGCGGTCATAGACATAAAAGTGCTTCTGCGATTCGCCGGTTGTGCCATCCGGCTTGCGATACCAGTTGATGCTGGCCCCTTCATAGTCGATGCCCGCCTGAAGCACGGCGCGAATCATCTCATACAACCGGGCGGCTTCAGCATCGGTCAGGTGATGGCTGAGGCGCAGGGGGTGAATCCCGGCGCGGTGCAGGGCTTCATCGGCGTAGATGTTGCCCACGCCGGCGATAAAGGTCTGGTCCAGCAGCAGCGCCTTAATGATCTTCTGGCGGTTGCGCAGCCGTGACCGGAACAGATCGGGCGTGAAGGCATCGTCCAGCGGTTCCGGGCCAAGCGCGCCGGTGATGGTGTCGAGATTGTCTGTCAGATAGACTTTGCCGAATTTACGGGCGTCGGAAAAGCGTAACTGCTGCCCACCGTCCAACTGCAAGCCGAAATGCACCCATTTATCGGCGTCGTGCGCGGCATCATTGTCGGTGACGTACAGGCGTCCGGTCATCTTGAGATGCACGACCAGAATGTCCGTGTCCAGTTCGCACAGGATGTATTTGGCGCGGCGATTCACAGCGCGAAAGGTCTGCCCCATGATGCGGGCGGCGAATTCCTGCGGGTCCGGGCTGTGGATGGTGCGGCCCCAGTCATACCACATACTCTGTACGGTGTGTCCAATCAACGGCGCGCGCAAACCACGCACCACCGTTTCTACTTCCGGTAATTCGGGCATATTTCTAGTGTATTCCGATTCTGCAAACTGTGCCTGAAGGTCCTGTAGGGAAATTGTACTGGTGGAGATGGGCCGGTGTCCAGCGCTGTCCTGCTATAATGTGGATGAGCATAGAAGGGATATAGAAATGGTCGCTCCGATTCGCATTCACACCACAATTGGCGAAGACCGCCGCCTCATCATCGACCTGCCGCCAGATACGCCCACCGGCCCGGCGGAACTGGTGATTCACCCGGCGGAAGCGCCCCAGCGCGAAACGAAGACCCTCACCCGTGAAGAAGCCCGCGCCAAATTCCTGGCGGCCGGTTTCTTAACTTCCGGCATTCCTGTGCCAGAGGACACTGTGCTTTTGTCGCCCGATGATCTGCTGCGTGCAGGCCGTCTGACGCCCGGGGCGCGACCTTCTGAGGAACTCATTAACGAGGATCGGGGTGAATACTGACCATCCTGATAACGGGGGTTGACCTGATTTAGTCCTGCGGCGCGCCGGTTCGGTGGATGCACCAGACGCGGAATTCGTAGCCGGGACTGTGGAAACGCGGCGGCGTGGAGAGGGAAATTTCCTCACTGCGCAGCCAGTCGATGCCCAGGTGAAACGGCCCATAATACCAGCTTATCACCAGATAAGCGGGCTGCTCTGCCTCCAGTTCAGCCAGCACGGTCTCCCCAAATGACGGAATCGGATCATCGTCCAGACAGCAGCCCAGGTCTGGCAACTGCTCTTATGTCATCCCTTGACCCGGAACAGCCAGTAATTATTGTGCCGCCCGATGGGAGCCAGCCCGCGCACATCCCGCAGCCAGTGATAGGCGATCTGCGGGGACAGCCCGGCCCACTGGTTTTCGACAGACCAGGCATTCAGCAGCAGGTAATCGGCCCGCCCGGAAATCCAGCGCGCAGCCAGTGAGTCGGGTGTTTCATAGTACAGTTCGAGTACATCCAGATCGGTGTAGTGCCTGAGCGTCAGCGTCAGGCCAAAGGCATACAAGGTGCGCCCGGTGGGGATGTGCTGCTGTGCCCACTGCGCGGTGATTTTGTCCTGCTGCTGGCGGGCGATAAACGGTCCAATGACTTCCAGACTGGCGCGCAGAGTCAGCCCCATGCCGACGAGCATCCACACGCCCAACACAGCGGAGACGATTGCCCGAAGACACATTGGACGGCGCTTCAGCCAGCGCGTGATGACCTCTGCTCCAAAACCGGCCAGCACGGACACCGCCGGGAAGACGATCAGCGGGAAGCGGACATTCTGGAAGGGGATACCGATCAGAAACAGGTAGGGCAGCGCGGCCCATCCGATGAGCAGAATTGCAGCGGCCCGCCGTCGAATGATGGCAAATGCGCCGATCAGCAGGAAGGGGGTCAATATGGGCGCGAAATAATACGCATCGTAGAACGGGGCCGCGTAAAAGGCCGCATTCGTCAGAGCATATTCGAAATGCCCGTCCGGGTTATCGAAGCTGCGCTCGCCAGCGTGCTGCAAATCCCATTGATCGACATCATAATGCTGAAGCGCCGGCGCGCCGCTGCTGCGGCTGATGATGATCTGCGCGGCCAGCACCAGCCCGCCGATCAGACCTGCGATGAGGATATGCCGCCAGCGGATTGGCCTCGCAGTGAGCAGCGCGCCCAGCCAGGGCAGGGTCAGGATCAGGTACAGCCAGCGGGTGATGCCGGCGAAGGCCAGCAAGAATGCCGCGAGCCACAGCCCGCGCGCGCGCCCATTATGCCCATAATGTCCCCACAGGACCGCGCTCAGCAGTGCCCAGCACAGCGCTGGAATATCCGACATCAGCACGAGGCTGGATTGCAGCGCCTGCCCGCACACCGCCATGAGAATGCCGCTGACAAACGCGCCGCCCATTCCGCAGCCGACCTGCCGCGCCAGAAAGTAGGTCAGCGGGGCCAGCGCCGCGCCCAACAGGACATTGATTAGCTGCCCGGCTTCCGGCTGTGCGCCGAACAGCGCCAATCCGCCGGCCAGTACGAGTGGATAGCCCCAGGGCCAGTAGAACGCGCCTGGTGCGAAGTGCTGCAACTGGCGGGCAAAATCGTAATAAGCGTAGGCATCCTGCCCATAGAGGCCATCGAAGGGGAACAGGGCCAGCAGCGCGAGGCGCAGCAGCAGCCCAACCAGCCACAGGATTGTGATGGCTGACAGGTCAAGCCGCCAACATACTTCTTTCTTTATCTTGCTCATTTCGGGTTGGGCAGTTGGAATGATAACTTTTTATCGCCCATTTTAATCGGCAGGCAATTAGGTGAGTTCCTGTACCTTTACACTGGGCTATCTATTGGTATAACCCATAAAGTTAACTCAGTCGGTTTAGGAAAAGCGTGAGGAATAGATGCAAGCGCAAAGGGTAGCCTCGGCGCTTCATTGATAGGCATGTCCAATAGATTTTCTTCACGACAAAGTTCTATTGCAATCTTGAGGTAACGCCGCAACAGGAGAAGTGGTGGAAAAGTGTTCTTGGCACGATACCAGTCAAGCATATCGGTATCGCTTTTAGAACTATTACATGATCGACAGGCCCATACCATGTTTTCGGGGCGATCTTTACCACCTTTTACTTTGGGTATCAGGTGATCTATAGACAATTTTTCACGACCACCACAATAGCAGCAGGCTTGAGGCAAAATCATTTTTAGTCGTTCGTCATCAGCGATAGAGCCTAATCCCATTGTATTATTTTTTAGACCTGAATAAAGGCGACTTCGAATCATAAAATGGGTTTGGTTATAGGAAGGAGAACCCGATTCCACTGCTGAGTGAGCCATAGCCAGATTTGCATAACACCAGTAAAGCGATTCTGCGATGGTCGAAATGGTTGGCATAATATCTATTCCATTTATCTGAATCTGAAATGGTTGTTGGTTCCAAAGCGCAATAATTAAGAATTACGACCCTGCGGAAATGATGTTTAGCTCATCCAATTCGGTGATGCTGAATTCAGCTACGATTTCCTGGATCTCCTGCTGAGCATCGGGGTCATTTGCCATCGGGGCGAGATGCGCTTCTTTGTCCGCAAAGAATTCAATCTCATTCATAAGTTCTACCTTTGGATAATCCTGACTTCATTATAGCGGTTTATTGGCCGATCAGAGACAGTTTGTGAAATACTATTCCTCGCAGTGTGACTGCGAGATCGCCGTTCACGCCTGCCCCCACAGTGCTATAATTGTTCTACGACGCAGATGATCTGGAAACCCTATGCCCTCACACGATTTTGTGCATCTTCACGTCCACACGGAATACTCGCTGCTGGACGGTCTCAGCCGTATTGACAAGCTCGTCCATCGTGCCAAAGACCTCGGCATGGATTCGCTGGCGATTACCGATCATGGCACGATGTTCGGCGTGATTGACTTTTACCGCGCCTGTACCGACGCCGGCATCAAACCGATTATCGGCGTCGAGTCCTACCTCGCGCCGCGCACCATGCAGGACCGCGACTCCAATCAGGATCGTAAAGCGTTTCACCTGCTGCTGCTGGCGAAGAATCTAACGGGCTACCAGAACCTGCTCAAAATTGCCAGCGCCGCGCAGTTGGACGGTTTCTATTACAACCCGCGCATTGACCGTGACTT
>CAZKIB010000145.1:0-815 GCA_964552425.1 uncultured Anaerolineaceae bacterium | reverse complement strand
GGATGTGTTTGGCAAGGAGAACTTTTTCCTCGAACTCCAGCAGCACGACATCCCCGAACTGGACACGGTGAACAAATGGCTGGTGGAAAACCGCGATTTTGCCGACACACCCTTCGTCGCCACCAACGATGTGCATTATGTGCTGGATCAGGATTACGACCCGCATGACACGCTGCTGTGCATCCAGACCAGCGCGCTGAAAAGCGAAACCAACCGCCTGAAAATGTCTGACCCCAGCTATCACCTGCGCTCGCAGCAGGACATGTGGCAGTTTTTCGGGCATGTGCGTGACGGCGAAGCGCTCAAAAACACGCGGCTCATCGCCGAAATGTGCGAGGTTGATCTCGATTCCAAAGGCTATCACCTGCCGGTCTTCCCGGTTCCGCCCGGTTTCACGGCGGATACCTACCTGCGCTACCTGTGCGAGAAGGGTCTGCGCTGGCGTTTTGGAGAGGGCGCGCTGCAAGACAAAACGCTGCGGGACCGGCTAAATCACGAACTCAAAATTATCCACGACATGGGGTTCGATACCTACTTCCTGATCGTTTGGGATTTGTGCGAGTTCGCCCGCGAGGCCGACATCTGGTGGAACGTGCGCGGTTCCGGCGCCGGCAGCGTGGCGGCTTACAGCCTGGGCATCACCAATATCGACCCTATTCAGAACAGCCTCATTTTTGAGCGTTTTCTCAATCCGGGCCGTGTGAGTATGCCGGACATTGACCTGGATTACCCGGATGACCGCCGCGCGGAAATGATCGACTACACGGCGCGCAAGTACGGTGAGGACAAAGTCGCGGCGATTATCACCTTTGGGA
>CAZKIB010000144.1:4912-17502 GCA_964552425.1 uncultured Anaerolineaceae bacterium | reverse complement strand
CTGATCTTCCTGTGTACCGCCACCTGCGGCGCGCTGATTTCCCTGAGCGGCTATCTCATCCCGGCGCTGCGGAATGTCGAAACCGACCTGCCTGACCACGATGTCGCGCTGGCAGCAGGGGATTAAGCCGCCAGAACAATAAACTCACGTGCTTGCCGGAGGCTGAAGTCTCCGGCAAATGACCCCAAATCCCTGCGGGATTCCGGCTCCGCGCCCAGTCCCGAAGGGACTTGCTTTGCCTTGCCGTCGATTTCAATCGGCGGCATAAGCAGGGGCACGGCCCAGGTCGTGCCTCTACAAACCTTCAGCTTTCCGCGCATTCTGACGCAGCCACAGCAGCCACGCGCCGCAGGTAATCGCCACCGCCACGCCAGGAATCACCGAGCGGTGATAGCCACGATAAGTCGGATCATACAGCACCCCGGCGGGATAGGGAAACACGGCGTTATTGAGCAGAGCCGCCAGCGTGAAGACCAGCCATATCCCCGCTGCCAGCGCCAGGTTCACAAGCGCGAACCGCAGGGCTGTATTCGGCTTCTGACGCAGGGCGGTGATCGTCAGCAGGATGCTGAGACCCATCAGCAGCACCGCCACGCTGTACTGCCCCGGCCCGGTTTCAAAAAAGTCATTGACCACGCGCGGCAGGGTTCCCACATCGGGCCGCACGACGGCGGTATCCCAGGGCACGAGGATAAATTCGGTCAGAAGGGCGAAAACGAAAAAGAGCGCCAGCCAGGTAAACGGCAGGGTGATGTAACCGGCCCATTTCTGCATCAGGCTTCTTCCTCTTCAGCCTCGTCTTTCGGTTCAGCCTTCCAGACTTCGCTGGCGATGTCGATATACAACTGCCCGTCGAGATGGTCAATTTCGTGCTGGAACACCCGCGCCAGCCAGTCCTGCGCTTTCACGCGGAAGGGTTTGCCATAACGATCCAGCCCTTTGACGACGATGCTTTCGTGGCGATCCACCTTGCCGAAATAGCCAGGAATCGACAGGCACGCTTCGACTCCTTCGACCATTTCCTTACTGGCCTTGACAATTTCCGGGTTGGCGACCACGTACAGCCTCCCTGCCTGGTCGCCATATTCCTTCTGGCTGTCTTCATCATCCATCAGCCGCACCAGAATCAGGCGCTGGCTGACAGCCACCTGGGGCGCGGCCAGGCCAATGCCAGGCGCATCCAGCATAGTCTCGTACATCTCGTCGACCAGCTTCTGAAATTTGCTGTCAAAACTCTGAACACGGAGCGCTTTCTTGCGCAGTATAGGGTTATCCGGCTGGATGATAGGCAGTACGGCCATAAGTGATTTTTCCTGTGAGACTCGTTATCACCAGACGATCATAGGCACGCGGGCGGGCAGCGTCAAGCCAGAACTCGTCAGCCCGTATGTGCGTCCAGAAAGTGCGCAGCAGCATCCCGATCCTCAAAAATACGCAGCTCACTGGAGCCGAACAGCAGTTGCACTGAGGTTTTAAGCAGCGCGCTGCGAGTGACAAACGCCAGCAGGCCGGTATTCGGGTGGTTCAGGAAAGCGTCGAACCCGGCCAGAATATTCAGCACACCGGGGGCCAGCGTCTCCATTCTGGAACAATCAATCAGAAAATGAACGGGGTCGGCGCGCACGGCAGCCAGACAGTGTTCCAGAATATAGCGGGCATCTTCGACGGTCAGGACTTCCCGGCATTCGACGGCCAGTGTACCGGGCGGGTCAGCAGTGTAGATTTCGACGGGCATCCTACGCTCATTCTACTGGTTTACTGGCTGGTCTGGTCGCCTCGCGTGCGCGGCACACGCGGCGGGCGCGATCCCTGCCGTCCGGGTGGCGGGGGCTGCGGCGGGTTCGGATTTTGCGGCGGCGCGGCGAAATTCTGCGGGTTCGCCGGGTAGTTGGGCGCCATGGACTGCATTCGCTCATGATACACGTCCAGATAACGGGCGATTTCCTCGCGCTGGCGCAGCAGTTCGCCTTCCTGCTCCTTACGCTTGAGGGTGTTGCGCCGCTCGAAAATTTCATTCTTGACCACTTCCGGGCTGCCCAGGCTGTCAAAGCGTTTGGCTTTATCATCCCCGATCAGCGAAATGCTCAGGTCGCCCCGGTTGAGAATCGTATTAAGCAGGCCGTTGCGGTTGACCACCGCGTCATCGACCTGAGCCAGCAGCACCTGTTCGCTGATGTCTTCCAGCCACAGGGGACGCTGGTGAACGATACGAATGGTGCTGTCCCCAAGCACCAGAATATCGTGCCGCCAGTCCCAGTCGGACCAGTAGAACCAGACAATCCCCACGAGCGAAATGAACGGCCCGACCAGCACCCCGATGGCCCCCGGCGAATCCGGCAGCAGCAGCCCGACCAGGAATAATGCCCCGCCGGTCAGCACAAACAGGGATGGCAGCAGCACATGGATCAGCCAGATCGACAGGTGTTTGCGATAGGTGATGGCCCCCTGCTCATCCACAAAGCGGGTCGCCAGCAGGCCGGGGTCTTCGGCTTTGACCGGCGGCTTGTTCTGTTCCTGCTGCGCGTTCGGGCGGGTGTTCGCGCCATCCGGGGCGAGAAAACGATCAATGACCTGACCAATCGCCTCACGGTTCTGCTGGTCAGCGACCTTGCGATAATTCTGAATGTCTGTAATCAGCACCCGCTGAATGTGTTCCGGGTCGGGCATGAGCGTCAGTTCCATGTTGCCGGATTCACCCGCCGTTTTGATAAACAGCGTCCCGTAGCGGAACAGCCGTGCGAGTGGGTCCGTCGGCGGAAAATTGTAGCTGACTTCATGAACACTGCTGATGAGAATTTCGCGCACTTCCCGCTGGAGCGAAAGAATCGTCTGGGAATGGTGAATGATGCGCTGGTCCGTAATCACCAGGTAATCGTTCTGCCATTCGATATAGGCGTAATAAATCCACGCGCCCGGCACGATAAACGCCAGCGGCAGAAAAACCAGCAGCAGCCCGGTATTCGCCACCGCGATTCCGATGGCGATCAGCACAAAGCCGATCAGCACCGGCAGAAACGCATGGCGCACAAACGCCCAGATATGGCGCTGTTCCCGCAGCAGCAGATGTTCGCCGGCGCGCTGGCCGGGGAAGGCCGGTTCCGCGTGGGCCTGTGCGATGGGGGACTGCGACCCCGCCACCATAGGCCGCAGTTCCGGGCGTTCCAGCAAAAGCTGCTGAAATTTCATGCGCGGCAGCAGCAGGATGACACTGGGCAGCGTGACCCGCATGGACATGCGTTCGGTAGCGGCGCGATACAGGGACGCTTCGCCCACGTACTGGTTTTCGCGCACTTCGCCGAGGACGCGCTCGGTTGGCCCTTCGCCAGTGAACAGCACCCCATGTCCGCTGACCAGCAGATACAAACCCTGCCCCGGCTGCCCCTGCCGAAACACCAGTTGGCCGGGTTGAAGCTGGATAATTTCCACCGCCGAGGACAGCAGTTCAAGCTGTGGGGGCGGGACCTGTGCCAGCAGCGGCAGGTTGCGAATGTGGGTCAGGACAAAACGGTTCGCCATAAGCTTTCCGGTTCACGCTTTTTCTCTATTCTAACGGGTTTGGTGGAATTAACCTCACCCCTACTCTCTTCGCTCGTTTTCCCTCTCCATTGCGATGGAGAGGGGAGGGAGAACCGCAGGTTCGGAAGGGGTGAGGTAAGTCAGGACTTGCGCAATATCCCGATTCCACCAAAAAATTTAGAACAATCTTTTTCTCTATTCTAACGGATATTTGACCGCTGGCGGCATCCTATTTGCCACCGGAAACCGGTTCCAGCGGAAAAACCTGAGCGACCACTTCCAGATAGCGCGCCAGAAAGTGCAGCAGAGCCTGGCGTTCCTCTTCGCTGATAAGGCTCAGAATCAGTTGAAGCTGGTCGAACACCGCCGTTTTGATGGCGTCAAAGCGCGCCTCCCCTTCAGGGGTCAGCGTCACGATCACTGAGCGGGCATCGTCCGGGCTGCGTTCGCGCGTCACAAGCGGCGGGTTGAGCGCCTCCAGCCGCTTGACCAGCCCGGTCATGGTGGCGTTCGTCAGGTGGTGGGCCTGGGCGATCTGCCCGATGGGGCACGCGCCGCCCTGTTCGATCAATGTCTTTAAGACAAAAAACTGCGGCGGAGTCAGGCCATGCGCCGCCATGTGCGCGGCCAGCCGCTTTTCAATATCGCCGAGACTATTGAATAAAATGGTCCAAAAAGCCGAAATATCCTGCTCTAACTCTGGATTCACGCACTATTTCTCCCAACCGTTCCGGCTAAGTTTAACGCGAGTTTAATCGCAAACCCAATATCCTGCGCTGGCCTGGGTTGGTTAAGGCAGGAAATGTCTGCCGGTGTTACAAATGACGCGGGTGGCATTTTGGAGATGGAAAGGATCGGCCCACCGTGATACGGATTGCTATGATCGGGGCGGGCGGGATGGCGAACGCCGTCCATTACCCGTCGCTGGCGTCATTTGATGATGTGGAAATCGCCGCGATCTGCGATATTGATGCGGAACGATTGAACACCACTGCGGATCAGTATGGGGTCGAACAGCGCTTTACGGATTACCGGCGCATGATCGAGCAGGTTGTCCCGGACGGTGTGTACGCTGTCGGCCAGCCGCACATCCTGTACGACGTGTGGACCTGGTGTTTGCAGCAGGGGCTGAACCTGTGCATCGAAAAGCCGATGGGGATTACGATTCATCAGGCCCGCTCACTGGCTTATCTGGCAGACCAGCACGGCTGCATCACCCAGGTGAGTTTTCAGCGGCGCGCCTGCCCGATGGCCGTCCTGCTGCACGATGAATGCCTCAAACGCGGGCCGATGGTCCATGCGGTGTGTACGTTTTATAAATGTGCCATCCAGCCCTATCTGAACGCGCGCGATCATATGATGGACGATGGGGTTCACAGCATTGACACCCTGCGCTGGATGTGCGGCGGCGAGGTGGTGGGCATCGAAAGCACGACAAAACGGGTGCAGACGCCGGACATCAACTTCATCGCCGCGACACTGCACTTCGACAACGGCAGCACCGGGGTGATGCTGAACAGTTGGACCAGCGGCCGGCGCATTTTCAAAGTGGAGATGCACGCGCCCGGCATCTGCGCCGAGGCGGAACACGAGGGCAAAGGCTGGCTGTACGCCGATGGCGATACCGCCGGCGTGATGTACGACACCCGCGAAGTCGCCGGCAGTGATCAGCTTTTTGTCTTCGGCGGATTTCAGGCCAAAAACCGGGAGTTTATCGATGCGCTTAAAAGCGGCCAGCAGCCCCAGTCGAACTTTGCCGACGCGCTCAAAACGATGGAAACTGCGGAGATCA
This sequence comes from uncultured Anaerolineaceae bacterium, assembly GCA_964552425.1. Classification (GTDB taxonomy): domain Bacteria; phylum Chloroflexota; class Anaerolineae; order Aggregatilineales; family Phototrophicaceae. The sequence continues at coordinate 12,194 of CAZKIB010000144.1, read as the reverse complement.
TTCTGGCGCAGGCTTTACTCGCGGAGCGTGCCCGATGACTACCCTGACTCTGAACTGCCGCCGCCAGCAGTTGGTCCAGAACCGGCACGGCTACACGGTCTGGCAGCAGATTGTGACGCCTGTCGCGGTCCCCGCCGATCAGACGGCCATCATCATCTGCGATATGTGGGACCAGCACTGGAGCCGGGGCGCAAGTGAGCGCGTCAACGCCATGGCCCCCAGCATGAACGCGGTCATCCATGCTGCGCGGGCGCAGGGTGTCCATATCATCCATGCCCCCTCCAATGTGGTCGATTTTTATACCGATTCCCCTGCCCGCCAGCGCATCCTGAACGTGCCGCCGGTTTCGCTGCCTGTCTCACAGGAGCATCCTGACCCGCCGCTGCCGGTTGACGACTCCGACGAAGGCTCGGACACCGGGGAGACAGAGACTTATCGCGCATGGCGCAGACAGCACGACGCTCTCAGCATTGACCCAAACCGCGATGTGATTTCCGACAGCGGGCCGGAGATGGTCGCCTACATGCAGCATATGGGCATTAATCAGCTTGCCATCATGGGTGTGCATACCAACATGTGCGTCCTGAATCGCTCGTTTGGCATCAAACAGATGGTGAAATGGGGGCTGGACATTGTGCTGGTACGCGACCTGACTGACACGATGTACAACCCGGCCATGCCGCCCTATGTCAGCCACGCGGAGGGCACCCGGCTGGTCATCGGCTATATTGAAAAACACTGGTGTCCATCCATCCACAGCCGTGATTTAATCCCACAGGAGCAGTATGCATGAAAGTCGATTTTGCGGTCTTCGTCAAACCCTGGAAAACCATGCCACTGGCTGAACTCGGCCTGCATGTGCGCCAGCTTGGCTTCGAGTGGATCGAGCTGCCGGTGCGTCCTGGTTTTCCCTGTGTGCCGGAACACATCGAAACGCAGCTTCCCCAGGCTGTACGAATCCTCGCTGACGCCGGCGTGCGCGTGCTGAACGTCACCGTCAGCCTGCCGCTGAATGACGAGCGCCTGTATGCCGCCTGCGCCGCCGCCGGGGTCGGTATGAACCGCATTATCTTCAACCGAAACGGACGGCCCTACTGGGAAGCGGAACAGGCCGCCCGCCAGCAGTTGGAATCCGCCCTGCCGTTCTGTGCGCAGTATGGCGTCCAGATCGGGGTGCAGCATCACTACGGCACATCGCTGCCCGTCAACGAAATGGGGCTGTACCATCTGGTGAAGGACTACGACCCGAAATCCGTCGGGGCCATCTGGGATGCCGCCCACAGCGCGCTGGAAGGCATGGAACCGGAGCCGGGCCTGGAGGTGGTCGAATCGCACCTGTGTGTCGTCAACCTGAAAAATGCCTACTGGCGGCGCACCAGCCCGCCGGAAGCCGCAGTCGCCGAATGGGACATTTACTTCACCTCCGGGCGGCAGGGGCGCTCCTCCTGGAAGCGGGTGGCGGATAAGCTGCGCGCCATGAACTACACCGGGCCGGTGTGTTTTTCGGCGGAGTACAGCGCTGAACATGACGTGGACCGCCTGATCGTCGAGGACCTGGCCTTTGCTCAACCCCTGTTCGCCTGACCTTGACACCATCGCCAACTCAGGTTATCAATTGCCGTTCCAAAATCGAGAGAGGCAGGCTGACTCATGGCAAAACTGAAGCTGGACCTTCACGACATTTACAATAAAGGGAACAAGATCGACGAGGAACTCAACCGCATCGTGCAGGAAGCGCTGGATAAAAAGATCGAACTGGTGGAGATTATCCCTGGCAAGGGCAGCGGCGCGCTGAAAAAGAAGGTGCTGCGCTTCCTCGATCAGAAGCATATCCGCGCCCTGTATCACCGCGTCGAGAAGGACGACAAAAACTTCGGGCGCATCTTCGTCCACTTCCGGCACTGAGCCGGCGGATTTCACCCGATTTCAGCGAGGGAAATCAGTCCGCGATCCGGTAGGCGCGCACAGCCCGCAGTCCGCGCAGGTGTACGAGTCTGGCGCTGCTGTTCCCAGATGCGGCGCACATCGTCCAGCGTTTCAAAGGGGATTGCGGTATCCGTCCTCTGAAATGAACACAATTTGACGTGTTTGTCGCTGGTAATCGACAGGAAATCATCGCCTGCACCGCAGTCCGCTTCGGTGAACAGGCTGGGCACGGCAGGCAGCGCACCACCCCAGCACACATCCAGCTTGATCCGGGCAACCCCGTTGAGCGCCCGGTAGAGCCGGTTGACCAGCGCCGCCAGTTCACCACACTGCGCCGGGTTCAGGTGCAGGGCAGTCACGTCGCCTTTGTAACTGAGCAGCAGAAAATCGCGCACCCCCAAACCGAGCAGCCGCAGAAATTTCTGTTCCATACCGGGCAGTTCATCTGGCGTCACCAGCCAGTTCACGCCGAAGCGCACCGCAGAACGGACCAGCAGGCCAATCGTATCCTCGTAATGGTTAGTGTCGTAGATTGACAGGCGGATATTGCCATACTTCCCGGCGATGTCCTGTAAAAATGCCTCTGTGAGCAGCATCCCGTTCGTGGTGAAGTTAATGGCAAGGTCGGTGCTGTTGTACAGATCATGGATGAATTGTGCCCAGCGCGGGAACAGCATCGGTTCCCCGCCGCCAAAGGCCACTTCCAGCACGCCCCACGCACTGGCCTGCTGGCAGAACGCCAGGAGTGTGTTATCTGTCCACAGGCTGCGCGATTGCAGATCGCGGTAGCAGAAATGGCAGGTCAGGTTGCAGGCGTTGGTGACGGCAATGAGCAGCGTGCGCGGCGCAACCCGTTCCAGGTGCGCGGTTTCCTCACCTTCCAGCAGGACATTCAGGCCGCTGTCCCGCTCGAACAACAGCAGGCTGCCGTCCAGCGGGTGCGTTTGCCAGGGCAGGTGGCGAAGCACAGGAGGGAGGTAATCAGCCCACACAAGTGCGTCACTCATTGACTGTAAAATGTTTCGTTACAGTATGGTGCGTGCCATAAAATAGGTATTCAATTCTGGTACACTGCCACTGTTTCAGATAGTTAACCAGTTCTTCGAGGTCCCAGATACCTTCGTAATAATCCCATTCAAAAGATAGCCGCTGTTGATAGCTACGAACGGATTCAGATTCCCATTGTGTGGTTTTCTCAGTGACAATTTCCTCGGCAGTTGCCATATCCGGCGCTTCACAGGAAACACGCACGATAATCTTGCCGTAGGGTTGGCCGCCAATGTCACTGCCAGCTACCAAGCCGTAACCACCGAGGCGATTGATAATCTGGTCAAATGGCTCTGGTCCCCAATCAACCTGGCGTTCGGAGTCAACAGCCAGAATATGCCCCAATAGAATGTGTATTTTTGCCTGCCCGAACCAATCAATTCCACCGGGCCATCTTAGCTGATACTGCTTCGCCAACTCCTTCTCAATCTCGGATAATTCAGGCGGCCAGTTACCCTCAGCCCATTGGTCGTATAACACTTCGGCCTTTTCAGGGTTGCTATCATGCCACTGCTGGATTTTCTCCAGAATACTCTTGATTTCCGCTGCTGCCTTCTCAGCATCTTGCGGTGTATCGAATACTCCCACAATCCTGAATGAACCACTGTGGTTGCTGCTGAACTGCTGCCAGACGGAGATTTCCATGGGATCACACTCACCACATACATTTCTCTCAAATTTCCTGCCAACTGATTTGCCGCCCTTCCCTCAGTCTGTACTGAATTTCGGTACAGCCAAGTGTGCCCAACCAACCCACGAATGCAGGCAGACCAACGCCTGTTTGACTAAACTGGATGAAGCAACTCATCCGATTCGCCTGCTGTTTCACCGCGGACCGAAAGCCCCCAACAATCTCGTAGCCCAGGCTTCCTAATTCGTCCAATCCATCCGGTATCCAGGGCATATCCGGTCTGGACATTTCGAACTCCCGGCTGAAATCATTTTGGGTAATCGCCCATTCGAGGCTTTTGACCACAGTAGACGCAACCCTGGCGGCGATTTGGCGGTCAGGAGCAGCACATGACAGTTCCACATCCAGGCAGGTCAGAAATCCGATCCTTGAGTCGTCTCGCTCGCTTCCCACACTGCGCGCGCCCATCTTTGCCATCGCTGTGACGATAGGGACAGGAAGCCAAGCTGACTCATAGGTATTCGTCGTGACAAATACATCGGTGTGAACCACCTTGACGAGTTCTGTCAGGTCATAGCTCCCCTCAAGCCAGTCAATCCCATAAGGATGCCACTCGACCTGATACTTCTCACTGAACTCCCGTTCCGGTTCAGGAAGAGTGTCCTGTGAGTCGGGAGCAACATTTTCGATTGTGTCCTTCTGTCTCAACCGTGAGTCAACCAACCATTGGTGGCTTGCTTGAATGAGCTTCTGAAATTCTTCCGCAGCCTTGTTCGCTTCTTCACCGGACGCAAAACGCCCCACAACCGTAAACCCGGCACTGTGGTTGCTGCTGAACTGCTGCCAGACGGACACACGCATCGTGATTACCCCTGCCGCAGACGGTCTAATTCACGCTGCCACTGTGTCACGGTTTCGAGCGCGCTTCGGCGCTGCGCATCCGTCAGGCTGGAGGGGAAAGGCAGGGCTTCTTCCGTGTAGCGCCTTTCATGCTGGATGCGCCATGCGGTGGTGGACTGTCGATAAGCGTGGGTATAAGCCTCATGGAGTTCAACGGGGATCACTTCACCCCGTAAAGGCAGCGCGATCCGGCTTAAAGGCTGCTCAAAGGCAATACCAATGACGCGCACCGGCTCACCTGGCAGGAAAATTGCGACGTGATAGGCAAAGGCGGCAGTTTCACTGTTATAAGTCAGCCGCTTCACTGATCTGGTGGGGTCAATTTCGACCACATTGACACCACGTTCCAGCAGCAGTCGGGAACGACGTTCACGATAGGCGGTCATTTCATGATCGCGCGTTTTGTTGCCCGGTGACACAATCTCCACTACGGTCACCAGATCACCAGTCTGTGCATCATAAACATGCAGCGCCTCAAATTCGATTTCACCTTCAACAATGACACCGGGTTCAGCCAGTACTTCCGCTGCGGCCAGTTCATAATTCCAGTGTGAATATTTTTCTGGTAGTCGTTCCTGTTGAATATGAATGTCTGGTTCACGACCTTCGGCAATCTGCAAACTGGTTTCGCGCCCAACCACATAACCCATACTCAGCAGCGGCGCACGTGTCACACTGATAAGGGCTGAAATCATATCACTGTGAATCGAGCGAAAATAGCGGGCAGCTTCCGCCCAGGGGTCCATACGTCCCGGAAATGGCCCTTGTTCAAGGTGTTTGATTTCAGCAGGTGAAAATCCCATCATACACCTGTCACGACGAACGACGGTCAATGATGGTGTGGATGAGGCGCTGGAAACTGCGGCGCGAATCGCTGCGGTCAAACGGCGCGGCTTCCACCGTCTTCAGTTCGGTGGGCATCGCCTCCACCGATTTGTAAGCCAGCGGAATGACCGGCTTTTCGCGGTTGATAAAGTAGCGATAGGCCAGCCGTACATACCGCGAATCGAGCGCTTCGGGCGAGACGATCAGCAGCAGCAGCCAGCACTCGTGCAGGGCCTGTTCGACGGCGGCCTGCCAGTCATGACCTCCCTGCGTCAGATACTGGTCGACCCAGATGTGCATCCCGGCGTCCTGAAGAGCCACCGTCAGCGGCGCAACCAGTTCTTCCCAATCCTCACGGGCATAGGCGATATAAATATGATCGACCAGTGCCCCACGCTGCAAGCCTGTGCCCAGCCGCGAGGTTTTACGACGCCGCGCGAACTGCATTTCGATCATCTCTTTGGTGTCGCGCTTTTCCTGCGTGCTGTCTTTGGCAAGATCAGGGTCTGCCTCAGCCTCTTTCGTCACGCGCTGGCGGGCTTCTTCGGTATCGTAAATGTAATGCAGGCGCACGGCTGTGCCCAATTCCAGCGTATCGAACACCTTCAGCGGTTTGGAACCGATCAACCGCACGCCGTTCAGCACCGAGCCGTTGGTCGAACCCATATCCTTGACCGAGTAACCGTCCGGGTTGCGGAACAACTGCAAATGCCAGCGGCTGATTTCTGGGTCCTGAATCACGATGTCGTTGGAAAGATCGCGCCCCAGGGTGATATTATCGTCCTTCAGGGTGTAAATGCGCCGGGGGCTGGGGCCAATTTCCACAACCAGCGCGTAATGCTCTGACGGGCTGATGGGCGTCACTCTGGCCTGCGCCGGGGCGCCCAGGTCATCTTCAGTGGTCGCGTCCGTCCGGGTGATGTGCTGCTGATATTCCAGCGTAATCATATCGCCCAGTTCGATCACCTGCCCGCTTTGCAGCGTGCGGCTGACCGTCACCCGCTGGCCGTTGACGAATGTGCCGTTGGTCGAGTTGAGATCATGCACCTCATAGTCGTCAGCAGATCGCACCAGCCGGCAGTGTTCCCGGCTCACGTCATTGTCGTCAATCACCACATCGTTTTTCGTGCCCCGCCCGATGGTGATCATGTCTTTTGTCAGTTCGAAAACCTTACCGGCCTGCGGTCCGCGACGCATTATCAACGCTGGCATATTGTCCGCCTGTAGCACCTGCCCACACACCTCTATCTTAATCCAAACCTGATTTGCGACCAAATAAAAATCCCTGCCACATACCAGTACGCAGCAGGGATTTTGCGGTTGCAGTCCGGCAGAAGCTTAGTCGGCTTCTTCCGTCGCTTCGGCGGTGGCTTCCGGCGTCGCGTCACTGGTCGCTTCCGCAGTTGCTTCGGCTTCCGCCTGGGCCGTTGCCAGCAGGGACTCCATGGTTGCCTGCGCGCCAGCGGTGGCCGTCGCCATCTCGACCTCGCTCATGGGATTAAGCGTGGGTGTCGCGGTGGGCAGCGGCGTAGCGGTAGGCTGGTACGGCGGTGCAGCGATCAGGTCGATCAGCGCATCCAGAGCGCTGCTGGCGACCAGATAGACCGTCTCTCCGCTGTCTTCCACTTCGGCGGTGGCTTCCGGGGCGACCTGCTGCGGGATCACGTAATAGCGGTTGCCGGAAGGATTCTTGCTGCCGACCAGAATCACATCCAGTGTATCCGCGCCGGTATCGACTTCAATGACATACTGCGGCGCATCCAGGCCAAATTCGGTCAGGCCCTCAGCTTGAAAGCTGGATACAGACACCAGATTGATAAAGTCGTTCACGGCTTCCGTCGCGGCGGTCTGATCCACAACCTGACCGGCTGTGGCAGCGGTATCCAGAACCGTGACATCCCATTCCGCATCGGTGGTTTCACGGCTGATGCGGACAAATTCACCGCTGGCGTT
>CAZKIB010000144.1:1732-4885 GCA_964552425.1 uncultured Anaerolineaceae bacterium | reverse complement strand
CTGATCGGCGGTGACATCCGCGAATAAGGGGCCGCCGCCTTCTTCAGAAACGACTGTGGCTGGCGGGGTCTGGCCGGTGGGGTTACTGCTTAACGCCAGCACCGCCACAATGACCGCCACGCTGATGATGAGCAGGATGAGCGTGTTTCGATTCAAGCGCATGGTGTGCGATCCTCCTTAGCGGGCTGTTTCCCGATTATTCCACCAGACCAGAAAGCCAATCGCCAGCACGCCAAACGGCAGCAGAATGGTCGTGACCAGATTGATAATCCCGCCGGATTGGCTGTCGACAAAGATCGGCTGATCCTGGGGCCGCTGCGCGCTCTGAATCGTCACCTGGGTGACATACTCGTCGAAACCAGTGGTCCAGACCAGGCTGTTGCGCGCCGCCGCCTGATTCATCAGACTGGCGAGTGAGCCGTAGTCGTTGCGGATCACGGAGGTGCTGCCAAACAGCACCACCCGCGCGCCGGTGGTCGTGTTTTCGGCCACTGCCGCCATCGGGAACGGCCCGGCGGGGTCTTCAGGAACGCGCTCAAATTCGCCTTCCAGCACGGTGTCAAAGTCCGTCTTGGTGTAGGCATCTGCCGAACTGCGCGCCAGATAGCGGGCATCCACCCCTTCAGGCAGCGGGTCGGCGATGCTGATACTGTGGGCCAGTTCAAAGGCCATCCCACTGCGGCGCGGGAAGGCGCTGGTGATCGGGTGGTTCAGGCTGAAATCGGTGGAAACTGGCACAAGCGGCGTCTGGAACGACAGGATCGGATCAACCACGATGTCATTGTTCATGCGCAAGCCGAAATTTTCCCAGAGATAATCGTTCAGGGCCGGGTCAGTCGCCAGCGCATAGTCTGTGTTGGGGTTGCTGTCCGGCGCGCCAAAAATCACCAGGTTGCCACCTTCATCCAGATAATCAATCAGCACCTGGACCTCATCTTCGGCCAGCGGGGTATCGCCGCCCGGAATGACGACGACTTCACCATCCACATTCGGGTCATTCAACAGGCCGCCGCCCACATCCGTCGTGAACTCGAACAGCCCCACCTGCCGCGTGGTCCAGCCAAGCGCCTGGGTCAGCCACGAATTGATGGTCGCCATGCCATCCTGCGCCGACGCGATCAGTTGCAGGCCGCCCGGTACGGTGACAAAGTAGGCGCGGAAATCGCCCGCCGCCGCCACCCGCAGGATCGCGTTGGTCAGGCCGTCCTGACTGAAGAAATTGACGACCTCGCCATTTTCGATGTCCAGCGAACCGTCTTCTGTCACCCGCCCAACGAATATCTGCCCGTTTCCGCTGATGCCCATCTGCTGGGCGCGCTGCGGGTTGCGATCCAGGTCCACAAATTCATAGGTGATTTTGCCACTGCTACGCTGCTGATAATCTTCCAGCAGCAGCGTATTCTGGTCACGCTGGGCCGCGCCTGTCGCATCATAAAAGGCCACCAGTCTGATCGCCGGCGCAGTGGGGTCTGCCCCCAGAGCGACAATTGCATTCTGGGAAGCCTCAGTCAGGGAAAACGTGTCACGCTGAGTCAGGTCAAGGCGCACATTCTGCCCCCGCACCAGCGTGTAAATGGCGACCAGCGCGGTCAGCACAATAATCGTGACGATGACGCTTGTGCCGCCAAAGCGCAGCGTGCGCCCGGTCAGCACCCCTCTGGCCTGGTCAGGGGCCATCAGGACCCAGGCCACCAGCGACAGCAGCGCGATCCCCAGCCCGCCCCAGCCAACCACACTGAAAGTCGGCTGCGTAAAGGCCACGGCGACAGCCACTACCAGCCCGACCACCGCCAGAATCAGCATGTAATGCGGGGGGATAAACGGCTGTTCATTTTCAGGAGTTTGATGTTCGGCCATCGTTTATGCCCTCCAGCGTCGGGTTTCGACCAGGCGCGTCGTGATAAACAGCGCGCCGATGATGACAAAGACAAAGTAGAGAATATCCTCAGCGCGGATGATGCCCTGCGCCAGAGTCGCGCCGTAATGCGCCTGCAAACCCAGCTCGCGCACGAAGTCCGCCGCGCCGGCAAGCGTCGGCTGGGTGGAAATCCAGATGGCGGCGAACTCGGCCAGATACAGCACGAGAATGGTGGCCGCGCCCAGGAAGGCCGCCACAAGCTGGTCTTCCGTTACGGCGGACCAGATGAGGGCGATTGCCAGCACCGCGCCGCCGTACAGCCACGCGCCAAAATAAGCGCCAAAAGCCACGCCCTGATCGGGAAAGCCGACCAGAGTCAGCAGCCAGTAGTAGGCCACCGACAGCAGCAGCAGCACCGTGTAGTAGGCCCAGGCCGCCAGGAACTTGCCGATGATAAACTGGCTTTCGTTCATTGGCAGCGTCATCAGCACTTCCAGCGTGCCTTCGCGGGTTTCCTCGGCGATCAGCCGCATGGTCAGCAGAGGCGCGATGAGAAACATCAGAAAGGTGAGCAGATTGGGCGCGAAGCCGGCATCCGCCGGGAAGGAGCCGTTGGCCTGAGCAATAAAGCTGTTGAACAGCATCCCCAGGAACAGCAGCAGCGCGAATGAAATGGCATAGGCGATGGGCGAGCGGAAATACAGCGCGACCTCGCGTTTGAACACGGCCATGATCTTACTCATGCGCCACCTCGCTTTCGGGTAAAGTTTCGCCGGTTGCTTCAGCTTCGGCGGTCTGGCGGCCCATGCCGGCGACTTCGAGGAAGATCTCTTCCAGAGTCACCGCTACAGAGCGCAGCTCCATCAGGTTCCAGCCGCGTTCGGTGACGGCGCGGGCGATGTCCGGGCGCGGGTCCACTTCGGGCCGGGAAGGTGTGGCGGTGATGCCGTCCAGCGTGATCTCAGCCTGCCCCACCACTGGAAGGGCCTGAATAACTGGCAGCACACTTTCCGGCGGCGCGTCCACCCGCACGATCACCGGGCGACCACTTTCAAGCTGGCCGCGCAGTTCCAGCGGCGACCCCTGCGCCATGATCTGCCCGCGATTGATGATGACCACGTTATCGCAGACCTGTTCGGCTTCGGACAGGATGTGCGTGCTGAACAGGACGGTATGGTCGCGCCCCAGTTCCTTCACGAGGTCGCGCAGTTCCAGCACCTGAAACGGGTCCAGGCCAATCGTCGGCTCGTCCAGAATCAGCACTTCCGGGTGATGAATGAGGGCCATCGCCACGC
>CAZKIB010000144.1:0-1645 GCA_964552425.1 uncultured Anaerolineaceae bacterium | reverse complement strand
CCGGCTGCGTCGATCCCGAATGCCGCGCACTTCGGCGATAAACATCAGGTAGTTCAGCGCGGTCATATCCCGGTAGAGCGGCACATTTTCCGGCAGATAGCCGACGCGCTGGCGCACGGCCATGCTGTCTTCAAAGACATCGTGCCCGGCGACAATCGCCCTGCCGGATGTCGGCGGCATAAAGCCGGTCAGCATCCGCATCGTGGTGGTTTTGCCCGCGCCGTTTGGCCCCAGAAAACCCGTGACCTGACCGGGCCGGGCCGTAAACGAAATGGCATCGACGGCAGTCACACCGCCGTAGCGTTTGGTCAGTTGATCAACTTCTATCATGCCTGCTGTTTCCCTTCTCTGCACAACGACAGATGAAGACCGGCGAAGAGAGTAACGCTGTGCTGTAAGAAATTTATTTGAAGCAGTTAAATCGATGCTTAACGCAGCGGGGCATTATAGCGCGGTTTTTTGTGCCTGTCCGGGGTAAGATTGAGCAGACCGCTGTTCAGCTTTTCAGCCGGCCAGCATTTCAGCACGAATACGTCATTCAATTGTGCGATGACAGCATTCAATTCCCGGAGGCTCCATGTTGAATTTCAGTATCGCATCGTTCAGTTTTCACCGGCTGCTGGCGGAGGGTAAGCAGGATATGTTCGGCTACATCGCGGATTCCAGACGGCTCGGCGCGTGCCAGCTTGACCCCTGGAACGCCCATCTCGCGGCGCTGAAAGATGAGGATGCCGTGATTCGCGGCGGGCGCGACCCGGAAAACGCGCAGTTCTCCGCGCAGAACGACGAGTATCTGGCGCGGGTGAAGGCAGCGGCGGATGAGGCCGGGCTGCCGTTCGGCTGTCTGGCAGTGGATGGCGCGCACATTTATGAGCCAGAGCCGGAAAAACGGCAGATCAACCGGGCAGCGGCCTACCGCTGGCTGGATGTGGCCGAAAAGCTGGGCGCGGCGCAGGTGCGCATTGACGCGGGCGGGCCGGAAGACATGCCCGACGATGTGCTGGAAATCATCGTCGCGGGGTATGCCGACCTGATCCGCCGGGCGGGGGATAAAGATATTGAGGTGCTGGTCGAAAATCACTGGGGGCCGACTAAAATCCCTGCGAATGTCATTAAACTGCTCAACGCGGTGGCGGGCCTGGGCCTGCTGTTCGACACCAACAACTGGGCCGAGGGGATGCAGCAGCAGGGCTGGGAACTGTGCGCGCCCTATGCCCGCGCGGTGCATGTCAAGACCTTTGCCTTTGACGCCGATGGTAGTGACCCGACAGTCGATATTCCGCAGGTGGTGCGGATGCTGGTGGACACGGGTTACGATGGCGTGTGGGGCATCGAAAGTGTCCCGCGTGATGGCGATGAATATGGCGCGATTACAAAAACCGCCGCGCTGATCGAGCGGGCTTTGCACTCAAAATAAAGTATCCAGCGAAGAGGCAAACGGATAAAAAAGGGAATCACACTTTGCTGCTTTGCGACTCTGCCTCTTTGCGTTAATTTTTGTCTTTTTAGAAAGGGAATACATTGATGACAGATAAAGTGCGCATCGGCGTGATCGGCGTCGGGCAGATCGGCAAGCATCACCTGAATAATTACAGCAAGATCGAAGGCGCGGAGATCGTCGCGGTGGCGGACATCAACGGCGAGG
>CAZKIB010000143.1:12307-17511 GCA_964552425.1 uncultured Anaerolineaceae bacterium | reverse complement strand
ATGCCGCCTTTGAGCGACGAGGGCGGCTGCGAAAGAATCGCCCGGTTGGTTGGCCCGCCGCCGCGCCCGATGCTGCCGCCGCGCCCGTGAAACAACTGCAAGGAGACGCCGTGCGCCTCGCAGACTTCCGTGAGAATCTGCTGCGCCCGGTACAGATGCCAGTTGGAGGCCAGATAGCCGCCGTCCTTGCTGCTGTCGGAATAACCGATCATGATCTGCTGGTGGCGGCCCCGGCGTTTGCCACGTGTTTCGAGATGCTGCCAGTACGCCTCATTCTTGAACAGCACCTTCATGATCTCTGCGCCGTTGTACAGGTCGTCAATCGTCTCGAACAGGGGAGCCAGTTCGAGATCATCCTGCACGCCGACCTCCGTTGCCATCAGCAGCATCGCCAGCACATCGCTGGGCTGCTGGCTCATGCTGGCAATCACCGTGTCGATCACGATGGGGCTGTAGCGGCGGTGCGCCTCGGCGATCATGCGCCAGGTGGCAATCACGCGCTGCGTGATCTCGGAAAAGCGGCTGGCATCCACCGGAAAGAAAGGGCGGGCGTTGTGGATTTCCCGTGTGAGAAGGGCCTGCTTGTCTTCTTCCGGCAGTTGGGCGTAACTTTCGACAATCCCGTAATGGCGAAACAATTCGTCCAGCGCCGCGATTTGTAACCGGGCATCTTCGCGGATGTCCAGCGGCATGAGATGCAGGCCGAACAGGCGCACTTTGCGGATCAGCCGCCGCAGCGCGCCGTTGGCGACATGTTCGCCCCGGTTCTGGCGCAGGCTTTCATCGATCAGCAGCAGGTCGTGCAGCAGTTCCCGGCTGTCGCGGTATTCGTCAGCTTTCAGTTTGTTGCCGATGATGTCCATCTGTTTGCGATACCACTCGCCGGGGTACTGGTCTTCGGGATAGCCGGTTTCGCTGACGGCCCGGCGCAGCGGGTGAGAAAACCCGACCTCCTCATCTGAATGAGTCAGGTGTTCGCGCAGCAAAGCGACCTCCTGCAAATAAACCTGCCGCGCTGCTTCGTGCTGAGTTCGGAGCGTCTGCAAGGTGACATCTGAGGTGACATTCGGGTTGCCGTCGCGGTCTCCGCCGATCCATGAGGCGTAGCGCAGCAGACCCTGCGGCTGTGACCAGTCCTCGCCGGGATAGTATTTGTTCAGGCTGCGTTCGATGTCGTCATAAATATCCAGCGCCACATCCATGATCGTGGAGGTGAGGAAGTACAGGCCAAAATCGACCTCATCGGCGACGGTCTTGCGGGTGGAGCGGGTGGTAGAGGTCTGCCAGAGTTCCTCGATTTCCTCTTTGAGCCGGTCTTCCATAGTCTGCTGTTCACGCGGCAGCAGTTTTTGCCGGTCCCGCAGCGCCATCATATCCGCCATCGCCCGCAGCTTGAGCAGCACCTCCTTGCGCTTGGCTTCGGAAGGATGCGCGGTCAGCACCAGCCGCACGCGAAGCTGGTCAAACAGTTGTTTCATCTCGTCCGCGCTCAGGCCGGCTTCAAACAGCGAACGGATGGCATCATCGACGGATTCGTCCAGCCGGCCGCTGGCTTCGCGTTCGCGCAGCACCCGCACGCGCTGCTGGTCTTCGGCGATGTTAATCAACTGGAAGTAGTTGCTGAAGGCCTTAATCAGCACCTGGCGCGCTTCCAGATCAAGGTCCCGAATAGTATCCGCCAGATCATGAATGTGCCCGTTATCCGCCTGGTCACGGCGCGCTATCGCGGTGGCGCGAATCTGTTCCACCAGATCAAAGGCCGCATCACCGTGCTGTTCGCGGATAATCTGACCGAGCAGATTGCCCAGCAGCCGGATGTCGGCACTTAAAGCGCTGAATTTGTCGGTGGTTGGTACACTCATTGTCTCTGTCTCCCTGCGCTGTGCGGCGGTGTGACGCCCGATTATCCCGAAGAAAGGCGGCAAATGCAAAGTCACATCAGCCTAAAAGCTTTGACGCAGCAGGCGCACAGGGCAGCGCTCAGGGGCGGCTGACGGCGGGCAGCACCTCGTTCAGCACCCTGTCGATGATGGCCGGGTCGGGCAGGCCCAGCACTTCCAGCATGAAGTAACGCACGCCCGCTGCGACAAACGGCTGCATCAGTTCGACACATTCCTGCGGTGTGCCCACAAAAGCATTCGTCTTGTTCCAGCGGCCGCTGCTGAGGGCCAGCGCTTCGGCTTCGGTTTTACCCACCGCCAGCCGCCCGAACCACGACAGTTCCAGCGTAGCCGGGTCACGGCCCAGGTCCGCGCAGTGCTGCCGCAGAATGTCCAGCCGTCCGGTGTACTTTTCGAGACTGGCGTCCGACAGATTCCAGCCATCCGCATACTGCACCGCCAGCCGCATGGTCTTTTCACCGCCGCCGCCCACGATGACCGACGGAACCGGGTCCGGTTTGGGCTGGCAGTAAGCATCCACGATCTGGTAGTGTTTGCCCTGATACGTGACCGGGTCGGGTTCGGTCCACATGCGTTTGAAGATTTCGAGCGTGTCCTGCAACTGTTCGATACGGATGCCGGGGCGCGGGTAGGGGAAGCCATAGGCGCGATATTCGTCCTCTTTCCAGCCCGCCCCAATGCCCATAATGAAGCGCCCGCCGCTCAGGGTTTGCAGGGTGGCGGCCATCTTCGCCAGCAGGGCGGGGTTACGGTAGCTCTGGCCCAGCACCATCGGCCCGATTTTGAACTGCGGCCAGCGCGCTGCCATGTACGCCATCACCGTCCAGGCTTCGTGGGTCGGGTTATCCTCCCAGAAGAAATGATCGGTCATCCACAGGCTTTCGAAGTGACCGGCTATTTGCGGCAGCGCGGCATCGAGGTCATCCATCCACTTGCTGATCTGGCCTTTGGGCGGCCCGGCCAGCAGTCCTAATCCAAATTTAACGCTCATAAAAAGTCCTTTTCGCTGGGGCTGATTATTGCTGGCTCACTGTCCACCATCACATCAGTAAATCCTCCAGTTTGCGGCGGAAAATATGAAAGGCGGGCAGCGGTTTGTAAAGCATCATGTCCGGCATGGCGTAGTTGAGAATGCGGGTTTCGTCTTCCGCCGACAGCCGGTAAGCAGTCATCAGCACCACCGCCATATCCCGGAGATGTTGGCTCTGCCGCAGGCGCGCGGCCACGTCCGGCCCACCGATGTTCCCCGGCAGGCGAATATCGATCAGCGCCAGTTCCGGGTGATTCGCGTGGACTTCGCCCCTGTCCAGCAGGTTAATCCAGTCCAGCGCTTCCTCTCCATCCGTAAAGCCCAGCACCTGATGCCCAATGCCTTCGATCATGTGCTGCAACATCTCGTGCAAATCCGGCTCATCCTCGACCAGCATCCAGGTTGTCATGTCGTATCTGCTCCTTTTGCCCCTATTGTAATCATGACGCCAGTATCAGGGTAATTCGCGTGTCTTGGTATCCAGCGGAGGATACTCGGATACAAGGCGGCGCTTCTGCCGGGTGCGGAAGGGGTTGAAAACAATAAATGCGACGATGGCAACGATTACGCTGGTGATACCAATCAGCCAGGCGGCAGCGGTGAACAACCAGTGAATTTCATCCTGGATCACTTCGGGGGTAGTTTCGAGATTCGCGGGCGCAATTTCTGTCAGAGCAGGCACAACCTCGTCCACAGTTTGTTCGATCTGCTCCAACTGCTCATCAAGGGTGTCAAGCTGCTGTTCTATCGTTTCCAGGTTGTCCGCTTCTACGTTATCTGTGCGCAGCTGGTCAATACTGTCCTGCAATTCGTCCGTCTTTTCCTGTAATTCTTCCACGTTGTCCAGCAGCACCAGGCCGCTTTCATCAGCCACCTGCTGCAACTCAGCGTGACGTATCATAGAGAATGTCAGCAAAGCGATAACAATGATAAAGACCACCAGAATAATCGTCATGATACGATCAGGCAATGTATGCAAACTCAGCAGTGTCTTTTTCATGGATCAGGCAGCCTCTGCGGCTAAACATTGACTCTATTGTAACCGTGTCTGGGAACAAAAATAGCCTGACCGTGATGGAACGTCAGGCTGCGTTTTCCGAACTCATTCCCCTCATCCCGAACATACTACGGGAGGTAGAGCGAAGCTGTTCGGGATGAGGGTCAGAGGCCGGAAACCAAAGGAGACTCGCGTATCTAGTTTCGTGCTTCGCTTGCTGAGGAAGCAGGTGACGCTGCCGTGCCTCTGCTGGTAAGCTTCTGACGCAGGGTTTTGAGCCAGCGGTGTTCGAGTGTGCCAGAGATAAAATAGAGCGCAGCCAGCATAACCACTCCGGCGACAATCAGGGTGGTGCGCGCCGCGTCAGGACTCTGCGGGGTGAGAACCGCATCAACGGATTCGCCAGCGCTGACCGCAAAGGTGATGTTGGAACCGCGTGTGATGCGGAAGTCCGAACTCCCGGAGGGAAGCTCAACCACATGTTTATACACCGCGTCCCGGCCCGTGCCTTCCCGTGTTGGGCTGCCACCCAGATCAGGGTTGCTGCTGCTGTAGCCGAAGCTGGCTCGCGCGGTCATTTCCAGCGGGATCGACACGTCGGCACTGTGACTGATCGTGACCACGTTGCCGTTGTTGGCGACCATTTCAATTTCCGACCCGGAAACCGATTGTTCACGGACGGAATCATAAGCCCAGTAAGCGACTCCTGCGATGACGACCAGGGCAATCACGATTTTGATTATCTTCATCATAAGCCTGTCTCCACAATGGTTGTCTACAATTCTACTGATCTCAGCTTACCAGTCTGAAATGAGGCCAGTGTGACAGGATGATCCAGATTCTGTAACAGGGTGTGACAGTTCTGGTATATCAGGCGACAGGCAGGCGGACATAGACGGTGGTTCCGGCCCCTGGCGCGCTTTCCAGGCTGACCTGGCCGTAATGGCGCTCAATGATGGTCTTGACCAGTGTGAGACCGATTCCGCTGCCAGGAATTTCGCGCACCTGCTGGCCGCGATACAGGTCTTCCCAGACCAGCGGAATTTCTCCCGGCGGGATACCAATGCCGGTGTCCCTGACAACGATCAACAGATCACCGTCATCCACCCTGACCTGAAGAGTAATCGTGTCGCCAGGGTGGGTGTATTTGCGGGCGTTGTCCAGCAGATTGTGCAGCATAAGCAGCAGCAGGTCCGGGTCACCAATGATGAGCGGCCAGCGTTCGGGCAGTTCGATTTCCAGTTTGCGCCCGCTGGATGTAATCGGATCCGCTTCC
>CAZKIB010000143.1:8770-12272 GCA_964552425.1 uncultured Anaerolineaceae bacterium | reverse complement strand
AATCGATCAGGCGGACTTCGAGGGGCAGGGTTTCCAATTCGGTCAGCTTGCGCAGGTTGGTGACCAGCCGGCTGAGGCGCTGCGTTTCGGCTTCGAGTGTTTCTACCAGCGCACGCTGTGGGGTATCCGCCAGGGTGATTGCCAGGCTGCCCAGCCCGGCGTGCAGGGCGGTCAGTGGATTTTTCAGTTCATGATCCAGACGGTTGAGGAAACGGCGGTGTTCGGCCAGGGCCTGCTGGCGGGCCAGTTCGACACTCTGCTGGCGCAAGCGTTCCAGCACCTCGCGTACCACCAGGTTTGCCGAAGCAAAAATCGCCAGGCTGAGGCCGAGCAGAAAAATCAGCAGGTCCAGGTCACCGGGAAAGTCGATGGCCGAATCCAGCACGCTGACGCGCAGCAGCAGGGACAGCCCGGCCAACCCGAGGCCGGCCGGCAGCAGGATACCAATCCACTTGTGGTGGATCATCCTTCGATCACCACCCCAATAAACCGATAACCAGTGCCCGGCACTGTTTCGATGTAGCGGGGATTGGCGGGGTCGTCATTCAGCGCTTTGCGTAGTTCGGCGATGCGCGTATCCACCACCCGTTCACCCACCGCGCTTTCCCAGCCCCAGACCGCATCCAGCAGGCGTTCACGGGTAATCATCTCGTCGGCGTGCAGCATCAGAAATTCCAGCATGGACGCGGCTTTGGGGGTCAGCGCCACTTCCTGTCCTGTCAGCCGGATTCGCCGAGAGTTCCGGTCCAGAACCAGGTTGTCGCACACCAGACGCTCGGCAGCATTGAGGGAACGCCGGCCGGGCTGTGTGCGCCGCAGTACGGCCCGGACACGCACCACCAGTTCCTGTGGATCGAAGGGTTTGTTGAGGTAATCATCGGCCCCCTCATCCAGCGCCATGATGCGTTCGGCTGTTCCGCTGATCTGTGTGAGCAGAATCACCGGAGTCCAATTGCCCTGGCTGCGTAGTTGCCGCAGAGTCTCGCGCCCATCCAACCGGGGCATGAGGACATCCAGTACAATCATATCTGGCCGGTAAATGTTTACGCTCTCCAGCGCCTGCTCCCCATTCTGGGCGACAGCGACCTCAAAACCTGACAGTCTGAGGAAGGTGGTAAGAGTCGCGGTGATCGAGTCGTCATCGTCAACCAGCAGGATTTTCGGGCGTGTTTCCATCGCTCCTCATAATTGCCTTTCGTCAAATGCCCGATATTATAGCCGGAAACGATCACACAGCGGAAAAATGGCAGTGAATACGGGTCTGGATGTTCTTCATTTACGCGCTTATGCCGATTTGCGCGGACAGCGCGCCGGCCTGATGACCAACCTCAGCGCCGTGAATCGGGAGCTGGTCAGCGCCTACTGGCTGCTCACTCATGCGCCGGGCGTGAACGTCGTGGCATTGTTCTCGCCGGAGCATGGTTTTGCCGGGGCCGCGCCGGATGCCGAAACAATCCACCACCAGACCGACCCACGTACCGGGCTGCCGGTCTACAGCCTGTATGGCGGTCACTACCAGCCCACTGCCGACATGCTGCGCGGGCTGGACTGCCTTGTGTGCGATATTCAGGACATCGGTGTGCGTTACTATACCTTCGCCTGGACCGTTACGCACCTGCTGGAAGCCGCCGGCGAACACGGGGTCCGCGTGCTGATTCTGGACCGGCCCAATCCGCTTGGCGGGGAACAGGTCGTGGGGCCGCTGCTGGAACCCGGACTGGCCTCGTTCGTCGGGCGCGTGCCCGTTCCGGTGGTACATGGGCTGACACTCGGTGAACTGGCGCAGATGTTCAACACGATCTGGAACCCGACCCCTGCCGATATGGCCGTGATTCCCTGCGAGGGCTGGCGGCGTGGGATGACCTGGGCCGAAACCGGTTTGACATGGGTTCCACCGTCGCCGAATATGCCGCATCTCAGCACCCTGTGGCAGTATCCAGGCGCGTGTCTGGTGGAGGGGACCAATCTGTCAGAGGGGCGGGGGACAGCGCTGCCCTTTGAAATCGTCGGCGCGCCCTGGATTGACTCGTTTGCGCTGGCCGCTGCGCTTAATGGGGCAGGGTGGGGCGGCGCGCGCTTTCGTCCGCACACCTTCCGGCCATCCGCCAGCAAATGGGCCGGGCAGGACTGCGGCGGCGTGCAGGTGCATCTGGCCGATCTGTCTGGCTGGCGGCCTGTCGAAACCTGGCTGGGCATTCTGCAAGTGATTCACGACCTGTACCCCGATGAGTTTCAATGGCTGCCGCCGGGCACAGATGGGGTTGAGCAGGGGGGTGTCTATCACTTTGACCGGCTGACCGGTTCGTCGATTTATCGTCGGCAGATTGACGCGGGCAGTCCCATCGCTGATCTGACAACCGGGTGGGAGGCGAACCTTCAGGCTTTTCGCTCGCAGAGCCAATCGTTCCGGGTCTATGGGTAGCGGGTTCCGTTAGGGATATACTGGGGAAGCTGAGGAGCCGTTTTCGCTTTTAGCGGAACCAGTTTGACTATCGACTATGGACTAAAGACTTTCGGCTGTTGGTTTCGAGTTAAAAGCTGACCACTGATCGCTAACGGGCTGTGGCATTTCATCGAAAACTGAAGGAGTTTATGGCATGGCGAAAACCTATAAAGTGCTTAGCGAACAGCAGATCGACAGTTTTCTCAACAAGGGGTATCTGGTGGTAGAGCAGGCTATCCCCCGTGAGATCACCGAAAAATACACGGCGCTGGCATGGGAACGGCTCGGTTATGACCCCGACGACCCCGCCACCTGGGAACAACCCATCATCCACATGCCGGCGATGAATCG
Source organism: uncultured Anaerolineaceae bacterium (assembly GCA_964552425.1). Lineage (GTDB taxonomy): Bacteria > Chloroflexota > Anaerolineae > Aggregatilineales > Phototrophicaceae. The sequence continues at coordinate 9,478 of CAZKIB010000143.1, read as the reverse complement.
TTTCCCGATCTCTGAACTGGCCCCCAAAGCCTGGGCTGCAATGTGCGAAGTGCTGGGTGGCGAGGAACGGATCGACCCGGAAAAGGCGACCTGGGGCGACAGCTTCATCCTCAACCTGAAGCTGGGCGCAGATGAACCCTACCGCGAACCCTCGGCGGCGGCGGGCGGCTGGCATAAAGACGGCGACTTTTTCCGGCATTTTCTGGACAGCCCGGAACAGGGCCTGCTGACCATCGTCATCTGGTCGGATATTCTGCCCCGCAGCGGCGGCACGTTCGCAGCCACTGATTCGGTTCCGCTGGTGGCCCGGCATCTGGCGGCGCACCCGGAAGGTATTCTGCCGACCAGAGAAAGCCCGGTTTCGACAGGTTCACATCTGATTCATGAGTGCCGGGAATTTATTGAACTGACCGGGAACGCCGGCGATGTGGTGCTGCTGCACCCGTATATGCTGCACGCTTCGTCGCAGAATCCGTCGGGCCGCCCGCGTTTTATCACCAACCCGACTATCTTTCTGAACGAGCCGATGAACTTTAACCGCGCCAACCCGGATGAGTTTTCGCTGGTGGAGCAGTCGGTTCTCAACGCGCTCGGCGTCGAACGCTTCGATTTCCAGCCCACCCAGCCGCGTGAGCGCATCGTGCCAGAGCGGGTGCTGCGCCAGCAGAGGATGCTCGAAGCGGAAAAAGCGCGTTTAGGTTTGATCTA
>CAZKIB010000143.1:555-8730 GCA_964552425.1 uncultured Anaerolineaceae bacterium | reverse complement strand
CCAGCGGCCAGCCTGTCAGACAGATGGAAACAATGGCGCTGCAGGCGGTTGACCGGGTGGTGCTGGAGAATGTGGGGCGCACTTTCCCCGGAATCACGCTGTTTGTGCTGAAAAATGGCGAAGTATGCTTGCATAATGCCTGGGGACAGATCGATTCTGAGACCCCCTCACAGACGGATACGTTATTCGACCTAGCTTCGATCACCAAGATTTTTACGGTGACGGCCCTGCTGGCCCTGCTGAACGCAAAGGCGCTTGAATTCGACACGCCGCTGGCCGAGATCATCCCTGAATTTGGAGAGTCCGGCCCGCGCCCGGTGGATGGCGGGCAGGACCCCCACACGCATGTGCCGCAGCCGGTTCCTGAAGCGCTGCGGGGTGTCATGGTGGACCCGCGCCGCGTGACCCTGCGGCATGTGCTGACGCATACCTCCGGGCTGGCTCCCTGGCGCTCGGTCTATGAAGCCGCCGGGCCGGTCCCTGCGCCGCCGGATGAGCCAGAGCCAGTATCGCGCTATACCCGTTGGGAGCGTGGACTGCGCGCCATCTGCCAGTACCCCTTTGTCGGCGAGCCGGGCGGGGTAGTGCGTTACAGCGACCTGGGTCTGCTGCTGCTGGGCGAGGCGGTGCGGCGCTTGAGCGGCATGGAACTGGACGAGGCGATTCAGGCGCGCGTGCTGGAACCCCTGGGGCTGGAATCGCCCACCTTCAATCCGGTGCGCAGCGGGCGGGATCGCCGTCACATTCACCCTACCGAAGAGGATGCCCACTGGCGCAGGCGGCGTGTGTGGGGCGAGGTCCACGACGAGAATGCCGGCGGGGTAGGGGGGGTGGCCGGTCACGCCGGGTTGTTCTCCACCGCCCGCGATGTGGCGGCGCTTGGGCAGGCCTGGCTGGATGAAGACGAGCGGCTGCAAATTCCAGTGGAAGTCATGCGGCTGGCGAAACAGGAACATGCCGAAACCGACGACATGCGCCGGGGACTCGGCTGGCATATCAAAGCGCGGGTGGGCGCGTCCGCCGGTGATCTGTTGAGCGAGAACACCTACGGGCATACCGGGTATACCGGCAATTCCCTGTGGATTGAACCGGAGCGGCGGCTGGTGATCGTGACACTGACCAACGCCGTTTATTATGGGCGATCCTTCACGGGCTTCTATGAATTCCGCCGGACCATTCATGACACGCTTGTGCGCGCGATAGGGTAGGGGAGGCCGAGGCTGGGCTGCGGCTGATCCCCGTGTTTTCTGTGGTTTGGACTTTCAGCGCGGGCTTCTGTTTTCACAGTCTGCGGGTGTGAAGCTGTCCGCGTGGGTCGTTATCAGCGGGACAGCCGGTGATCGCGCACCTAATATGATGGAAGCTGATAAGTCCTCTGCCTGATCCATAAAAACATACAATAGCGCTTTACAGCCCTTCCTGACCCATTACTCTATGATAATCACCCTTATCATGAGGAATTTATCAGCCTGCAAATGCCCGGCAGAACCGGGGGATTGATCCTTACTGCGCGAGCGATTTCTCGTAGAAAATACTGAGCGGGTCGTCCCAGTAATCTCCAAACGGGCCGACGCGCTGAAAGCCCATCCGCTCATATAAACGAATGGCTTCGTGCTGGTGAATGCCCGTTTCCAGCCGAAGCAGTGTGATCCCCTGGGCCAACGTAAAATCGGCCAGATGATTCAGCATCAGTTTGGCGAACCCCTGCCCCCGGAACTGAGGCCGCACGTACATCCGTTTGATTTCGCCATAGGCTGTGCCGAACAGTTTCACACCGCCACAGGCCGCCGCTGTGCCTTCAGAGCGCAGGACAAAAAACGGGACCCCTTCGGCGATCAACTGCTCGACAGCCAGCCCATGCCGGCTTTCCTGCGGGTACAGGGGTTCAAGGACGGCTTCAAGTTCGGTGATGAGTGCGGCGGCATCAGGGGTGTCGGGACGTTCTGCGGTGATGATGACGACCATGAATCCATACCTCCTCTGTGGCGAATGGCCGCGATTATACAAACAAAATGGAGCCGTCGTGAAGACCGGCCCCATGCGAACTAAGTGGAAGCAGCAGGTTCTGTTCGGCGGCGCGGCAGGCAGGCAGCTGATGACCGTGACAACGGCAGCCTGCTGCAAAGCGGGTGCTAATCTTCCAGCCACTTGAGCAGTTCCTGCCCCAGCCAGTAACCGGCGGCGCGGGCGTCAAACTGTTCCTTGAATCCCGGCGGGTTATATTCCCAGTGCCAGGGTTCATTCTGATAGGGATACCAGCCGAAACTGTCGGCATTGAGAAACAGCCATTTATGCACAGCGGACTTACGCATATCCACGACGTTCTGCATGGGTGTGGTGCGCACTTCCTTGAAGCGCTGCTTGCCATGACTCATCTTCAGATCAATCGCCAGCCCCAGGTTATGGGCCGAAAAATCCGCAATGGCCGATTTGTTACCGGCCTTCTCGGCCCGCGCTTCTGAAACTTCAGGCTTGCGATGGCTGTCCTTCAGTTTGAGGGTGATTCCGTCTTCGGCAGCAGCCTCTCTCATGCGCACAAAGGCCTCGGCGGCGGCGGCATTTAACTTTTCACCCGGCTCGTCCGGCACAGGAACCAGTTCACTCTTGATAAACTCGCGCAGGGTTGCCGAGCTTTTAAACTCGCTTTTGGTGACGATGCCGTGCGGCTGCTTCTCGGTGCGGATATTGACCCGCTTTTCGGGGAACAGATCGTCCATCGCATTCGCCATGCCCACCGCGCGCCCTTCGTTCGCCCCTTTTCTGGGACTGCCGGCCTTATCCCCCGGAAAGTCGAACTCACCCCACTTGAAGTCCCTGTACTTTTTGCGATCTTCTGGCGAGAGCAGATCAAGGGTCGAAGCCTTCGGGTCGTTGACAAACTGATTTTCGAGCTGGCGCATAATGGCGCTGGCGTGCCGGTCAATCACGCCCTGCTGCGCCTCCGGGTCGGCCATCTGGATTTCACCGATGGCTTTCTGATAGGCGCTTTGCAGTTCACTGCTGCCGGAAATGTCAGCCAGAATCGGGTTGACATAATCCGCCGTCAGCCGCGTCTGCCCCTGCTCCACAAACTCCAGCACCCGCTTGCTCAGGGTGGCCGCGACAGCCGACGAAGCCAGCAGGAGCGATCCCAGAAAGACACGCTGGACGGCCTGATTGCCGATAACCGATTGAAGTTTCACAATACTGACCGCCTGCGGGGAATGCGGCGCGGTCTGGTGCGGGTGACGGGAGGAGGCGTGGGTTGGGTTGGCGCGTTTCGGCTGCCGTTCGGTCACGATCCAAACTCCTGTAATGACGGACGTAATCTTTCAAATAAATCAATGCTCTGATTGGGAGGTAAAAGTATTTGCATCATACCGGATTTTGAGCGCGATGGTCAACTCAACGGCTGAAATCAGGCAGGTAACAAAAGTGTGCGCTAACGCGCCAGCCGGTGATATAACCAGCCGAAGCTGCGCCGCGCCAGTTTGCTTTCATAATAGCCGCGCATGGCCGGGACATAAAAGCGGTTATAGACATGCCGCAGCCACGCGCCGCCGGGAAGCTGGGGCAGTTTGTCCACCCGAACGGACACCTTCCGGCGCGGATCATCCACCCGGCGAACCGGCTGCAATTCTTCCAGCCGCAGGTTGTGCCACACCCCTTTTGTGGTGTATTCGCTGGCCTTGTAGCACGGCACATAGCCGATGGCCTGGCTCTCGGTAAACACCGCGTCGAAGTCCGCCTGCGAATAATGCCGCTCCCGCCCAATGCCCCGGTGATAGCTGACCACAAACACCGGTCTGGGGAGCGCTTCCACCAGTGGTTGCAGATAGGCGTTGGAGCGTTTTTTGGACGGCAGCCAGTGATTCTCGAACAGCAGATAATCCTGAACCTGCGCCAGTTCGTGCATGTCTGTACCGTAAAAGATGCGTGGTTCCAGCCGGGGGTCAAAGCTGTTGGTTCCGAATTCCCTGCCGGCGGCGTGAACCTGATCGGCCAGTTCGCGCACCAGGTCCATCAGGCTGCGCACGCGAAAATCCACATAATCGGCAAACACATCGGAATGAAGCTGGAACAGGCTGGGGATGGCTGCGCCGTTTTCGCGCTTGAAACGGGCCTGGCAGTGCGGGCAGGAACAGCCAAAAAACGTGGCGCGATTTTTGCCGAGCATCAGCGGGAACAGGCCGAAGTGCATGTTATCGACAAACACGCCGTCAACTTCTTCTTGCAGCGCCAGCCCGACTTTGCGATGGATGTAGGCGCGAAAGGCCGGGTTGTTGGGACAGGTCAGCTTGCGCCCGCGATGATACGGGATCAGGCGGCCCCGATAGTCCCGGCAGTAATAATCGGCGTCCTGATGTTCCTTCCAGACCAGATTCGTGCCCTGCACATAGGCATGGGTTCGGATGCCGATGCGCTGGAAGTTCTGCAAGCGCTGGCGCAGAAATTCGTAATCGTCCTGTTCCGTCTGCTCAGAAAAACCCCAGGAGTAGCTCACCCAGGCATCGGTTGTGCCAAGTTTCTCTTTGGCCTGCTGAAGCTGGTCGTAATCGTAGGATCGCCACACGCTCGGCTGATCAATGTCATGCTGCGGATACTTGAGGCGGATCATCCGCTCTGTGCCCGGCCCGGCCCAGCAGTACATCCCGGCGCGCAGGGGGGGGTGGTTGGTGGCGTCGTTGCTGCTCATCAAAAACCTCTCGTTACATTCGCCGCAGTATACCCTGTTCTTGTGCCCTGCGACATATTGTTATTATTAGCTTATCGTGAGCCTGGGGAATTGTTCAATTAAGCTTTGCGCGAATGCCCCCTGCCCCACCGGTGATTCGACAGACAGGCGGATTGTCTTTATGATGGGGACAGTAAACAAGGATGATCGCTCTATGACCCTGCGGAACTTACTGGAAATGACCGGCAGGCGGATGGACACCCGGACATTCCGCGCCCTGCCGGAAACCAACGAAGCGATTATTGAGCATATTCATGGAGTCGTCTACGTGGATTCGCCGGTTGATCCGCATCAGGATGTGGTGCTGAATACTGCTCTTCTGCTCAGAACGACTGCTCCACAGGGCCGCACCCGCATCGCACCGATGGATGTCTACCTCGGTGACGACACGGTGCAGCCCGATGTGTTCTGGGTTGCGCCGGAATCCGATTGTGCCCTGCGCCCGGATAACCGCTGGCAGGGGCCGCCTGATCTGGTCGTGGAGGTGCTGTCCCCTACCACCGCACAGCGTGATAAGGAAGGCGGCCAGAAGTTTGAACTCTACCGCCAGTACCAGGTCCGAGAATACTGGATTATTGACCCGGTTTACCAGTCCGTCGAGGTTTTCGCACAGTTCCAGCGCACAGGCGAGTTCTGGTCGGGCCAGTCGTTTCGATCTCCACTCCTGGGTATCGAGATCGCTGTTGCCCGCATTTTTGAGGGCTGACCCTACCCCGTCAGCACATCGGCCAGCAGCGGCAGGGAGTTCATGAATTTTCCGTTCTGGAAGACCAATACGCTTTGATTTGCTCGAACCGTTCTATTCGCTCGTGAATTTTTGCAATCTCTCTTGGATAGAATGCCAGCATAATATCACACAATTCAAGCATCCAGTTTTTTCGTGAGTTCTGCGGAACAAGAACAATATGATTTGAGTTTGCGATCTGAATTTGGCCCCAACCCAATGCCCCGATTGTCAGGCATTCCCAGCTTAAGAATTCGATAGGAACAAATTTGACATCAGCTATAACTGCTCGTGTAGCCTGTAATTGATAACTGACCATCAGGATACAGAAATAGTTCTTATCATCTTCGTAAAATCTTGTGAGCCGCTCAACTGAAGTCAGATTTGGCATATTAAAACGGGTATCGGCGCGATGTGTTTTAACATCCACCACATAGTAAAAACCGTCTTTATCCGTGAAAGCAAGATCAGCCATAGCCCGGCGGGCAAACTCTGACGAATACACAGCAGACAAATCGCCCAAAATATCACCGAAACGCCTCGCCAGGATATCCTGAATAGCATCACCTGTCGCTCGTGGGCTGTTGGCGGTCATGGGGGACAAAAAATCCTCATGAGCATTGAGCAGGTCTTTGACTTTGATTTCCAGAACTCGGTAGATATTCTCGGCGAATATGCGACTCTTCACGTGCTGCCTCTTCTTGAGCAGATGAACGTTCAAAGCAGACGAGGCTGATTTACACCAACTTCTGGCTCCGACTCAATTTCCGCCTGTTTTTGCAGGGCCAGTGTATTCCGCTCCCAGAAGACACCCCCGCTGTAACCCTGAATGTTCTTATCGTTCGCAGCCATTTCCAATCGCTTCTCTGCCAGGCAACAGTAATGCTCGTCCATTTCGACCCCAATATAGTGCCGGTTGAGTTTCCTGGCTGCCACTGAGGTGGTTCCTGAGCCTAAGAAAGGATCAAAAACCACTGCTCCTTCGTTGGTGCTGGCGAGAATGACTTTTGCCAGCAATTTTTCAGGCTTTTGTGTGGGATGATCGGTATTTTCAGACATCGACCAGAATGGCACGGTTAAGTCTACCCAGAGGTTAGAAGGGTGAGTCAACCGAAACCGGCCTGTGTGCGTCTCGTCCCAGTCTTTTGGCTGACCATTGTCATCCGTATAGGGCGCAATTACCTGTCGTTTGAGCTTGACTGCCTCCACGTTGAACACGAAATCGTCGGACAGGGTACAAAACCAGATGTCCTCTGAAGCATTTTTCCAGTTGGATTTTGCACCGCGCCCCTTCTCGCGTTCCCAGGTGATGCGGTTACGCACGATGAAATAGCGTTCGGCCACTCGGTGGATGGCGGCGGAAGAACGCCAGTCCCCGCAGATGTAGACCGAGGCGGTGGGCTTCAGAATGCGAACGAGCCGGGGAATCCAGGTTTCCAGCCAGGCTTCATAGTCTTCGAGAGAGCGTCCTTTGAAAGACTCCTGGCCGAAAGTACGGGTCAGGTTATAGGGCGGATCGGCAAACAAAAGATCAACGGACTGCGCCGGCAGCCAGTCCAGGATGGCAAACAAATCCTGGCAAATGGTGGTGTCAAGAACCTCCCCCAGTGAAACCGGACCAGACAGGTGTTTCAACCTGGCCCGGTATTTTGTCTGTTCATCAGCACTCACAGTAATGGTTCGGTTACGCGACGCTCGAGTTTTTTCCACCTAGAATACTTTCGTTATGCGGCTCCTCAATCTATGATTTTAGCACATCACTCAGCAGCGGCAGGGAGTCGAAGTCCGGTACACTGACGAGATAAACGTTGCCATAGCCGCTCACATCGCTGGTGAAGACCACCTGGGTGGCGTCCTGATTAAAACGCGGGTGGACGTGCTGCTGCTGCGTTTTGAAGCTCGAATCATGGCTGCACAGGGCGCGCCCCTCGCCATAATCCTGCCCGTTCCAGCGCCACAGATCGACGGTTGGCCCCACGTCACTGACCACCAGGTCAAGGTCGTTGGAATAAAAATGGCCGTGCCCGGACTTGAACTGTCGGGTGTCGAACGGCACTTCGATGCGCCCGGTGTTGTCGTAGCGGACATGCCCGAAGAAACCGGTTCCGTCGGCATAGCGCCCGTGATAACCGATCATCTCGCCGTCAGCGTGCCAGTATTCATGCCCTACCGCCTCGCCGGGTTGTTCACACGGGCGGATTTTCCAGACATCGCCGGTCATCAGATTCAGACCCCAGATGCGGTTATCGACCTTGTCCCAGGGGCCTTCGTGGCAGAAGGTCAGCAGGTGCGGGTGCTTCGGGGACGTGTTGACATGCCCGACCCAGTAGCGTTCCTCCCAGACCACTTTCGCCCCGCTGCCATCCACCGCCACTTCGATAATCTGGCTGAGGGGCATGGCCGCCCATGTCTCGCGGAAGCCGACATAACCGCGCAGCAGATCAACGCGGAATTTGTGTGACATATCTTCCGAGATGCTGCAATAGACGTGCTGGCCGTCGGCGCTGCAATTGACCATCGACACATCAAAACCGTCCGGCATCCGGTACAGGACGCGCTGCGCCAGTGTGCGCAAGTCCAGCGCGATCAGGTCGTAGCCGTACCAGAAGTAGGCTTCGTCCTTGACCGGATTGGCGCAGGCGCGCATGAACTCGACTTCACGCGGCAGCGGCAGGGGCGTCAGGTCGGTAAGCTGGGTGATTTCATAAGTGGTCAGGTCGATGCTGAACAGGTTGGT
>CAZKIB010000143.1:276-489 GCA_964552425.1 uncultured Anaerolineaceae bacterium | reverse complement strand
AAGTAGTAATGATGGCTGTGCGCCCGGTAGTGGGTGAGCTGTCTGACCTCAACGCCAGTGCGCGGGTCGGCGTAAACGCGCAGTTCAGACGGCCAGATTTTGCCAGCGCTCATAAGGCGTGTTCCTTATCGTGAAACGAACAACCTCTATTGTACCCGCTGCGGGCCGATTGGCTATTTCCCCCGTTCGTGTGGGCGCATTCGCCTTTGAGGG
>CAZKIB010000143.1:0-220 GCA_964552425.1 uncultured Anaerolineaceae bacterium | reverse complement strand
ACTGAAGGCGCTCTGACCCGCCTAAAAGCCCCTTCAGCAAGCTCACCAGGTTTTGGCGCAACCTGAAGTTTTGAACTCCAGGCAGTCATCATCTGATTCTGCCCCAGATTCTGAATGTCCCCGTTCGCACAAATGGCCCCTTGCCGGTAAGATTAAAGGGCTGTCTATCCAACGGCTGCCAGATATTTTCCAGCGGCGGATGACAGACAACGGCTGATGA
>CAZKIB010000142.1:14647-17692 GCA_964552425.1 uncultured Anaerolineaceae bacterium | reverse complement strand
CCTATGACGGGGGCCGCGAAAAATCCCCCGCCGCGATCAGTCGCAAGGTCGCGCTGGCCGAGGACGGCGGCACGATTGAAGTCTGGGGCGACGGCGAACAGACCCGCTCCTACTGCTACATTGATGACTGTGTGAGCGGCATCTACCGGCTGATGCGCTCCGACTACCGCGAACCGCTCAACATCGGGCAGGACCGCCTCATCACCGTCAACCAGTTGGTCGAGATCGTCGCGGCGGCGGCTGGCAAAACCATCTATCGCCAGCATGACCTGACCAAACCGCAGGGTGTGCGTGGGCGCAACAGCGATAACGCGCGCTGCCAGCAGGTGCTTGGCTGGTCCCCGCAGATCAGCCTGGAAGATGGCCTGGGGCGCACCTACCAGTGGATTCGCGGCGAACTCATCAAGGCCGGCCGCGTCCAGCCGGAGCCGGAACTCAGCGCCGACTGAGCGTCATCCGATTGAGGTTATTATCAGTAGGGGCAGTTCGCGAACTGCCCTGTGACATTTTTCCTGACGGGCAGCGCGCAGACTACCCGCAGTCCCGCGGGGACTGGTTTCACCTTGCCGTCGATTTCAATCGGCGGCACACGCCGGCGAACAGGCTGCTCTACAGATTGCCTGCATCCACTCGTTTCAGCAGCTTCTTTGGGGCGATCAGACGCCAGCCCTGCTGAATGTAAAACTCCAGGTCTTCATCGCTGATGCGCGCCAGTTCCACGCCGATCCAACCCCGGACGCCGACATAGGGCGGCCTGAAGAACGTCTCCGGTTCGGACTCAATCAGCGCGGCCTGAAGGCCCGGCGGCGCGGGCAGCCACACCGCGATGTGCCCGTCACCGTGATGGTTGTTGGCGAACATGGCGAAGACTTTCTTCCCGACAAAGAAGGTTGGTTCGCCGTGCGATAAGCGCTCGGTGGTTTCCGGCAGCGCATGGCAGACGTTTCGCACCCGTTCGAGATGATCTTCGGTCATGATAAACGCCTTGTTGTATGTCGGATATTCAGGCAAACAAGCTGAATCCACTTCTCCGCCCCAGTCCCTACGGAACCTGGTTTACCCTGCTGTCAATTTCAATCGGCGGCCTGAACGCAGCCTCCATTCTAAACCAAAACGCCTGCCCGGTGGAGAGCAAGCGTTCAGGGGCGCGTCGGCTTACAGCCCGAACGGATAACTCATGACCGGCGACTGGCGACTGTACTAGATGTACTGGTCGCGCTTGGGTTTCTCCGGCTCGTCGTCATCCCGATGCCAGTCCTGCCAGTCACGCCACTCATGCCTGGCCCAGTGGCCGCGATGCTGGCGCGTGCCCCAGAAGATCAGGCCCAGCACCAGCAGGGGAATCCACAGGCCAGTTTTGAACAGCATAAACAACAGGAAGAACCCGAACAGCAGGGCAAACGGCGGGAAAAAGAAGGAGCCTGGATGCCCGTGTTTCCAGCCCCCACCCCCGTGCCGCCAGCTTGCCGATTGGTATTTATCACCACACATGAAACTCGCTCCTTTGCTTCACCATCTACCCGTGTTTACGGGAGCCAGGGCGCAAAGTTCCCCGCCGGGCGCAAAAACTACCCAAAAGTATAGGAAATTCCAGACAGCTAAATCATCGAAATTCGTATAGTCATTGAACGAATCGTGCAGAAACCGGGGGCCAAAATCTCAGGGGGGATTCTGGTATACTGTAGGAACGCGCTTGCATGATGAGGCCCCTATGACACCGGAGATCGCTACCTTTCTGCTGATTTTTGTCGTCGCGCTGGTGCTGTTTTCAGTGGAGTGGTTTTCAGCAGATGTGGTCGCGCTGGGCCTCATGCTCACGCTGATCGTGACCGGCCTGCTGCCAGCGAATGTCGCCTTTCAGGGCTTTGGCAGCGACACGGTGCTGATGATCCTCGGCCTGCTGATCCTCACCGCCGCGCTGGAACAGACCGGCGTGGTGGATCGGGTCGGGCGCGCCCTGCTGAAAGTGGTGGGGGAGTCGGCCCGGCGTGTCGAACTGATTCTCACCGTTGGCCCCGGCGTCCTCAGCTCGTTTATGAGCAACACAGCGGCGGCGGCCTTTTTCCTGCCCATCGCGCTCGGCCTCGCCAGACGCACGCGCGCCAGCCCCTCCAAACTGCTCATGCCCATCGCCTTTGGGGCCATCCTCGCCAGTTCGGTGACGCTCATCGGCACATCGACCAATATCGTCGTCAGCGGGTTGATGCAGCAGCACAATCTCGCGCCGCTGAGTATGTTTGAACTTACGCCGGTGGGTCTGCCCATCCTGATCGCCGGGCTGCTGTACATGTGGTTTATCGGGCGGCGGCTGATCCCGGATCGCACCGGGGTGGAGGAAGAGGCGCGCCACTTTGATGACAAACTGTACTTCTCTGAAATCGAGATTCTGCCCTCGGCCCGCGCTGTCGGCAAAACCATTGACGAATCCGCCATTATCCGCGAACTCAATCTCGGTGTGCTTCAGCTTCAGCGCCAGGGTGAATACCTCAAACCACTGGCGGATACCACCCTGCAAGCCGGCGATATTCTGTTCGTCGAGGGCGCGCGCGATGACATCCTGAAAGTGTCCAGCGTGCCCGGCATCACCGTGCATGGGGCCATGCAGACGCTGGCGAGTTACATGCGCGAACAGCAGTCCCAGATCGCCGAGGTGGTCCTGCTGCCTGGTTCGCCCCTGATCGGGCGCACGATCAAGGGTTTGCAGCTTCGTGAGCGCTACAAAATGCAGATTCTGGCGATCAATCAGGCCGGGAAGATCAGCTACAGCAAGATCGGGCGGCGCGTGCTGCGGCTGGGCGACATTCTCATGATCCAGATTCCCGCCGAAAATCTGCGCCTGCTGGAAACCGAACGCATCTTCCACGTGTTAGGCATTATCGACCAGCAGCCCGCCAACAGTCTGCGGCAGGCCCGGCTGGCCGCGCTCATCTTTATCGGCGCGCTGGCCCTGGCGATTTTTAATGTCTTCCCCATCGCGGTGGCGGTGCTGCTCGGCGCGCTGCTGATGTTCCTGACGCGCTGCATCACGCCCGAAGTGGCCTACCG
>CAZKIB010000142.1:13959-14637 GCA_964552425.1 uncultured Anaerolineaceae bacterium | reverse complement strand
ATGGAAGACGCTCATTCTGATCGGCAGTATGCTGGCGTTTGGTCAGGCCATGCAGTTGACCGGCGCGGCGGATTACCTGGCCGGGGTGCTGGTGCAGCTTCCCGGCGCGAGTACGCCCATCGGCCTGCTGACCCTGCTGTTTTTTATGGGCGTGCTGCTGACTCAGCCGATGTCCAACCAGGCGGTGGCGGCGCTGCTGGTCCCTATTGCCATCCAGACCGCCACGCTGTTGAGCTATAACCCGCGTCCCTATGCCATCATGATCGCGGTAGCGGCCAGCACCTCGTTTATCACCCCGCTGGAACCGGCCTGCGTGATCGTCTATGGGGCAGGCAAGTACAAATTTTTCGACTTCGTGCGGGTCGGCGCGCTGCTGACAGTGATCGTCTACGGCATCGCCATTGTGCTGGTTCCGCTGTTCTTCGGGGTGTAACAAACAGCGGGTCAGCAGTCAGTCAGAGAGGGACGATAAAAAGGGCGGACCACGATCCGCCCCCATAGGCATCAAGATAAGCGGGATGGATTGGGTGACGCGCCGCCAGCAGCTAAAAGCAACTGGCTGCAAAAAGACCGGAAGCCCGCTGAAGCAGGCTGAACAGCCCCATTCGATGGGGCTTAAAAGTGCTGCTGTAGCCGGAGGTCTTCGAGCCTCCGGCGGCAGAATGACCTTAACTTGAT
>CAZKIB010000142.1:10312-13949 GCA_964552425.1 uncultured Anaerolineaceae bacterium | reverse complement strand
CTTAACGTACGATGTATGGGGCGGACCACGATCCGCCCCATTTATTCTTTGCCACTTTGCAACTTTGCGTTGAATGTTTTTCTTTTGTCTTCTGTCTCTACCCCGGCATTTCGATCACGATCTTGATCGCGCCTTCGTCCCGCGTGCGCTGCAACTCATAAGCTTCCAGCAGCCGCTCAAAGGGGAAGGCGTGCGTCAGCAGCGGGGCGATGTCGATCACCCCATTGGCGATCATGTCCAGCGCCTGCCGGGTGCTGGCATGGCCCGGTTCACGCTCCGTACCGACGCTGGGCTGCAAGCGGGCGCATTTGCCGAACAGCCGCTCGTAACGGTAGTTAAAATTCTCGGCGCGGGGCACGCCAAATTGCAGGATAAAGCCGTAGCGCTTGACCAGATCAAGGCTCAGATTGATGGTGTCCACTTCGCCAGCGGCTTCGATCACCACGTCGGCCAACTGCCCATCGGTCAGGTCCGCAATGGCCTGCATCGTGTCAATGCCGACGTTGTGGACGGTATGCGTCGCGCCGTAATGTTCGCTGGCTTTCAGGCGGTGCGCCTGCAAATCCACCGCGATCACGCGCCGCGCCCCCATGCGCCGGGCGAACCACGTGAAATACAGTCCGGCGGAACCCTGGCCGAGGATGACCACATCCTTGCCCACGACGTTGGGCAGCTGCTTGCAGGCGAAGATCACTGTGCCCAACTGCTGCGCCTGCAAAAAGTGTTCGACAGGGCGGTTGGGGGGCAGCACCAGTACATTATGGATGGGCGCGAGATAATACTCCACCATGGCGCGGTGATCGGGGGCCAGTGTCAGCGCCACATCGCCCACGTTAACGCCGCTGTCCGGCGCGTCCACTGCCTCGACTACGCCGACCATCTCATGCCCGGTGGTCCCCGGCGCGAGGGGGTAGTGTTCGTCCGGGCGGTAATGCAGCCACTTGATGTCGCTGCCACACAGCGACAGCCGCCGCGTCCGCACCAGCGCATGGCCGGGTTTGAGTTCCGGTTTGGGCAGATCGATAAATTCGGCTTTGCCGCGCGCCACCACCTGCACGGCCCGCATGGTTCCATTGCTTGTGTCAGTCATAGTCTTTTTCGATGAACTTTTGTCAAATAAGCGTCTGTTCACGCATTGTAGCGCGGTGGCAGCCAAATGAGCAATGACCATTGCCGGGGAATGGTAAGGGCACGGTGGCCCATGCCCTCACGCAGCGAATCCTTATTGAAACACGCTCAGGGACAGGTAGGCCGAAACACCCCAGTTGGGCGCGTCCACGATCTGGCTGATGCGCAGATCAGCGGCCAGGCTGCACAGCACATAGGCGTCCTCGCGGCTGAGTCCATGCTCCGCGACCAGCCAGTCGATCAGCCCGCGCACGGCGTTTCTGGCGTTGGTCATCAGGTCCGGCCCCAGCGCCGTGTTGACAAAATAACCGCGCGCGTCGTAACGCGGCTGAAGCGACCCCGGCGGCGTGATGAACTGGTAGCGCCAGGGCGGCAGGCTGCGGCCTTTAACCACATTGAAACGCAGCGCGAAGGCCATCGGGCATTCGATGCCGGTCACGCATACTTCACCATCCCCCTGCGCGGCGTGGCAGTCCCCGGCGGAAAACAGCGCGCCTTTGACATAGACCGGCAGGTACAATTTCGCGCCCACGTTCAGGTGGCGGGTGTCGATATTGCCCCCGCCTTTAGTCGGCGGCAGCACATCATGCACGCCCGACTCATCCGTCGCCACGCCCATCGTGCCGCAGAAAGGCTGTAATGGGATGTGGATGTCTTCGCGCAGCGGCGTGCTGAACTCGCTCGTCAGATCGAAGTAGCGGATATACGGCTGCGTAAAGTCCTCTTGCAGCAGGCCGAGTCCGGGGATCAGCCCGGTCCAGCCCCATTCAAGCGGCTGAAGTCTGAGAATTTCCACTTCCAGCACGTCGCCCGGTTCCGCCCCGTTGATGAAGATCGGCCCGGCCAGCGGGTACAGGCGGCTGAAATCCAGGCTCATCAGCGCCGAAGCCGGCATCCCCGGTTTGATCTGCCCGGCGGTGACTTCCTCGGTTTCACATTCCACCACATCGCCAGATTCAATTTCGATGGCGGGGGGCAGACTGTTGTCCCACTTGTAATGAATTTTCTCGCGTGCCAGGGTATGTGTGCGGCCAGCCATAGGTTTTCTCCTGAGTCCATTTAACCATCCGTGCGGGATTCCAGGATTATAACGCGAACATCCCGTGCGCCCTATCACTGCGCTGTCAATCGGTACTGTATCGAAATCGGTTGAAATAGGGAAGGCATTTGCCAGCCCTCATCCCCGACCCCCTTCTCCCTCAGGGCGAAGGGGGAGTAGAAACAGTCAAAGAAGTTCACAAGTGTTGTTAAAAGTCCCTCTCCCTGAGGGAGAGGGATTTAGGGTGAGGGCCATCGGACAGAAATTCAACCGAAATAGATACACTGCGCTGTCAATCGGTCAGGGGATGGGCCGGTTTGTGATAACGCCGGGCACAGCGCGTTTATCTGAATGAAGAACGCTCATGATCGGCATGGAGAGACAGGAGACTGAACATGGAAATGATAGCGACGCATGGGGAATTTCTTCAGCGGCAGGGCCGGCGCTGCGCCACAATGGAGCAGCACTGGCGTCTGATTCGTAAGGACCCGGAATATCGCTGGCGCAGTCGCCAGATCGAGCGCGAAATTCAGGACTGGATGCGACTCTACGGGCGCGCGGGACTGCGCACCGGCATCATTCGCATCCCGGTGGTCGTGCATGTCGTCTACAACACCGCTGCCGAAAATATATCGGACGCGCAGATTCAGAGCCAGATTGATGTCCTCAACGCTGACTTTCGCCGGCTGAATGCCGATGCCACCTCGACCCCATCAGCCTTTGTGGGTGTGGCCGCCGATGCCCGGCTGGAGTTCGCGCTGGCAGTGCGCGATCCCAACTGCAATCCGACCACTGGAATCACACGCACATCGACTTCCATCACCAACTTCACCGCCGCATCGGGGGCAGACGAGCGTATGAAGTCCACAGCGGCGGGCGGGCATGATCCCTGGGATGTGAACAAGTACCTGAACATCTGGATCGTGAGCTACACAGATGGGACACTTGGTTACGGAACTTTTCCTGCAATGCCGGCCAACATTCAGGGTGTGGTGTGTGATTATCGGGCCTTTGGCACAACGGGCACACTCACTCCGGGTGCTGCTCTGGGACGCACCGCGACCCATGAAGTCGGGCACTGGCTGAATCTGCTGCATATCTGGGGCGACGATGGAATAGCCTGTACTGGCTCAGACGACGTGGCGGATACCCCCAACCAGGGCGGCGCCAGTCCCTTTGGAACCACACTGACATTCCCGCGTGTTTCGTGTTCCAACGGTCCGAACGGCGACATGTTTATGGATTATATGGACTATTCCAGCGACGAATACATGAACATGTTCACGGCTGACCAGGTGGCGCGTATGGACGCTGCCCTGCATACCGCCAGAGCGTCCATCCTGGCGTCTGATGGTCTGGTTCCGGCAGCGGGCAGTCCGGGGCCTGATCTGTGGATGCAGGATGTGTCCGACGACATCGGGGTGGA
Source organism: uncultured Anaerolineaceae bacterium (assembly GCA_964552425.1). GTDB lineage: Bacteria > Chloroflexota > Anaerolineae > Aggregatilineales > Phototrophicaceae. The sequence continues at coordinate 10,356 of CAZKIB010000142.1, read as the reverse complement.
GCCGGACCCGTCGATCCAGCCGATGTATGTCAGCAATGACATCT
>CAZKIB010000142.1:6122-10278 GCA_964552425.1 uncultured Anaerolineaceae bacterium | reverse complement strand
TCAGGATCACCAGAATCCTGAGTATCGTCCGGCGGGATCGCCTGCCAATTTCGTCTATGTGCGCGTGCGCAATCGCGGATGCGGTGGCAGCCAGTCCGGTACACTGAGACTGTATTGGGCGAAGGCCTCCAGCGGCCTGTCATGGCCCGCACCCTGGGACGGCAGCGTCACCATGCCCGCGCTGATGGGGGGACTGATCGGCTCACAGTCCGTGACTGTAGCGGGTGGCGATGATGAAATCCTCACGTTTCCCTGGATGCCGCCGAACCCCGCCGATTACGCCGCTTTTGGGGCGGATCAGGCACATTTCTGCCTGCTGGCGCGGGTCGAAACCTCAGCCACCGCACCTTTCGGCATGGCCTTCCCGGAGACGACCAATCTCTACGCGAACGTGCAGAACAACAACAACATCGTCTGGAAGAACATTACCATTGTGGACGAGCTGCCGGGTTCGGGCCGTTCGGCAAGTGTCCTTGTCGCCAATTTCGCGGACGAAATCCAGCGGGCGACGCTGGTGTTTCTGACTCCCCGGCGCGAGCAGCCTTCTATGTTCGACTGGGGTCAGGTGTTTGTGGAACTGCCGCTGGAACTGGTGAAACGTTTTGAGCGCGACGAGAAAAATTTTGCGGGCATTCGCCAGGTGGATGATACGGTCTTCCAACTGCTCAAACCCGGCGCTCGCCTCGGCACGTTTGAGATTGGCCCTGAAGAAGTGTACCCGCTGCATCTGCGCTTTATCCCGGCGCACCGGCGACCTCTGGGCGTGCGGGTCTTCACGCTGGACCTGGTGCAGAAATCTGGGGATTGTGTTGTCGGTGGGCAGCGCTTCGTTCTGAAGAATCCGCCTGATCCGCGTTATGTCGCCATCGACAAACCCGCCACCGTGTTTGATGGCGTCAACTGGGTTCCGGTAGAAGACGGTCCATGCGGGTGCTGCTAAGGTAAGTCACTTCTATAAACCCTCACCCCCGTCTCAGTTCGGGTCCCCCGTTCCATTCGATAGCTGTGGAGGGCCGGGGGGTGAGGTCTGGCGGATTCTTATCAGTCCGCTTCTGTGACCACCATGGCAATCGGAAAATGGTCGCTGAACCCATCCTGATCCAGCCCGGACGAAGGTCGCCCGAAACGGCGCGGCACAGGGTACAGGCCGGTGTCGATCATCTCCGGGAAGCGAATCAGCGTGACGCTCTGTTCATCGACGGTAAACACGGCGTCATTTTGCAGGAACCCGCGCGAAACCAGCATCTGATCCAGCATGTTGGGGAAGTTCTGGAAGTAATGGCTGGCAAGCGCCTGGCCCATCAGCGGCCACATCAGGTTATACAGACGGGGGATGTCGGCGCGCATGGCCCGTGTGCGGCTGTGGGTACTCAGGGCGTAATCGGTCAGAGAACGGTTGAATGGCTCGTCGTTGTAGTCCCCCATAATGATGACAGCCACCTCTTCGCCTTTGATTTCATGAATGCGCTGCATCCAGTAGCTCAGGGTTTCCCCGGCCAGAATGCGGTACGGCTCGGACTCGAATTCGCCCCCGGTGCGGGACGGCCAGTGGTTGCCCACCACAATAAAATCGCGCCCGGCGCGTGTTTTGAAGTTCACCTGAAACAGATCGCGCGTCGCCTCGCGTTTGAGGATGATGTGAAAGAACTGTTCTTCCGCCGTGAACAGATCGGCATCATAGATGAAGGCCACGTCGATGCCGCGCTTGTCGGAGGTGTCGTGATGCGCTGCCCTGTAACGGCGGCCTGTGCCTTGCAGCGCGTTCATCAGACGGGCCAGCACCGGTTCGTTTTCGACCTCGCACACCCCCAGCAGATCCGGCCCGTGCCCGCCGTTCATGCGGGTGATGACACTGGCAAGCTGGCTGATTTTGCGATCCAGAATGGCGTCGTTCCACCCGGCCAGTTCGTTCCTGAGAGTCTGTTGCAGCCACGCCGGGCGCTGCGTCGAATTTTCTACGTCAAAAAGATTTTCCAGATTCCACCATGCGATGTAATAGTTGACCATTTTGAATAAAACTCCCCACTCAAAAGCGGATATATTTATTCAATAGGATTCAACTCTTATTCTGCAAGTGACAGACCGGCTCGCCTGCCCCGTTCCCTGCATAATTGGGGGCTGATGATTGCCTGGGGCCTTATGCGCGTCGGGTACGACACAGTGTAATCTCTGCGATGGGTCTGTCCGATGCTCAGCGCCTGGCACTCTATCCCTTCACGCCGGATGACGACACGCCTTCGATAAAGTAGCGCTGCGCCAGGATGAACACGATAATCGGCGGGATGATCGCCACCGCCGCGCCGGTCAGCACCAGATTGGGGCGGTCCGCCGCGATATTGCTCAGGCGGATCATCGACAGGGTGAGGACGTGGTTGGCTTCGTTGCCCTCGCCGATAATCAGCAGCGGCCACAGAAAGCTGTTCCAGGCGTACAGGAACGAGAAGATCGCCAGCGTGGCGACTGCCGGCGTGCTGAGGGGCACGAAGATCGTCCACAGCACGCGCAGGCGGCTGGCCCCATCCAGCAGGGCGGCTTCCTCAATCTCCTGCGGGATGGACAGGAAAAACTGGCGCATCAGGAATGTGCCATAGGCCGTGAATATCCAGGGCACAACCAGCGAGACCAGCCGGTTCTCCCAGCCAATCGCCACCATCAGCCGGAACATGGGGATAATCAGCACCACGAAGGGAATCATAATCGAGCCGAGATAGGCCAGAAAGAGCGTGTCGCGCCCGCGAAAGTTCACCCGCGCAAAGGCATAGCCCCCGAAGATGGACGTGACAAGCTGCCCGGCCACCACGCCAAACGTGACCAGCGCCGTATTGACCAGCGCTTTGTCCAGATTCAGGCCGAAGACCGTCGCGTAATTTTCAAGCTGGAACTCGACAGTTTCCTGAATTTCGGCGGTGCGGGCCACCGCGTAAGTCATTGTTTCCGGGTCGGCAGGGTCCACGAATTCATCCAGCGAACTGCGGTAGGCCAGCAGCAGCGTGAGGTCCTGCCCCTGATAGGTGAGGGCGTACTCGTCAAATTCGTCCCCGTTCACGGCGACCACGTTCCCGGTTTCAACCGCTTCTGCGATGGGAACCTGCACCAGAATTTCGCTTTCGCGGGGAGCGTCGGCGTTGATGAGGTCACTGCTGGTGAAAAAGCCGAAAGGCACTTTCTCCCCGGTGGGGACCATCAGCCGCTCCTGCCCATCCACCTGGAAGGTATAGGCCGAGACCGCCGCGCCGTTGTAGTCCACTTCCACCGGGCTGTAGGGCAGCAGCCGGGGCGGGTAATGAAACACATCGTTGGAGGTCTTCAGCGACGTGGACATCATATACAGGAAGGGGAACAGCATAAACAGCGCGAACCCGGTCAGCAGGAAATAAATCACCGCCCGCCACGCGATCTCCCGCGCAGGCAGCCGTCCGGTGCGTTCCATCGTTACTGTGGTCATCATCGCTTCGCTTTCAATAAGCGGTCAGGTCGGTAGTCAATAGTCTCTGGTCTATAGTCAGAAGCCGACTATCTGTTTGTGCTGCCGATTGAAATCGACGGCAAGACAGGGCAAGTCCTGTCGGGGACTGAAGCAGTCTTATCTGAGTCCCGCAGGGACCTGGGGTGCTTTGCCGGATAGGCTGCGCCCTGTCCGGTAAGAAAAAAGCAGACTCTATGGACTGGCGACTAAAGACTGATGACTTCATTCATAACCCCCGCTGCGCTGGACGCGGAACTGCACCACTGTGACCGCGAAGATCAGCGCGAACAACACCCACGCCACCGCCGAGGCATAGCCAAACTCGAAGCGGAAGAAGCCCCGGTTGTACAGGTAAAACACCGAGGTGGTGGCCTGCACCGGCAGCGGGCGCGCCGAGATGAGCGCATAGGGTTCGTTGAAGACCTGCAAGCCGGTAATCACTGTGGTGACGATCACGAAGAACGTCGTCGGGGCCAGCATGGGCAGCGTCACGTTGCGGAACTGCTGCCAGCGGTTCGCGCCGTCCACAAAGGCCGCTTCGTACAGGATGTGCGGCACACCCTGTAACCCGGCCAGAAACAGCACGGTGTTAAAACCCACCACCTGCCAGGCCGCCAGAAAGACAATCGACAGCAGCACGACATTCGGGTCACTCAGCCATTCCACTTTTGGGTCGGCCACGTTCAGGCC
>CAZKIB010000142.1:0-6000 GCA_964552425.1 uncultured Anaerolineaceae bacterium | reverse complement strand
CCGCCCGGTAGATTTTCATGCCCGGCAGTTTCGAGTTGAGGACCAGCGACAGCAGCAGCGCCGGGATGGTGCTGAGAGGCACGAGCATCAGCACGAACACCAGGGTGTTGCGCAGGCTCTGCCAGAACAGCGGGTCGCGCGCGCCCAGCACGTAACGGGTGCCGCCCAGAGTCAGGTCGCCCAGCGCCGAAAAATTCGCGGGCATGACTGACTGCGGGCTGACGCTGAGGTCCGTCACCGGCTCGACTTGCAGCGCCAGAATATCGGCGTAATTCTGGAAGCCGATGAACTCCGGCACGTTGCCCACCGTGTCGTTGGTGAAGATAAAAGGACAGCAGCAGCGGCCCGGCGAAAAACAGGCCGAAGCCGATGATATTGGGCGCGAGCATGGCCCAGCCCTGCCACGCCGCCTGACCTTCGGGACGTTCGCCAAAATAGACCCCCTGGCGCACCATCGCCACTGTCAGCGCGCCGGCGACGATCACCACCGCCGTGAGCAGCCACGTCAGCGGGTCGCGGTAGGTGCTGAGGATGGCCCCCACCGCCGCGAGGATGCCCATGTTCCACAGCAGCAGCACCAGCGCCAGCATCCCGACTGCCAGCGCGACCTGTTCCAGCCGGGGCCGCAGGTCATTGGTTTCATCCAGCCGCCCGGCCACCCAGTAGATGGCGTAGGCCAGGACCAGCCCCCAGGTCCACTGCACATTGAGCAGCAGCGCCTGGGCCACCGCGTCGAAGCCGATAAACACGCCCCACTGACTGAGCAGCAGGAAGCCGCCCAGGGCCATAATCACGAAATTGAGGGCCATCGCGGCGTAGCGCCCGCTGTTTTTCTTCTGGAGCAGTTGGACGCTGCCATACAGCGCCACCGCCGCCGGAACCAGCGCGACCAGACTCATAAACACCTGCACCGGGCGGCCCAGATCGTCAAAAAAGCCGATGCCGGTCTGTAAAATATTCCATCCAAAATAAAGGCTGGCGGCGATAATCGCCACATTCCAGATCAGATTCACCAGCGCGGCCGGCGGCAGGCTGGCCCCGGCGCGCGCGGTGCGTTCTTCAATCATCACAGTCATACGGAATCTCCCGAAACATCACGGGCGATGGGCGGGCAGGGTGTACGGCCATGACAGGCCATACAGGTTGTCGTCTGTTGTAGGGGCGATTCGCGAATCGCCCCTACGCGAAATGATGCAGTTACACGCCCTGCCAGGATTACTCAGGTGTTTACTCGAAGTACTGGGCCACCTGATCGCAGATGGTATCCGCGAATTCCTGCGGCGTCAGTTCACCGTTGAAGACCTGGTTGACCGCCGTGCCATAGGCCTGGTCAATCGCGGGCCAGTCCCCGGCGAACAGCGGCGCTTCGGTGCGGACATCGGACGCAGTCGTGCCGTCGATGAACGCCTGGTTATTCACGCCGGAATCCGGCAGGGTGTTCAGGAACAGTTCAATAGCTTCGTCCGTCGCGCGGCTGGGGATATTCGCGCCCAGGCTGGCGATCTGCCCCTGAATGTCCGGGCTGGTCAGGCGGGTGACAAGTTCCCAGGCTTCTTCGGGGTGGGCGGTGTTGGCATTGACGACATATGCGCCCCAGAACAGCCAGTTGGTGGGTTCCCCGCTGGGGCCAACGGGCAGCGGCGCAACGTTCCAGTTGAAGTCAGCATTGGCAATCGCGCCGGGGGTTGCCCAGCGCCCATTGATGAACATGCCGACGTTGCCGGCCAGGAAGGGCGGCTCACCATCATTGCCCCAGGGAATGGCCCAGCCGTTGTCGAACAGCGCTTTGGCGGCTTCCAGCCCGGCGACGGTGGCTTCATTGTTCAGGCCGCAGCCGGTGTAGTCTTCATTGAAGAAGCTTGACCCCGCCGCGTTGACAAAGTAGCCCCAGTTCGCCCACCACGCATTCATACCGAAGCCGACGATCTCGCCGCCCAGCCCGCTGATCTCTTCGGCTGCGATCTGGAACTCGGCCCACGTCCAGTCGCCGTCACCGGGGTAGGGCAGGCCGGCTTCGTCGAACAGGTCGGCGTTGTAATAGATGGCGAAGGCCGACACATCACGCGGCAGACCCCACAGCGCGTCTGTGCCTTCCTCAATCGAGGTGGTCAGGAAGCCCATCGGCCCGGCGTAGAAATTGTCCGCGCTGTATTCCGCATCCATCGCGGCGACTTCCGCCAGGTTCAGAATCAACCCGGCTTCGGCGAAGCGCGCCACGTCCGTACCCGGAATCCAGAACACGTCCGGCGCGGTCCCGACTTCGATCTCGGCGATCAGCACATCCTGATACCCGGCGGTTTCAGAGCCACCCGGCTCGTACACCAGGGTGACACCGTCCCAGGCCGCGTCAATGGTTTCGCTGGCGGCGGTGTAGACATCAATCTCGGCCTGATTGTCGGGCCGGGTGCGCCAGCGCAGCGTCACCTCGTCCTGTGCGTTCGCCAGCGGAGCCAGCGACAGCACCATCATCAGAACCAGCACACTCAATAACACACGTTTCATAGAAAAAAGCCTCCTGAAAAACTCCATCCATACGACTCATCGTTTGTCCGGCTGTGTTTCGCCGGGCATGGTTGGGGACTCGGCGAATCCCCATCCATTCCGGGCGAAAAACATTTCTTTTACGCGCCTCCTGGCGGGGGGGCAGAAGAAGCCCGCACCACCAGCCGGGTGGGCACATGCAGCGAACGCGGTTGTTCGCCACCCAGCACCGCGAACAGCATCTGCGCGCCCATCCGCCCCAGTTCGAGCGCCTGCTGGTCAATGGTCGTCAGCGCCGGGGCGAAGCTGGCCGCAGCGGGGATGTCGTCATACCCCACCAGGCTCAGATCAGCAGGGACCTGCCGCCCGGCTGCCCGCGCCGCCTGTGCCGCACCCATCGCCATGCGGTCATTCAGGCATACCAGCGCGCTGATGTCGGGTGCATCCGCCAGCAGCCGCGCCGCCGCCCGTTCACCGCTTTGCACCGAAAAATCCCCTTCAGCCAATGGCAGCGCCGCAAAATCCAGCCCGGCCGCTTCCGCCGCGACCTGCACCCCCCGCAGCCGTTCGCCAATCGAAAAATGCAGTTCGTCCGGCACGCTGATAATGCCAATGCGCCGGTGGCCGAGCGCCAGGACATGGCGCATCAACTGCTGGCCGCCGTCAAAATCGTCGCTGCGCACAAAATACTGGTGCGGGTGATACCCAATCGTCACGCCGGGGATACCGCGTTCGCGGGCCGGTTCCATGAAAGATGCCTGCGGGACGTTATCAATAGCCAGCACCCCGTCGATATAGCCGCTCTGCACAAGCTGCATGTAGTGCGCGTCCGGCCCGTCGTCGGTCAGGCGCGGCGCACTGAGCAGCATGTTGTACCCGCGCTGGGTGCATTCGCTCTCGATGCCTTCCAGAATGCGCAGCGTGAGGGGGTCGGTGAAGAAGGCTTCGTAGACATAAGGAAACACCACCGCGACGATGCGTGTCGTGCCGCTCACCAGCGCGCGCGCGGCGAGATTGGGCTTGTAACCGAGTTCCGTCACCGCCTGCATGACACGGGCGCGGGTCTCTTCAGTGAAGTAGGGTGTGTTGGACAGAACTTTGGAAACCGCCGCGGTGGACACCCCGGCGCGGCGGGCGACATCCTGTAATGTAGGCATAAAATATGCTCAAAAGATACAGTTACAACTATAGTTAAACGCTTAACTATAGCATACGACAAAGCCGGCGAATGGTCAAGGTTCTTTGTGCAACATTCACAAGAAACTCGTGTTCGTGGCGCGGCGGGCCGCTGAAGCGCGCGCCCTCACTTCTCAATTGGAAATGTCGTGTATCATTAAACTATCGGATAACCAGCAAGCGGAGGACGGCATGTACGAGTTGCAGCGCAAGCAGCAGCAGATTGAGGAATTCCGGCGTCAGATCGAAATGCTCAAGCGGGGCAGTGACAGTGACCGGGTGCGCCAGGTGGTTTACCAGATGTACAACGCCGGCCTGGTCCCTCAGCCGGTCATGTACGTCATGAATTTTCTGACTTATATTTCGCCATCGACTTCAGTGAATATGCTTTCCCGAACCTTGGAAACTGCCGCCCGCCGGATGATGTAGAGACGGGTGAGATGATCTGAAAGGGCGACTCGGAAGTCGCCCTGCGTTCTTTTACCACGATTGGCAAGGTCAGGCCGGGTCCGCTTCCAGGTGGCCGGTGGCCGTCTGGGTCAGAATGCCGTACACCGCCGTCCAGGCTTCTCTGGTCTCCGGTGTGAAGGCTTCGCCCAGGCCCTGTTCGAGCGTCCACAGCAGCGCCGCGCCGACGGTGTCGTAATGTGACTTCTGGACACCGTACTGCACGTGCCGTTCGCCGAGCGCCTGCACCGCCGGGACAATCGTCTCCAGCCGGTCCAGCGCATGGACCGCGACGGACAGCATCTGCATCAGCTTGCGGCCCTGTTCGGTCATGTCATGTTTGAACAACCCCCGCAGCGACGGGTCCAGTTCAAACAGGCGGTTATAAAAAAGCTGCGCGGCGGCTTCTGCCTGGGGTGCGACCAGCGCAAAGCTGCTCTGCACCAGTTCGATCTGTGCTGGTGTAAGTGACATTGTGTATTCCCCTCTTCCCCGGATATGCGTTTGAGCAATGGTTCAGGGATGAGCATACCGGCCAAGCGCCTAGAAATCGCCGACTGATTTAGCAATCCTGGTGCATAAAAAAAGCCCACAGGCTATAGATGTTCAGAAAACGTTTCGGAACCCGCGTAGGGGCGATTCGCGAATCGCCCCTACAAAACATTATCTGAAGGTCTATAGCGCTCTTTCGCCAGCAGCGCTGCACCGATGACCGGGGTGTAGCGCGGGGTGGGGATGCCGGGCATATCCAGCATGGTACACACCAGTTTGCTGAGGGGGTTGGGTGTCATCAGCAGGCTGCCGGTAAACACCGGACGATGCTCGTGCAGGTCCAACCGGTGCATGACACTGCGCACGGCCAGCGCCAGATCAAACGCGCCGTTTTCGACAATCGACCTCGCTACCGGGTCGCGCTGTGCCGCGCATTCCAGCACCAGCGGGGCGAGCCGGGCGATCTCCTGCACGCGGGGGCTGTCACCGTACAGCCAGGGGATAACATCCAGCGGCTGGCGTAAATGCAGGGCGTTCAACAATTTGTTGGACAGCAGGGTATTCCGTCCGCGCCCGTCGGCCATGCGCGCCACCGCCCGCAGTGCCTGGCTGCCCAGCCAGTAGCCGCCGCCCTCATCACCCAGCAGATAGCCCCAGCCGCCCACCAGCGCGGTCTGACCCGCCGCGTTGACCCCGTAAGCCAGGCTGCCGGTTCCCGCCAGCAGCAGAATGCCGTGCCGTTTGCCTTTGGCCCCCACCAGCGCGATCTCGTAATCCGAACTTGGCACGATGCGCGCCTGTGGAGTCACGGCCTGAACGACCTCGCGGACCCACGCCACCGCCCACTCGAAGCGGTTGGATGCCCCGGCGATGCCCGCGCCCACACCGTCAATCTGTTGCGGCGCCAGCCCGGCCTGCCGGATGGTTTCGCGCATGGCAGTCTGAATGCGGCTGGCTGCTTCGTCCCGGCCTACGGCGCTGGGGTTCACCGCCGGGCCAATGTATTCGGCGCGCAGGTCCATCTCCGGCGTGATAATCACCACCCGGACAGTGCTGCCCCCGCCATCAATGCCCATCAGATACATCCGAACTCCTGCCACAAAAGGGCCTGGTGCTGAGTGCCCAGTGAATAGTGCTGAGTTTGGGCATGATCCAGGCTAACCGAACCTGCGATGCTGAAACTTCAGACTAAAGACCCCGATGAGCAGCGACTGGCTCTGGTGGCACTTCCCTCTGGACTGCACTGCTGGTTATGATACCGATCATGGTCTCAGTGACTGAGAACTGCACTCGCTTCTCGACTCAGCACTCAGCACTATTTTAAGATTTTCAGAAGACCTTTCGGAACTCGCGTAGGGGCGATTCGCGAATCGCCCCTACAAAACATTATCTGAAGGTCTATAG
>CAZKIB010000141.1:15259-17736 GCA_964552425.1 uncultured Anaerolineaceae bacterium | reverse complement strand
CGCATAATCATGCTCTCGATTGTAGCTCATCTCCGCCTATTTTGAATGTTATCTAATGGATTCCTATGAGTATGACAGCCTGTTTGTGCCGCCGATTGAAATCGACGGCAAGGCAGAACAAGTCCCGGTGGGACTGCGAACAGCAACAGCATGTCAGCCGGATTCGCAAATAACTGATTTTGCTTTGCCCCTTTGCTGCCTTGCGTTGGATCTTTTATCCTGTTTTATTCCGCCAGCGCCATCATCAGCAGGGTGTGGAGCATGACGTTTGTGCCGCTGACGACATCCTCCCAGCGGGAATATTCCGAGGGGTGATGGCTGATGCCCTCCACCGAGGGGATGAAGAACAGGCCGCTCGGCACAAAACTGCTCATGGTCTGGGCATTGTGACTGGCGTAACTTGCCAGCCGCTGGTGCGTCACCCCGGTGAGTTCACAGGCTTTTTCGATATTTTCAATCACTTTCCAGGCCATCAGGGCAGCGGGGATGCGGTTCAGCGGGGAGGTTTGCACGTCGAGGCGGTAATGATGGGCACAGTCTTCCGCCAGCGCCAGCAGTTGTTCCTCCATCTGGACAAGCTGCGCTTCATTGGGGTGGCGAAACTCGACGGTGACACAGGCGGCGCTGGGGATAATCGTCAGCGAACCGGGCGTGACTTCGAGATCGCCGCAGTTGAGCGCGCCTTCGGGGAACTGGTCGCGCACCAGTTCATGGGCACTGATGACGAACTGGCAGGCTCCTTGCAGGGCATCGCGGCGTTCGCGCATACTGGCAGTGCCGGAATGCCCGGCCTGCCCCAGAAATTTAAACCGATATGAGGTGCGCCCGACGATGGCCGTGACCACACCAATGGTTGTATGGGTGCGTTCGAGACGTGACCCCTGCTCGACGTGCATTTCGACATAACCCGCCAGCGACTGCGGATCACGGGCGGCCCGGCCCACTTCGTCGGGGTTGATGCCGGCGCGGCGCAGGGCGGCCCGAAAGGTGCTTTTGGATTGGTCCGCCGAATTGAGAATATCTTTGGGCAGCCGCCCGGTCAGGCTCATGCTGCCGAACATGGGCTGCCACGCGCCTTCATCATCGGTGAAGTCGATAATTTCCAGGTGGACGGGCAGTTGAATACCAGATTCGCTGATTGTGCGCAGGCATTCCAGCCCGGCCAGCACACCGAGGACGCCATCATAGCGCCCGGCGTTGGGAACCGTATCCAGATGAGAGCCGACCATCAGCGTGCGCGCGTGCGGGTTCGATGAGCGCAGAATGCCGCTCAGGTTGCCGGCATCGTCATCATGAATCATGAAGCCCGCTGTTTCGATCTGGTCGGCAAACCAGGCGCGGGCTTCGAGGTCTTCACGCGAAAGGGCGAGTCGTGAAATGCCGCCACTTTCTGTCAGGCCGATGCGCGAAATGGTCTCAAAGTCGGCCTGCAAACGTTCACTGTTGATTTTCAGTTGTGGCAAGATCATATAACCGGGATGTCAGGTGCGTTATTCGGACGAATTGGAAGTCATTATAGTGTATTATCCCGAAATTCCCATAAGAAAAAAGACCCCCTCAATCATTTGGGGGGTTGGAGGTCAGAAAACCCGTATAATAAAAATATCAGATGGAGTAGAAAGCTGGTTCTATGCCCATGATAGATCCGAATATTGTCTATATGGCCCTGATTTTTGGCTTATGGATGGGTGTTACCGCCACCTATATGCCCGGAACCGGTCTGCTGGAAATCTTCTCCGCAGCGGTGGTCATTGGCGCGATGGTGGCCCTGAGCAATATGCCCACCCACTGGGGCGCAGTGATTATCCTGATCGTCGGTGTGCTGACGTTCATCGTCATGCCCTTTCTGAAACAGCAGTTCGTGGCCCTGGCGGTGGGAGGGCTTCTGCTTCAGGCTGTCGGCAGCCTGTTCATGTTCCCCGGTTTTCAGGTCTCCCCGCTGATTATTGCCCTGATCCTGGTCCTGTCGCTGGCGTATCACCGTTATGTGCTGATCCCTATTCTGGAAAAAGCGCGTTCGCAGCCGCTGGTGGATGACGATGCCGGCCTGATCGGCGCGCGCGGGCGGGTGATTAAATCGCTCAGCCCCATCGGCACGGTCAATGTGCGCGGCGAGTTGTGGACCGCCAGCAGTGATCGTACACTGGAAGCAGGCGAGGAAGTCATCGTCCTGGAACGCGAGGGGTTAAACGTTATTGTGGAAGGGGTCAAACACAAGCGCGCCCCATTGAACGGTCATGAGGAGTAAATGCCATGCCTGAAGTATCGCTTCTGATTATCTTTGTCATTCTGTTCGTTTTTTACATTATTGTCCGCACCTTCCGCATTGTTCCCGAATACGAGCGGCTAGTCATTCTGGCGCTGGGCCGTTATGCGGGCACGCGCGGGCCGGGGCTGACGATTGTGCTGCCGTTTCTGGAGCAGGCCACCAAGGTCGACATGCGCGAGAAATTTCTGGATATTCCGGCGCAGACCGC
>CAZKIB010000141.1:1342-15187 GCA_964552425.1 uncultured Anaerolineaceae bacterium | reverse complement strand
CGATCATGTGGTGCGCGCCTCGACCAACATCGCCACGACCACCCTGCGCGCCGTCATCGGGGATATTTCACTGGACGATGTGCTGTCCAAACGCGAGCAGATCAATGACACGCTGCGCGTCAAGCTGGACGAAGTGACCGAACGGTGGGGTCTGAAAATTACCAGCGTGGAAATCCGCGAGATCGAACCGCCGCGCGAAGTGCAGGATGCCATGAACCGGCAGATGAGCGCCGAACGTGAACGCCGCGCGCTGGTCACTCGCGCCAGCGGTGAGCGTGAAGCGGCCATCGCGGTGGCTGAGGGTGAAAAACAGGCGGCTATCCTGCGGGCCGAAGGTCAGAAGCAGTCTTCGATTTTGCAGGCGGAAGGTGAACGGCAGGCGCAGGTGCTGCGGGCACAGGGTTTCGCCGCCGCGCTCAAGACCATCGAGGAAGAAGCGCATCTCGCCAGCACCAATACCATGTATCTGCAATACATGAACGCCCTGCGCGACATCGGCTCCAGCCCGGCCACCAAGTTCGTGCTGCCGATGGAACTGGTGAGCATGGCGCAGCAGTTCGCCAGCGGCCTGGTGACAAACGGCCAGCACGCGCGCCAGTAATTCTGAAAAATCCACCCCCCTCCATCAATACGAAGACCCGCTGGCTGGCGGGTCTTTTTGGCTGCGCGAGCGCTACCCCGAAGGGCATAAAGAGCGCCCATTCAATTGGGATTGATGGGGTGTGGTGAGATGCTGCGCAATTCCATACCGTGATTATATCACAATATCACGCCAAAATTCGAGTCTGTCCGGGCGATTATCCGAAGAGCGCCAGCACCACAAACAGCGTGGGCGCGGCCAGCAGCGTGCCATCCATGCGGTCCAGAAACCCGCCGTGACCCGGCAGGATGGAGCCGCTGTCCTTGACGTGCAGGTTGCGCTTGACCAGCGACTCGATCAGGTCGCCGGTTTCTGTCGCCAGCGCGACGGCAATATTGGCGACCAGCGCGACATGCAGGGGCAGCCCGGCCAGCAGCGCTACTGACATGCCGCCGATGAAGCCCATTGTCAGACCCACCAGCGCGCCTTCGACAGTCTTGGAGGGTGAAATTGTGGGGGCCAGTTTGTGTTTGCCGAACAGCCGCCCGCCGAACAGCGCGAAACTGTCGGTACACCAGTTGTTGGCGAACAGCATCAGCACCCACCACAGGCCGTTTTCAGAGGACCGGACCAGTGCGAACACGCTCATCGACAGGCCAATGTAAAATGCGCCGCCGAGCGCATAGGCATACAGGCGCGGGGTCATCACCCCTTCGCGGCGCATCGCCAGCACGATGAGGACCGCGAACACGGCCAGCACGACCAGCGCCACCGGCAGCGCGTTCAGCCAGACCGCAGTGGTCGTCGTCAGAATGCTCAGGACCATCAGCAGCGCCAGCCCATGATGCGCCGGGCGAATCATGTGGGCCAGTTCAAAGCTACCGATCACCCCGGCGATATTCGCGCCCAGATTGAAGTAAGGGGGGCCGAGATAAGTCAGCAGCAGGAGAATCGGCACGCCGATGACCCCTGTCAAAATTCGGGGGAGCATATCTGTCCCCAGCATTTGTCTGAGGGGAACCACGAATGGCTTGCCTGTCTCCTGGCCGGCGCGCTGGCGAGGCGGGTGATTCATCTTTTCCACCTGATACTGAAGCAAGCGGCACACGAACCCGGATTCCGGTGAGGACACCCATCACCGCTGCCCGGTCCCGGCAGGACTCGCTTCCCCTTACCGCCGATTTTTACCGGCAGTCCAAGCGCTTGCTGTTTCCATCACTTTACTGCGAAACGTGTCTGTAATCAACTGATGGATTTATGCGCAGCGTGGACAGACGGTGAAAAGGTCAGGCCAGCTTGACTTCACGGATGCGGCGCTGGGCGGCGATGAGCTGGTCTTCCCATGTAAAATCGTCGGAATTGTCGATGCGTCCGGCGGCGTCCATCGCGGGGATGATGTCCTCCATCGCCTGCTTCAGGGTCATCTGCGGGCGGAATTCCGGCACATCGCGCATGATCTTTTCGGAACTGAAATAATTGTTGTGGACATACACTTCTTTGCACGTCCCGATGTTGGGCACGCCCAATGCCAGCATATCATCCAGCGGCACGCCCACCAGATCAACCTGCTGGCCGATGACTTCCAGCGCGGTGCGGTGAAACACATCCCAGTAAGTGAAGGTCGAATCGACCAGGTTGTAAATCTGGCCGACGCAGCGCGCTTTGCCGATGACCCCCACGAAGCCCGGTGCGGCATCCCTGACATGCAGAAACTGGATCATCTGGCGGCCATCACCGCAGACCGCCAGCGGCTTACCCTTGCGCACGCGGTCAATCCACTGGGTATCGCGGCTGACCTGGCGCACGAGGCCGCGTATCGGGCCGTGTGTGGTCGAGGGTTTGATGATCGTCACCGGGAAATGCTCGGTGTAAAAGGCGGTCATGAAGGTGTGGTCAGCTTCGGCTTTGCCGAGTCCATAGGCGGTATCCGGCTGGAGCGGATGATCCTCGGTGACGGGCAGCCAGACATCCGGCTTGCCATAGCTCATCACGCTGGAACACTGGATAAACTGCTGCACATCGCGGAAGGCGCGCAGGTCGCTTTCGGCATCGGCTTTGTTGAAGCAGATCATATCGATTGCCACGTCGAATTTTTCGCGCTGCATGGCGGTTTCAAATTCCTCGCGGTTTTTGCGATCCCCCACCAGCAGGCGCGCCCCAGCGGGAACCTGGCCCTTCTGCCCCCGGTTGTAGCAGGTGACGTCATGCCCCTTCCGCAGCAGCAGCTCGACAATGCTGACGCTGATATTCCCCGTTCCCCCCACGATGACCACACGCATGATGGATTCTCCCCACAGGCCGGACACTGAAGCAAGCGGCAAGATACCCTAAATCCGGGTGGAAAGCGAAAAACAAGAAGCCTATCAACGCAAAGGCGCAAAGACGCAGAGGAATAAAGACAGTATGCAGAAATGCGCGGGACACCGAAGCAAGCGGCAAAATACCCCAAATCCCGGCGGGATTCAAGAACTTCGCTCATGCCCCCAGTCCCGCAGGGACTTGTTTCGCCTTGCCGGAGATTTCAATCTCCGGTGTAAAAGCGCGCACTTTCTGACAACTGAAAACTGGCAACTGATAACTGTCCACCCCGCTTTACGCCCCGGCGTTGTTGAGGCGTTCCATCTGGTCGTTGGACAGGCGCACAGCCAGCGCGCCGAGGTTGTCCTGCATGACGGCGGGCGTGCTGGCGGAAATGAGCGGCAGCACCGGCGGGTCGCTGTGGAGCATCCAGGCCAGCACCACCTGAGTCGGGGTCGCGCCGGTTTCGCGGGCCACTTCATTCAGCACCTTCAGGCGCGCGTCGCTGTCCGGCCCGGCATATTCCCCGCGCAGTTCGCGGTCACTGCGGGTGAACACCCCGCCGAGCATGGCGGAGAAGGCCAGCACGGTGATCCTGCGCCGCCGGGCGTAATCGAAAATGTCCTCCGTCGCCAGCACATGATTGCCGAGCGTCATACGGTGGCCTGGGCGCAGATAGCTGTAGCGCTGCTGCAAACAGCAGTATTCTACCCAGCCGTTGGTGATGCTGGACCAGTGGGCTTCTTCCAGACGCCAGGCGTAATAATTGCTCGCGCCCACGAAGCGCACCTTGCCGGCCTGCACCAGCCTGTCGAAGGCCTGCATGGTTTCTTCCAGCGGCGTGTCGTAATCGTCCTTGTGGGCGTAGTACAGGTCCAGCGTGTCGATGCCCAGGCGCTTGAGGCTCTTTTCGCACTCTGCCTCGATCTGGTGTGCCTTCAGCCCGCGATCCGCGCCGGGGTAGCCAAAGCCAACCTTGCTGGCGATGAACAGGCCGTCCCGGCTGCCGCGTTCGCGCATCCACTGGCCGAGCAGGGTTTCGCTCTCGCCGCCTGTGCCGTTGGGGATCAGCCAGTGGGCATAGCCGTTGGCCGTATCGAGGAATGTACCGCCCGCTTCGGTGTACTGGTTGAGCATCTGGTAGGAGGTGGTTTTGTCGTTCTTCGTGCCGAACTGCATCGTGCCCAGGCACAGGGCGCTGACTTCGACTTCGGTGTTGCCGAGAGGCAGGGTCTTCATAGTGAGTTCTCCCGTGTGAGTATGCCGGCCGATTGTAACCCGTTTCGGCACGCTTCCCCACCGGCAGGCAGACCAATCACCCCGCCAGCGCGTCGAAGACCTTTGGCGCGAGCAGCCAGATTAACTGGCCGCGCAGGGGTGCAGCCGCCTGGGTCACATCCACTCGCGCCAGGCTGCCGACTTTCATCATCACATCCGCGCCGGTCAGTGCCCGAATGGTATCTTCCATGCTCGGATTATGGCCGACGAACATCACTTCGGCGTCGTCTGGCAGGCCCTGTGTCAGCGCGGCCACAGCCGTCACGTCAAAGTCAAAGTTGACTTCCTCGCGGATTTCGACCTCGCCTTTGAGGGCCTTCGCAAGGATTTCGGCGGTCTGTTGGGCGCGCAGGCGCGGGCTGCTGTAGATGTGATCGGGTTTCATCCCCAGCCGGGCGAGAACCTGCGCCTCGGTTTCCATCCGGGCGATGCCGTCGGGCGTCAGCGGGCGGTCATGGTCTTCCATGCGGCCCTCACCGGGCTGCGCCTTGCCGTGCCGCACAAAATAGAGTTTCATGGCTGTCTCCGTTCCAGGGGGCAGGTATGCTCTTGTGCATCCAGAGGCTCCAAGCCTCCGTCTGCGGGCAAACCGGAAGCCCGCTGAAGCAGGCTAAAAGATGTGTTAGTTCCGATTGTACCCAATGAACCTGCGACGCACCCATCTGCAAACCTGGTACTTCGCACCAGGCACTCAGCACAATCGCCTGTGCCGCCGATTGAAATCGACGGCAAGGTAAAACAAGTCCCGTTGGGACTGGGGCAGCGGAGCCGGAATTCCGAAGGGATTTGGGGATACTTCAGTGTCCGGCACAAAAAAGTGCATAACACGCTCTAGCTGTTCACTGTCAGGCGCGGATCACCGGGAGCGACCTCGACCACCGCGCCCCAGGGCTGGTACTGGGTGCGGAAGCGGGTGTTGTCGATCTCGTTGCCGCTGGGGTCCAGAATGACCCGGTTGACCTCGACATAGGCCCCTTCCGCCGGCCAATCGACCCAGCGTTCCTGCCCGGCGCTCAGGTTCGTGTTAGCGACATAGGTCGTTGCGCGGGCGGGAGTCACATTCTGGATGCTTGGCCCGCGTTTGACCACCTGGCGTCCGGGGTTGGTGCTGTAAAAACGGAACTGCACCGCGTCCTGACCGGGGTAGATCGACGTTTCGATCAGCAGATGATAGCTGGTGTCGTTGACGAACTTCAGGTCGAGACTGCGCTCGTTCAGCAGCGGGTCGCCCTGATAAATGGCCGCGTCCATGCCCACGCCTTCGCCGCGCTCGTAATAGCCCACCCGATAGCCATGCGCCCAGCGCTCCGTGATGGGATACCCGGCGTAAAAAGCGGCCTGAAACGCGGTGGTGCTGACCTGGCAAACGCCGCCGCCCACGCCGCGCACGGTGCGCCCACCCAGAATCACAAAGCCTTCGACGAAGCCGTCTTCCGGGCTGATGTTGCCGAGCAGAGTGTTGTACGAAAATTCCTCGCCAGGCGCGATAATGACACCGTCAAAACGCTGCGCCGATTCGATAATGTTCTGGATGCGGTTGGCGGTGGAGCCGGTGTAATAGGTGGTCGCCTCGGAGATCAACTGCGTGATGCCCAGTTCTGTCGCGGTGACGTTGTCATGATAGGCCGGCAGCACGTAATTGAATGCCACCGGGACCTGACGCGCGGCGGGTTCCGGGCTAAAGATGGCTGCTTCGACACGTCTGAGGGTTTCATCGACATTCAGCGCGCGCCCGTTCACGGCGGACTGAAAGACCTCTAGCTGGCGGGTATCATCGTTGAAATGAAAGCGCCCGTTCTTGGGTTCCGTCGCCAGTGTGGGGCCGAGATTATCCAGAAACTGGCGGAAGACCTCCACGTTGATGCCCACATCGTAGGTAACTGTGCCATCGCCGTTAAACACTGGCGTCTTGACCAGCAGCCCGCCGATCTGGTCGGGCATGGCGGTCCAGGGGCCAAGCGGCTGGCCGTCCGGCCCATCGGCGATAATCGTCAGCGGGGCGCTGATGGCCGCGCGCGCTTTGGCCGCCGCCGCTTCGACATCCACCACCAGCGGCAGGTCCTCCTTAATCACCAGCGGAATCTCGCTGCCGGTATCCAGCCGCAGAATGGCGATGTCCAGCGCGTTGAGCGTGGCCTGCACATCCACCGTCTGGCCGATAGTGGCCGGGGAGGTGCTGATAAACATGCCGTTGATGTCCAGCGCGGCGTTCTGCGCGGGCCGGTTGATCTGGCTGGCGATGGTGTTGAGATGGGTCATGGCGGCGTTCTGGTCGTAGCGCACCACCGGGGCAATCGAGCGGCCACTCAGCCAGACGCTCAACTGCTCGGCTACATCAACCAGTGTGTTCCCGCTGTGCCCGGCAGCCAGGGCGACATCGGCAGTCGCGCCGGCATCCAGCGCCACACCCAGTTCCCCGGCGCTGAACTGCCAGAACTGATCGTCGCGCCGGAAGGTGAATACGGCTTCCTCGTCGTAGGTAAACTGCTCTTCGAGCGCAGCGATCACCTGCGCCCGGCTCATTCCACCCAGGTCGAGGCCGTTCACGCGCAGGCCGGGGATCACCGCGCCGCTGTAATACACCTGCACCCCGGCAGCGAAGGCCGCCAGCGTGCCCACCAGCAGCACCAGGCCGAAAATCGCCAGAAGCGGCAGACGGATCAGCCAGACGTTGGGGCGTTCCATCGGGTATGCGGTCATCGGTCAGCTACTCCGCCGGGACAAACCGGACTTCAAACATTTTCGGCCAGTATTTGCCGGTGAGCAGGAAGGTGTCGCTGTCCGGCAGGTAGACGATGCCGTTCAGCACATCCGTCCCGGCGCGGTCTTCCTGGGGCAGCAGCCCGGTGGCGTCGATCTGCGCGGTGACAGCGCCGGTTGCCTTGTCGATGCGCAGGATGGTGTCGGTCTGCCAGACATTGGCGTAGATCGAATCACCCACGCATTCCAGTTCGTTCAGGCGGTCCAACCGTCTGCCGGTATAGGTGACAGGCTGGGGGGTGGCGTTCCCTGCCGCCGGTTCGGGTGTGACGATCCGCTCTCCGGCGGTGGTTAGCTGGCTGACCGGCACAGTGTCCAGCGTCACGATCACGCTGTCCACGACCTCGAACGTTTCCGGGTCGCGCTTGTCCAGTGTATCGGAGCCATCGCTCATCCACAGATATTCGTCATCATAACACAGGCCCCAGCCTTCGCCCTCGTACTGGAAGGTTTCGACCTGAAGTTCGGCCTGCTCGGTAAACGCGGAGAGATTAAACTGAAACGCGATCTGTTCACGCCAGGTAATCTGGTAGAGATGCTCCCCGGCCAGCGCCAGCCCTTCGGCAAAAAACTGCTCCGGGATGGGCAGATAGCGCAGCACCTCGCCGGTTTCCGGGTCCACCTGCCGCAGCGACGACGCGCCGTACTGCCCGGTGCTTTCGTACAGCAGGCCATCGTGCAGCAGCAGCCCCTGCGTGAATGCCTTCGGGTCATGCGGGCGCTCCGAGATTACTTCCAGTTCAAGCTGTTCCACCGGCGGCGTATCCTGCATGGAGACAGGCAGCGCGCTTATCAGCATGGCAGTGGTCAGAAGAATTTTCAGGTTCCGCTTCAGGATCGCCGGGACATTTATCATGGATACTCCGCCGTGAAATTAATCCGACTCTTTGGGAAATTCCAGTGGGTCTGGCAGGTCACGCAGCGCGTCCGGCCTGACAGGCTGGCCGTCGACGGTTAAGGATGCCAGCAGGTCGGGCAAAAGCTGCCGGATACGTTCAGTCTGATTTTCAGGCGCGCTGACATGACACACCACCAGATTATCCCCTGTGGGGAGCGCCAGCGCCAGCAGCATCGTCACCGTGCTGTCACGGTTATTGAGCAGATAGTAGGCCGCTTCGTAATGATCCCAGTTGAAGGCCACCGGCGGGCTGACCAGCGCGCTGCCTACATAGTCCGGGTTGGTGACCACCTGATTGAGTACAAACCACGCCAGATTGACATCCTCTACCGGGGCCATATCAAAATTCTCGTCACCTGGCACGAAGATATGAATCAAAAAGCCGCGCAGGGGGCTGTCCGGGGCGCTGCTGCCCATATGCTCGTTGAGGACGATGCCTGCGGCGGTGTTATAGGTTTCCCAACCGTCCGGCACAACCACTTTCAGGCTGACTGTGCCGTTGTTATAACGGGTCCAGTGTTCACCGCTGGCAGATTGTTTGTCCGCAAGGTGGTGCTGCTGAGGGTCCTGATAGGGTGTGAATGCCTGACAGGCAGTTAACAGGAGTAAGAATAAGCCGGGCCAGATCTGCATAGAATCACAAACATCAAAAGTCGGAAGTTGACTGCTGTAGCACAGCCCTTTGAACTGCTTCATCCTATGCTAACACGTCCTGATGGCCCTGGTCCGTGTTTCTCATCAGACTTTTACCCGCTGGCGGATCAGCCCCCACAGCCAGCGCAGTTCTTCGATGCGCAGCACAAACGAAATGGCGCTGTAAACCACCACTGCCAGACCGCCGCTTGCCATGACCAGAATGACTTCCCGCATCAGCCCCAGGGCGCGCACCTCGCGCACCAGCACTGGCAGCGCCAGGCCGATTACCCCGCCCATGACCAGCGCGGCCAACCCGGCTTTGGCAAATGTCACCAGCAAACGCTGCTGGCCGAGGCCGTTGGTGCGCCGCGCCAACAGGTACGCTGATACCAGCGCGTGAACCATGTGCTTCAGACTGTCCGCGATCATCAGGCTGAACAGGCTGAAGGTCGGGAATAACACAATGGCGGCCACCATGTAGACCGACAGACTGAGCAGGCCGACCAGCGCCGGGGTGAGCGTGTCCTGCCGGGCGTAGAAGGCATACACCAGCAGCAGATCCAGCGCGGCGAAGGGCAGACCGATCAGGTACAGCCGCAGCGCCAGCACGGTAATGATGGTGTCGGTGGCGGTAAACGCGCCGTGTTCGAACAGCAGATCAACTATCGGTGTCGCCAGCACGAACAGCCCGACAGTGGCCGGCAGAATCAGCGTGATCGCCAGCCGCAGCCCCAGACCGAGCGTGTCCCGAAAGGCGGTCATGCCTGTCGAGCCGGTCAGCGCGGCCTGCCGGGACAGGGTTGGCAGAATGGCGATGCTGATGGCGGTGGCGACCAGCCCCTGTGGAAACTGGATGAGCGTGGTGGCCCAGTTCATATAGCCGGTGCTGCCTTCGATGCTCTGGCTGGCGAGGTTATAACTGAAGGTGCGGATCACCAGGGTATCCAGCACCAGCGAGAACATCACCGGGGTATACAGCCGGATAATCTGGCGGATGGCCGGGTGCTTCCAGTTGAGGGTCAGCCGCAGATGCGCGCCGCGCAGGCCAGGCATTTGCAGCGCAAGCTGTACGAGCGCGCCGAGCAGCCAGCCCAGCGCCGCCGCCGTGATGGCATTGGCCGGACGCGCCAGCGCCCAGCGCACCCCGATAGCTGTCGGCACAGCCGTGACCTGCATGGGCGGAACCAGCAGCAGGGTTATCAGTACAATGACCGCGTTGAACCCGGCTCCCGCAAAGGCCGGCCACAGGAACACCCGCAGGGCATACAGCGCGCCGCTCAGTACACTGAACCAGCTCAAAAAGATCAGCGCCGGGGCAGTCAGCCGCAGCAGATCAGCCGCCAGGTTCAGGGTCGCTTCATCAAAGCCGCCGCCCACAAACCCGACGATCTGCGGCGCGAAAATTTCCAGCGCGATCACCAGCACCGCCAGCACCACCGTCACGAGACTGAGCAGCACCGAAACCAGCCGCCACAATGCCTGTTTGCCTTCTCGCGTGGCGACCTCGCTCAACACCGGGATAATGGCGCTGTTCACATGTCCGGCGATCAGCAGATCGTAGAGCGCTTTGGGCACGATCACCGCCACGTTGAAGGCATCCACCGCCGCTGTCGCGCCGAACAGATTGGTCAGGGTGACTTCGCGCAGCAGGCCAAACAAACGGCTGGCGACGTTACCCAATGCCAGGACGCCGGTTGCGCGGGCCACACCGGCATTGGTTTCGACCTGAGTTTCGAGAGACGCTGCGGAATTGACGGGGGCAGAATCGGATGCCATCAATAGGGTACGCCTGTTCGACGGACACAAAGCAGTCTAAGCTGTTGGAGAGCCGCCGGGGTCGGAACCCAGAACGAGCGTCCATCATTTTAGCATCGCTGCGTCAAAAGAAAACAGGGCGTGTTCAGAAGGCTTTTCCGCAGCCCGGAATCAGAACGCCAGAGTGCGGACGGATGGGGCCTTTTCTGAACCGGGGGTACATTCCTTAACAATCCTGCCCTATAATCAACCCATTCCACAATCTGTGCCCTGCATGTTCACAGCGCCGCTATGCAAATCGCCACCTGTCTTTGACTCGGCACGTCACGCTGTGAACGCCGCACTGTTTTTCAGGAGCTACCAATGACCCAACCGATCACCATTCATTTTGTCCGGCATGGCGAAGTCCACAACCCGGAACAGGTGCTGTATGGCCGCCTGCCTAATTACCGCCTGAGCGACAACGGCCAGAAGCAGGCCAAAGCTGCCGCCGACTACCTGCGTGAACGCCCGCTGGCCGCGATCTTCAGCAGCCCGCAGCAGCGCACACAGGAAACCGCCGGGTATATTGCCGCGCATCACCCCCACCTGACGGTGCATGTGGACGAACGCATCAACGAAATCCACACCCCGTATGATGGCACGCCGCTGAACAAGCTGGCCTCGCTGGGCTGGGACTTGTACACCGGGATCGGGCCGGAATATGAACAGCCGGCGGATATTCTGCGCCGCACGCGCGATTTTATCGCCCATGTGCGCCGGGAGTGCGCCGGGCAGGAAATCGCCGCTGTGACGCATGGCGATGTGGTGGCCTTCATCTTCATGTTCGCCAAAGGGGTGGAGCCAGCCGCCGGTAAAAAGGTCAGCTTTACGCAGCTTGGCCTGCCGGAAATTTACCCGTCCACCGCGTCAGTTTCAACGCTGACTTACCAGACCGCCGACCCGGACGAAGTGCCGGAATACAGCTACAAACGGCCGTATTAGACAGTCAATAGTCTGAAGTCCAGAGTCGATAGTCAAGAGATAAAATCTGGTGTAGCTGAATGGCGACATGAGCGACCATCGATTTCTGGCTTTATTCTTGTCACCGCAGTCGGAACTTCAATCGTAGACCACGCGGCCCTTGCCATCGCCACTCTGGACAAATTCGAGGACTTCCTGGCCTTCGGTATCCACCCACACGCCGCACGGCCCGCCGTGTTCGCTGGCTCCCATGGCGACCTCTTCGCCCCTGAAGTTCAGGAGGGGATGGTAAAACTTCGCCACTTTCTCCGCTTCACCGACGACATAATGCGCGATGAGCGAACGCCGGAAACGATTTGAGCTGATATTCGGGCCGCTGCCATGAATGACCTGCCCGTTGAAGAACAGCACGTCCCCCGGTTCCATAATGACGGGTGTCGGCTGCATCCAGTCCGCCAGCGGCACAGTCGAACCGGAAAAGCTGATGCGCGTATCGGCTTCCACGAGGCACAGCTTCGGCAAATCCTGTGTGCCGGGTACCACCACCATGCAGCCATTTTCCTCATCGCACGGGTCCACCGCCATCCACGCCGCCAGACAGGTCCCCGGCTGCACTTCCAGCGAACGCTGATCCTGATGGAGGGCCTGCCCGCGCGCGCCGGCCGGCTTGAAATAAAACATGGTCTGCGCGGCGTAGGGTTCCTGACCCAGCAAGGCGGTGGTGCATTCCCGCAGCCGGTCATCCAGCAGCCATTTTAAGCTGACCGCATCCCAGCGGTGCGGGTGAACCATGCGCGGGTATTTCATCAACGGGTCGGCGGCGTCCACCACCAGCGTATCACCGTCATAACCGCCCAGCTTGCGGGCATTGAGTTCCATGAAGTGCCGCTTGATAGCCTCGACTTCCTCAACGGGGAAGACACCCGGCACGACCACAAAACCCTGTTCCTGAAATTCCGTAATCCATTTCGGGTCAATCATGAAAGGCTCGCTCCGTGAACAGCTTTCAGTTTCCAGTTGTCAGTTGTCAGAAAAATGCAGCCTGATATTTGCTTCATAAAACAATGAATAAAAATATCCTTTTTTGTCCGGCGCCTCCAGATTCAGATTGAGCAGCCAATGTCTTCGTCTGAAAACTGGTCACGGACGACTCAATAGCGCCCGCCGTACAGGTAACGCATCATACTCAGGTCAAAGGTTGGCCCGCCAAGCTGCGCGGCAATCGCCAGAATCTCCGCCCGGTGAATGAGACCGTGATTGCACAGGTGCAGCAAAATGGTCCAGACGTGATTGTCGATCACTTCGCCTCTGGGGTTGGTATACTGCACGCTGGCCGCCAGCCCGGCTTCATCCAGCCCGTTGACAAAGCCGCGCACCTCGGCCTCAATCTCATCCCAGCGGGCGCGGATCACCTCACGAGTCGGGTAATCGGCTGCTTTCAGTCCCTGCTGTGGCGATTTTCCCTGTGCCCGCGAAATCCACCACCAGTCCCCGCTCATCACATGCACGACTTCGGCGTGAATGCTGCCGTGTGAATAACCGCTGTCATGGAAAAACTGCTCATCGCTCAACTGCATCACACAGTCATTCCACACCTTGCGATTTTCACCATAATTGTAATCTACCAGGGTCTTAAAATAGTCGAGGCTCATAGAAAATCTTTCGTCCATAAGTTCAGGGTTGGTCAATTTTAACATGAGTTTGATTTCCAGGGTGCAGTTTCGGGGTCCAGGCATAAGCCTCGTGGGATTTGACTCTCACGTTATAATCCACCCCATCAATCGACCCGGAGGATACCGCATGGAACGCATTGCACTCATTGGCCTGGGCATTATGGGCAGCGGCATGGCAGCCAACTGGCTGGACAAAGGTTTTGACCTGATTGTCTACAACCGCACACTCAGCAAAACCGAGCCGTTCGCCGCTAAAGGCGCGCAGGTGGCCCGCACGCCGCGCGAAGCCGCTGAACAGGCCGGGGTTGTTGTGACGATGGTCGGGGATGATGCGCAGTCGCAGGCTGTGTGGACCGGCGAACAGGGCGTTCTGGCCGGGGCGAAAGCGGGCACACTCCTGATCGAGTGCAGCACGCTCGCGCCGGACTGGGTGCGTGAACTGGGGGCACTGGCCGCCGCGCAGGGCTGCGACTTTCTGGACGCGCCCGTCACAGGCAGCAAACCGCAGGCCGCCGCCGGCCAGTTGAACCTGTTTGTCGGGGGTGAGGCCGCCGCGCTGGAAAAAGCCCGTCCTGCGCTGGAAGCGATCAGCCGGACGATCAGCCACCTGGGGCCAGTGGGCGCGGGGGCGACCTGGAAACTTATCAACAACATGATGGCGGCTGTACAGCTCGCGGCGCTGGCCGAAGGTCTGACTCTGGCGGAAAAGGCGGGGATTGATATGCAGCAGGCCGCGCAGTTGATCGGCGCCAGCGCGTCCGGCAGCCCGATTGTCAACGGCAAACTGCCGCGCATGATGGAACAGCGCTATGGCGACACGGACTTTTCGTTACAATGGATGCACAAGGACGTGCGTTACGCGCTTGGGCTGGCCGGGCAGTTCGGCCTCCACCTGCCCACCGCGCAGGCCGCCGAAACGATTTACGAAAAGGCGGAGTCGCAGGGGCTGGGTGAGCAGGATTTCGCTTCGGTCTATGAAGGTGTCCGCGCGCAAAGCTGAGTAA
>CAZKIB010000141.1:1075-1312 GCA_964552425.1 uncultured Anaerolineaceae bacterium | reverse complement strand
GAATCCCTACAATCAGGAAACCCTGGCGGAACTGGATATGCACACCGAACCGCAGGTGCGCGCTGCTATCGCCGCCGCGCAGGATGTGCAGGCAGAACTGGCCGGGATGCCGGCTCATGAACGCGCTGCTGTCCTGAACCGCACCGCTGGTCTGATTCGCGACCATGCCGATGATCTCACGCGGCTGATCGCGCAGGAAAGCGCCAAGCCGGTCCGTTATGCGCGCGCCGAAGTGCT
>CAZKIB010000141.1:0-1063 GCA_964552425.1 uncultured Anaerolineaceae bacterium | reverse complement strand
GCGGATGAAGCCCGGCGGCTGCACGGCGAAACCGTTCCGATGGATGCGGCGCGCGGCGGGGTCGGCAAAATCGGTTATTATGTGCGCGAACCGATTGGCCTGGTGGCGGCGATCACCCCGTTTAATTTTCCGCTCAATCTGGTGGCGCACAAAGTCGCCCCGGCGATTGCGGCGGGCTGTCCTATCCTGCTCAAACCGTCGCCCATGACTCCCCTCACGGCGCTGCGTCTGGCCGAGATGATGGTTGAGGCCGGTTTGCCGTCCAACGCCTTTCAGGTGCTGATCGGCGATGTGGATGTGGGCCGCTGGCTGACGACGGACCCGCGTATCGCCATGCTGACCTTTACCGGCAGCTACCCGGTGGCGCACAAAATCAGCCAGGCTGCGGGTGTCCGGCGCACGACCTTTGAACTGGGCGGCAACGCGGCGACCATCGTGGACGAAGGCACGCCCCTCACAGAGGGCCTGATTAACCGCCTGCTGGTGGGCAGCTTTGCCTACAGCGGGCAAGTCTGTATCAGCGTGCAGCGCCTCTATGTGCATGAGTCCCTCTACGCTGAGTTCACAGACCGTTTTGTGCAGGGCGCAGAACGCCTGCGCATGGGCGACCCGCTGGATGAGCAGACGGAGATTGGCCCGCTGATTAACACGGCGGTGGCACAGCGCATCGCCAGTTGGATCAACGAGGCGGCGCAGCGCGGGGCGCGGGTGCTGACCGGCGGCACCTATGAAGGCCAGATGTTCAGGCCGACGGTGCTGGATCAGGTGACGGATGACATGCAGGTCATGTGCGCCGAGGTCTTTGGCCCGGTGGTCAATCTGCTGCCTTACAGCGACTTTGAGCAGGCGCTGGATGCGGTGAACGACAGCGAATACGGTTTGCAGGCCGGCGTGTTTACCCCCAGCCTGGCCCGTTCCATGCGGGCGGCGCAGCGTCTGAAGGTGGGCGGCGTGATGATAAACGATACCCCTTCGTTCCGGGCGGATCAGATGCCTTACGGCGGGAACAAACATTCCGGTGTCGGGCGCGGAGGCCCGCGTTTTGCCATCGAAGACGTGACCG
>CAZKIB010000140.1:16836-17937 GCA_964552425.1 uncultured Anaerolineaceae bacterium | reverse complement strand
CGCTTTGATGACGCGGTTGGCGGCAAACTGAAGTTCACGCGCGGTTTCGATGTCGCCGCGCTGGTAAGCTGCGTAAATCTGGACAAAGTGCGCCGCCATGATATTGTAGGTTGTGCCGATTGCCCCGCTTGCCCCCATCGTCAGGGCTGGCAGGCAGGAATCATCTGCCCCGGACATAATCGTGAAGTTGCGCCCATTCATCAGGTCGATCAGATTGTGCATTTCGTAAAAGTTGATGGCGGTGTATTTGACGCCGACGATCTGTTCAATTTCCAGCAGGGAACGGAAGCTTTCAATCGAGAGGCTGCTGCCTGTCGCGGTGGGGATATAGTAAATCCAGACCGGGACATCGCCCGCAGCGTCCGCGATAGCCTGATAATGAGCCTTGAGCGCCGGCAGATCAACCGGGAAGTAAGGGGGTGGGACCGCCGCCACACCGTCCGCGCCAACAGACGCGGCGTGGGCCGCCAGGTCTGCGGAAATGTGCGTGGCGATGTCACCAACGTGGGCGATCACCGGCACGCGCCCGTTAACTTCTTCGAGGACGGCTTCCAGCACGCTGCGCCGCTCGTCCGGTTCCAGCAGCATACTTTCACCGGTGCCGCCGGTGGTATAAAAACCATCGACTCCGGCCTGCAACAGAAAGCGGATCAGTTCGCGCAGCGGGGCGTTGTTGATTTTTCCGCTGGCATCAAAAGCCGTCGGCAGGGCCGGATATATGCCATGAATGGTTGCCATATTCAGCAGTATCTTTCTGTATGAGAAGGACTATATGAGCTGCGTATGCGGGTCCAGCGCGTCGCGCAGCGCATCCCCGATAAAATTGATACCCGCCGGCATCCACAACCACCAGCGGTCACGCAGGTTGAGCATGGAGCTGGCCTCGCCGACCATATTGCCCCAGCTGGGCGTGGGAGCCTGTACCCCCAGGCCCAGATAACTAAGGCCGGTTTCGAGCAGAATGGTCGCGGAAAAAGCGAACGCCAGCGAAACGGTCAGGTAGGGCACCACATTGGGCAGAATGTGACTCAGGATGATATGGCGGCTGCCTCCCCCCAGACTGCGCGACGCCAGCACATAATCCATTTCGCGGATTTGCAG
>CAZKIB010000140.1:16588-16826 GCA_964552425.1 uncultured Anaerolineaceae bacterium | reverse complement strand
TACACTCTTTCCCTGCCCGCGCACAAAACGGCACAGACCTGTCCAGCCAAACAGACCGAGAATGAGCATGGTGTTTGTAAAATTGGCGCCATAAACCGCCACAAAACTCAGGATAATAATCAGCGCGGGCATGGCGGAAACAATCTCGACCAGCCGCTGGATGCCGATGTCGACCCATTTGCCGTAAAAACCGGAGACGGACCCCAGTGTCACACCAATCAAAAAACTGATGCTGACC
>CAZKIB010000140.1:11073-16570 GCA_964552425.1 uncultured Anaerolineaceae bacterium | reverse complement strand
AGGGAGGTTTGCCCACCGTAGAGCAGGCGCGCCCAGATGTCGCGTCCCACGCCGTCGGTTCCGAGCGGATATTCCGCGCCGGGCGGCTGGTTGCGCACACGTGGGTCCAGCTTGCTGTAGCCTTCGGGCTTAATCACCGGCGCAAGGAGCGCGCTGGCGATCATGATGAACAATACCACTGTGCTGATAAGGCCAAGCCTGTGCCGCCGAAAACGCTTCCAGGTCATCTCCGTCAGCGATTGGGATTCGACCTTTGCCTGCCTGCGCAGTTGAACGATCTGTACCTGGGTCGCCATGATGGTTGACCTAATCCAGCCGCACACGCGGGTCAACCAGCGTGTAGGCCACATCCGTGATCAGAATGGCGATCAGCGTGATGAGCGAACCCATCATAATCAGACCCATCAGGACCGGGTAATCCCGCCCGAAGGTCGCCCGCAGCGAGGCCTGCCCCATGCCCGGCCAGTCGAAAATCTGCTCGATAATCACCGAACCGCTGATAAGCAGCGGCAGCCGCGAACCGAGTGTGGTCAGCACAGGAATCAGCGTGTTGCGAAAGGCGTGGCGCACAATCACTGTGCGCTGCCGCAGACCCTTGGCGTGGCCGGTGGTGATGTAGGGCTGGTGAATCACTTCGAGCATGGCGGTGCGCGTATAGCGCATCAACCCCGGCGCGCCGCCGAGCGCCAGCACCAGTGTTGGCAGAATCATGTAGCGCAGTTGGTCGCCCAGCGAAGGCGGAATGCCGACGGTCTGATAACCTGCCGGGGGCAGCCAGTTCAGTTGAATGGAGAAAATGTAAATCGCCAGCAGCGCCAGAAAGAAACCCGGCATACTGATGTAAAAAAAGGACAGAAAAGAGGCGATGTAGTCGAACCAGCTGTACTGGTGGACCGCTTGCAGGATGCCGATACCGACGCCGATGATGGTGCTGATGAGCAGAGCGATCAGGTTAATTTGCAGGGTGGGCCACAACGCCCGGCCAATCACTGCGCTGACTGGTTCCGGGTTGACGAAACTGTTCCCAAAATTGCCACGCAGCGCGTTCCCCAGCCATTCGACATACTGCACCGGCCAGGGACGGTTGAGGCCCAGGCGTTCTTTGGCCGCGTCAATCATATCCTGAGTGGCCCGCGCCTGCCCGACCCCGCCGCCGGCTTCTTCCAGCAGAATAGGGTTGAGCATGATGCTGACCGGGTCGCCGGGGGCATTGATGTACAGCATGAAGTTGAGAAACGAAATTCCCAGCAAAACCGGGATCATCAGCAGCAGCCGCCGGATAATATATTTCACCATGACCGCGTTCCCCTTCACTTGCGGAGACGATCACAGCGGCGCGGGCAATCAACAGCCGTCATTACCCGCGCCAGTGTGTACCGTTCAGTTTACTCGGCAATCGTCCATTCCGGCAGATTCCAGGTGATGTTGTCTAACCCGGTGGACGGGACAAACCCTTGCAGGCGGACATTCTTCTGGAAGGTGACGGGTGCTCTGTGCAGGAAAATCCAGGGCAGGTCGGCGTTCAGAATGCGGGACATTTCCTGATAGATGGGCGCGCGATCCGCCGGGTCGATCAGGGTTGTGCCCTGCGCGGCCAGTTCGTCAAAGGCTTCGCTGCAATAGCCATCCCAGTTGCCCCAGGTGCTGCCGCACAGGAAATAGCCTGCCGCGACGGAGGGGTCCGCGCCCAGTGAACCGCCGCCGATGCCGCCCATTTCGTAATCACCGGAGTTGTACACGTCCAGGATGCTGCCGCCCGCAGTGGAAGTCAGTTCCACCTGCACGCCGATTTCCGCCAGCGCGCCCTGCACGTACAGCGCCAGCAGGTCGTTGTCCGGGTCGCCGGTGACGTAACGGATCACATTGGCCTCGAAGTCCCAGCCGGCTTCTTCAAACAGGCTGCGGGCACGGTCCGGGTCATAATCATAGCCTTCAAGGTCAGACGCAACGGCCCAGTCCGGCCCGAAAATACCGGAGTCGATCTGCGTGCTGTTGCCCTCGGTCATGAAGTCGATGATGACATCCTGGTCGAGCGCATAGGCGATGCCCTGGCGCACCCGCACATCCTGCATCATTTCCTGACGCTGGTTGATGTGCAGTCCCTGAACGCCTGCGCCGGGCACGACAATTGATTCAATTTCCGGGTTATCGGCGAAGCGTTCGCTCTGGCCGGGGTTGCCGTAGACATGCAGGTCCTGATCGCCGGTCTCCAGACGGTTCATCGACGCTTCCTGATCGCTCTGGAAGAAAATGATTTTGTCGAACTGTGGGGTGACAGGCCACCAGCCGTCCTTCCAGACATCAAATTCCAGGAACTCGTCCACGACGTACTGGTTAAACATCAGCGGGCCAGAGGACACATTCGGGTTGTCCATGAACGGGTGGCTTTCGAGGTCTTCCAGCGCCACTTCGCCGAGGACATGCTCCGGCATGATGAAAATGTAGGTGCTGCGCGGGAACACGCCGTTGGGCTGTTCCAGATTAAACACCACGGTCTGGTCATCCGGAGTTTCGATCCCGGCGATGTTGTCGGCTTCTCCATTCGCATAGGCTTCGTACCCGACGATGCCGGCCGCCGCAACCAGGTTGCCCATGCCGAAGGTCGCGCCGAAATCCTGAATGGCAGGGTTGCTGAGCAGTTCGTAGGTGAACTTGACATCGGCAGAAGTGAGTGGTTCGCCATCGGTCCAGCGGGCTTCCGCCGGCAGCGTGAAGGTGTAGACGGAAGCGTCGTCATTCACCTGCATATCGGTTGCCAGGTGCAGTTTCATCTCATTGGTGGAGTCGTAAAACATCAGACCGGGGAACAGCCAGGGGAAGGTGTGCCACTGCGACCCTGTGCCGACAAACCAGAGCGGGTTGTAATGGGTGCCTTTGCCGGTGGAGGTGTTCATACGGATGATGACCGGGTCATCCTGAGCAAAGGTAGTAAAGGGAACCAGCAGGATGCTGACGATGATGAACAGACTGACCCAACGAATGATTTGTCTCATGGTTCCTCCTGAAAAGCATAAGTTTGTCTGATGGTGGTGCGAAGATGGGTGGTGTGTGGCAGGCTGGAATGCCCACTCCGGTTGAATGGTACTATAACTATACCAGTTCCGCAAATTTTACTCTGGCTGCCAGCGCACGACACCCATATGGTAACGCTGATGCGCGGCTGTTGACGCGGCATAATAAGCCGTGACGATGGTTCCATCGTCCGTCTGCACGCTGGCGGGGTAGCCACAGTCCACTTTATCAGGCCCCAGATTCACAAGAATCTGCGGTTCACCCCACGTCATGCCTCCATCCGGGCTGATGCGGGCGGCGACACCGTACAGACCGGGGTTGCGCAGACCATACACCAGCAGCACGCGCCCGCCGGCCAGTTCCAGCAGGTGCGCGGGGTGCTGCCGCGCCAGTGTCACCATGCCGGCAGGCGACCAGGTGGACCCGGAATCGTCACTGTAGAACATCTCCAGGTGATGGTCGTTCCAGGTGCGGGCCGACGCCAGCAGACGTCCGCTGCGCAGGGTCAGCAGGTTCGTTTCGTTGTAATCGCCAGAGCCGATCACGCTGCGGTGCTGCCACGAATGGCCTTCATCGCTGCTGACATACAGGTGGGCAGAAATGCCATCGGCCACGTCAACCTGGTCCCGCCCGTACAGCGAGACGCCCAGCGTGCCGTCCTGAAGGGGCACAATATCGCCGAAGGGCATCGGGTATACGCGCAGGCCATCCATAAACTGAATCTGACCGCTGCGGTCCCAGGTGCGTCCGCCATCCGTAGAGCGGCACACCCACGCGGGCAGAATTTCCGAATCTCCGAAATAGACTTTGACCGGTTCCGTGACTGGCGGGCGGTTGCTCCAGCCGGCAGCCAGCACGATGAGCGCCCCATCCTGTGCCAGCCCGGCGGCGACGTTCATGCGGTTGGTGGTGGGTTCGTGGGGGGCGGGGGTTCCGCGATACTGCCAGGTCAGGCCGCCGTCCTCGCTGGCCCAGCAGTCCACATCGCCTTCCCATCCGCCGTGCGTGGGCCGGTTAAAGATGGTGGCGATGATAGCCCCATCCGGCATCTGCGTGAGGTTCGGCCAGGCACACACATTGTCGATTGCGACATAACGTTCCATCAAATACTCCTTTGCGCTGTAAAGGCGTCAAACCGCCGCCTGCAATCCTGATAGTCCTCTTCGCTGAAACCCTGGTAGGGTGACAGCAGCCGCAGAGGCATGGTTTCAAAGCCGGACAGCCGCAGCAGCAGCTTGTCATATGCGCCGTCAATGCGGCGTTGCTGGAGCAGCGGCCCCAGCACATCGCGGGTGAACAGGCGCACATGATGCTGAAGTTCAAACAGGCGCTGTACGTCGCGCTGCTGTCCGGCGTCATACAGGGCGTGCATGACTTTTGGCAGCGCCAGGCTGATGGACGGCAGCAGTGAACCATTCCCGGTCATGCAGCCGTGCGCGTAGGTCATTTCACCGAGGAAATGCTGCAATTCCGGCACTTTCTGGAGCAGGTCAATGAGATTGAGGCCGTCCATAAACGTGTTCTTGGTCGCCACGAGGTTCGGTATGCGTTCCACCAGCCTACGATAATCGTCGGGCGTAAGGGTTCGATAGGCCGAGGCGAGGTTGTAATGCAGAAAAGCGCAGTCCGGGAACGCGCCGCAGACATCCTGAAAGTAGCGCAGCAGTTCAGTGTCATTCAGGCCGCGCCAGGCTGGCAGCGAAATCTGGAAAGCGCGAAAACCCGCGTCGTAGGCCATGCGAATGCGTTCGATCACGCTGGCTGTTGATAGACCGATGATCCCTACCTGGGTCTGGATGGGCAGATGCTGCGTTTCCTCACGAAAGACGCTGACAATTTCCTGAAAGCGTGGCGTATCCACCGCATAGCCTTCGCCGGCGGTCCCAAAAATATACAGATAATGGAGGCCCAGTTGGTGAAGATAACGGATTTCCTGCCGGAAGACTTCCTCAAGCAGATTTTCCTGCTCGTCCCAGGGGATGACACAGGTCGCCAGGATGGTGCGCGGGTAGCGTGCTGGCATAGGAAACCCTTTTTGAAATGTGGTACAAAAAGTCTGGATAGGTATAATGGTACTATAAGTATACCAGTTTGCACTTTAAGGGCAAAAAATGATTGCACTGACGCAGACCAATCAGAAAATTGAGGCGGAACACGGCACGATTTTCGCGATGCCGGACGATTTTTTCGGCTACTGCGGCTGGCCGACAGTGGGCCGGATGCCGGATGGCACGCTGGTCGCGGTGGCTTCGGGGCTGCGCAACGGCCACGTCTGTCCCTTTGGCCGCACCATCATCTGCACCAGCAATGACGATGGCCGCACCTGGACCAGCCCACGTGTCATCAACGACAGTTCGCTGGATGACCGGGACGCCGGCGTGCTGCCGCTGGGTGGAAATGAACTGCTGGTGTCGTGGTTCACCAGTGATATTCGCGCGCATTCCGGCGCGACCTACGAACAGATGCCGGACAATGAACGGGTGGC
>CAZKIB010000140.1:7153-11063 GCA_964552425.1 uncultured Anaerolineaceae bacterium | reverse complement strand
GACGCAGCCCAGCGCGCCGCTTTCGCCCGCTACACGGATGAGGCGATAGCGCGCTGCGCGGGGTCGTGGCTGCGGCACAGTGCCGATGGTGGCGAAACCTGGGAACCCAAAATTCGCGTCTCGGTGAACACCCCGCATGGGCCGATCCGCCTGCGATCCGGCGACCTGCTGTACTTTGGCAAACAGATGTACAGCGAAGACCTCGACCCCGGCTGCATCGCCGCGCTGGTCAGCCCGGATAATGGCAGGACATGGACACTCAAAGGCACAGTTCCACTTTTTAAGGGAACGCTGCCGGGCAATTATCATGAGCCGCATGTGGCCGAACTGCCGGATGGCACGCTGGTCGGCATTATCCGTGTCCAGAATATGCGCGGGGTGGACGTGAAGCTGGAAGACCTCGGCGTGGTGCATTTTTCGATGGCGCAGACGATCTCCACCGATGGCGGAACCACCTGGTCCCCGGCGGAACCACTGGCGTTTCATGGTTCGCCGCCGCATTTGCTGGCGCATTCCTCCGGCGCGCTGGTGTGCGTGTACGGCTACCGGCTGGAACCCTTTGGCGAACGCGCCATGATTAGCCACGACGGCGGCGCAAGCTGGAATTACGATTACATTCTGCGCGACGATGGCCCGGATCATGACCTGGGGTATCCATCCAGCGTGGAACTGGCTGATGGCAGCATCATCACGGTGTATTACCAGAAGCCCGGTTCTACTGAAGATATGTGCGGCCTGCTGTGGACACGCTGGTCACTGCCCGGTTGATCGAAATGTGGTATTCTTGACGCGCATGGTCTTGAAGGGTAGATTCGGCGCCAAATTCGGATAACAGATTTTGTGCCCCTACACACGCTTGCTGATGTGGACAGCTTCTGCCAGTGCATGGTGCGGTAGAAGCTGTTTTGTTTGAAAGACAGGTTACTGAGCTTCGGGATATGAGCAAGGCAAAACGGAACACACTGCTGCTGCTGGTGCTGGCCGGGGTACTGGTCTCGGCTCTGGCGATGGGCCTGCCGGACCTGGTGCTGGCTGCGGCGCAGCCGTTCTCGCTGACCCCTTCGCTGCTGGAGGGCTTCGGGCTGAATGGGGAGTTTCCGGGGGGGGCTGTCCTCTATGCCCTGCTGCGGGGCGCGCTGGCCCTGGCCCTGATCTTGCTGCCGGTCTACATTATCTATTCACTCTTCAGCGCAGAAGGCCGCCGCCGGCTGATCCATAATACCATCATGATTATCCTGCTGGTGCTGTTCGCCAACTACCTGCGCAATCTGCCGCAGAACGATGCCATGACCCAACTGGAAGACGCCCTGAACGGACTGGGGGGCGCGGGGGAAATGGGCGAAGGTGTGTCGCCTCCCATCTTTACGCCGGACCCGCCTCAGTGGCTGACCGTGACCGTCATTCTGGCGATGTCGGTCTTTGTGGCAGTGTGCATTCTGGCAGTTGTCTGGTATGTTCGCAAACGCAATCAGGCCGGTAATCTCTTCTTTGACGATCTGGCGGAAGAGGTGCAGACTGCGCTGGTGTCGCTTCGGTCTGGCGGCGATCTGAAATCCACGATTGTGCGCTGTTACCATGAAATGAGCCGGGTGCTGGAAGAGGAACGCGGCATCGCCCGTGAAAGCACTATGACCCCGCGCGAATTTGAAGAACGGCTGGTGGATAAAGGTCTGCCCGAAACCTCGATACGCACCCTGACCCGCCTGTTTGAACAGGTGCGCTATGGCAGTGTTTCGTTCGGGGCGCGTGAAGAGCAGCTTGCGCTCGACAGCCTGACCGATATTGTGAATGCCTGCAAATCCATCAGGGAACGCCATGCCAACGGGTAGGGTCAGGCTGGGCCTTGTGGCGCTGCTGGCCGCCGTGATCTTCGCGGTGGTGGCCCTGTTTTTCTGGGATTTTGTCCGCGATACGGTGGTCGTCCCTTTCTATTTTCTCCTGTGGTTTATGGATCTGCTGCTGAAAAGCCTGCCGCAGGAAGTCTATCTGCTGGTGCTGGTCGTGGTCTGTATCATGATCGGCCTGAACGCGGTGCGCGGCGCGCAAACACCCCCCCGGCCACGCAGCCGCCAGGTTCCACCGTCCGATGGCGATTCCCGGTATGTGTTCTGGACGCGGCATCACAACAACCTGTATTCCAGCCCGTTTTTCAGGCATAAATTTGCTACCGAGACACGCAAGTTTATTCTCAACGTGCTGGCCTACCAGGAAGGGGAAGAGGTCGCCGTCGTCGAGCAGATGATTATAAGCGGCGCGCTGCCGGTTCCGGCTGCGGTGAAGGACCTGGTCCAATCCAAAGAGATTCGTTCGTCTCGCCCGGTTTCGGTCCCCCGCAGTTTTGTGGCGCAGCGTTTCAGCCGCCTGCTGGCGCGTTCAGCCCCGCATCATGACCCCCTCACGGACCAGCAGGTCCGTGAAATTATCGGCTTCATTGAACACCGTTTGGAGATCACCCATGCCGGAAATGTCCTCACAGGTTGACGTTGCGACCCTGACCGAAAAAATTATCGCCGAAGTCGAAACCGCCATTGTCGGAAAACACGAGGTGCTCCAGAAGATGATGGCCGCCTTTCTCTCCGGTGGGCATGTGCTGCTGGAAGATTACCCTGGTCTGGCAAAGACGCTGATTGCCAATAGTTTTGCTGCCGTGCTGGGTATGTCCTTCCGCCGCATCCAGTTTACGCCTGACCTGCTGCCGGGGGACATCACCGGCGGCTACGTGTTCGATAAAGGACAAGGGCAGTTTGTGCTGCGCAAGGGGCCGATCTTCGCCAATATCGTGCTGGCGGATGAAATCAACCGCGCGTCGCCCCGCACCCAGTCCGCGCTGCTGGAGGCGATGCAGGAGCGGCAGGTGACGGTGGAAGGCGAAACCATGAAACTGCCAGAGCCGTTTATTGTCATCGCCACGCAGAACCCTATCGAATATGAGGGCACATTCCCGCTGCCCGAAGCGCAGTTGGATCGCTTCATGATTAAGCTGTCGATTGGCTACCCAGGCCCGCAGGAAGAGCGGGAAATTATCCGCCGCCGCCGCACCCGCAGGCAGGATGATTACGCGCTGAAGGTGATCGCCAGCGCGCAGGACCTGCTGGACATGAAGCAGGTCGTGGAAGATGTTTTTGTCGACGATGACATCGAGCAGTATCTGGTCGATATGACGGTGCGCACCCGGTCACATCATCAGGTGGCGGTGGGGGCCAGCCCGCGCGGCACGCTGGCGCTGCTGAAACTGAGCCGGGCCTGGGCCGCCATTCAGGGCCGCTCGTTCGTGCTGCCGGATGATGTCAAACTGTTTATTAAACCGGCTCTGAATCACCGCCTCATTTTACAGCCGGATCTATGGTCCAATCTTCAGGCCGCAGACCGCATTCTGACCGAAATCATGCAGTCGGTTCCCGTCCCGGTGATTCGGGAAAACCGTTCATGAAAACGCCCCTGGCATTTTTTCTGACGCTCATCTTTGCGGTGCTGATCGTTGGCCTCGCCACCTTGCAGCGCGATGTGGTTATCCTGACGATTCC
Source organism: uncultured Anaerolineaceae bacterium (assembly GCA_964552425.1). Classification (GTDB taxonomy): domain Bacteria; phylum Chloroflexota; class Anaerolineae; order Aggregatilineales; family Phototrophicaceae. The sequence goes on along the minus strand of CAZKIB010000140.1, from coordinate 7,539 downwards.
GCTGCTGGCTTACCTGTTTGCGGCGGTCCTTCAGCACCCCGGCACAGTCCGACTGGCTGTTGAACGAGAGATTGAGCCAGCCTACGCGCCGCAGGGCACGCCCCTCACGGTCAGACTGACGCTCATGAACGAAGGGCCAGCCATTGATGAAATGACGGTTCATGACATTCTGCCGGCCGGCGTTCATCTGCTCGATGGCGAACCGTCCGAAGTAACCTTTCTGGAAGCGCAGGGCAGGATCGAACTGCAATACACGGTTGCGGCGCATCGAGGGACCTATGATGCCTATGAAGTGTGGGTATCGGCGCGGGATTTTCTTGGCCTTGTGGAACAGACCCGCGTCTTCCGCACGCCGCTGAGTCTGGTGGTTCATCCGCATTACCCCA
>CAZKIB010000140.1:6092-7141 GCA_964552425.1 uncultured Anaerolineaceae bacterium | reverse complement strand
GGACCGGGTGAAGATTCGTCCGCCCCAGACACGCGGTTTCGCTGGCCCAATCGCCGCCCGGCAGGGTGGAACCGGGGTGGATTTCTGGGGTATTCGCGAATATCAGAGCGGCGACTCGCAGCGCCAGATCAACTGGAAGCGCGGCACACATGCCGACCATGACCTCTATACCAACATATTCGAGCAGGAGCGTGTGGCCGACGTGGGCATTATTCTGGACGCCAGAGAGCGGGTAAACATCACCACCCCGCAAGGGGCGTTGTTTGAATATTCTGTCCGAGCTGCTGCCGCGCTGGCAGAAATTTTCCTGGATGACGGCAACCGTGTCAGCCTGCTGATCTACGGGTCCGGCATGGGGCGGGTGTTTCCTGGTTACGGCAGGGTCCACCGGGATCGCATTCTTAAGGCATTGTCCAGAGCCAGCGCCGGGATGAATTACGCCCTGGAAAATCTGGCCGGGCTTCCCACCCGGTTGTTCCCGGCCAAGTCTCAGGTGGTGCTGGTCAGCCCGCTTGCGCCAGATGATATTCCAGTGATTGTCCGCCTGCGCGCGCGAGGTTATGCGGTGCTGCTCATCAGCCCTGATCCGGTGTCGTTCCACGCCGGAATCTTTGGAGACTTCGATTCTCCGGCCTACCGGATGGCGCGGGCTGAGCGCGATTTTATGCTGCTGCAAATTCGTCGCAGCGGCGTTCAGGTCGTCAACTGGCACGTCGATCAACCCTTTGAAGCTGTTGTGCGCAGCCGGTTGACCCGCCAGCCCCCAGCTCCCTTCATCAACAGGGCAGGGTCCTGATGGTCGAAAAACTCATCACCGGACTCATCGCGCTGACGACGCTCCTGTTTGTCCTCGTCAACGCGGCCTATCAGGAATACTGGATCGCGGCCATCTGCCTGACCGTCGGGCTGGTCTGGATTGCGCTGGAACTCAATCGTCGCTCGGTCATGCCGTCCCTGTTTCTGCTGTTTTTCACGGGCATGGCGGTTCTGGCCGGCCTGAGCGATGTGCCTGTTGTTGTGGCTGTGTTCGGTCTGTCGACGACGCTGGC
>CAZKIB010000140.1:4757-6082 GCA_964552425.1 uncultured Anaerolineaceae bacterium | reverse complement strand
GGGACTTATCGCGCTTTCGGACCCGCGCGGGCGATTTATCAGCGGAATTTGAACGCCAGCACCTCAGAAAACTGGCGATTTTGACGGGAGCGGGTTTTGCCATCGCCCTGCTGCCCACCGGGGTGCGCATCCCGATCAATTTTGTGGCGCTGGCCGGGCTGGTGCTGGTCGCCATGATTGTCCTGCGGTATGCCTTTCTGTATTTTCGCCATCCTTCAAATTAGATTTCATGCTCAAAAAGGGGGCCAACCTTGAACCAGCGTCTGAGTGAACAAACTGTGGTCGTGACCGGGGCCAGCAGCGGGTTTGGGCGCGCGATTGCGCTGGCGCTGGCGGCGGAAGGGGCTGCCCTGGCATTGATCGCCCGGCGCGAAGATGAACTTCGGCAGGTGGCGGTGCTGGTAGAGGAGCATGGGGGCCGCGCGCTGGTCTGCCCGGCGGATGTGAGCGATGAAAGGCAGGTCCTGGCGGCAGTCGATCAGGTGCGCGCTGAACTCGGACCGATCCATATTCTGGTCAACAATGCCGGGACGAATGTAACGCCGCGCAGCATTGAAGACACCCGCAGCGACCAGTGGCGCTATCTGCTGGATGTCAACCTGACGAGCGCTTTTCTGTTCACCAAAGCGGTGCTGCCGGACATGAAAGCCCGCAAGAACGGTCTGATTATTAACCTGTCCTCGCGCTCCGGTTTGCGCGCCAGTCTGATGGCCGGGGTGGCTTACAGCGCCTCCAAAATGGGGATGGACGCGCTGACGCAGATCACCAACGAAGAAGCCAACGCCTTCAACGTGCGGGCCAGTCTGGTGTGCCCCGGCACAGCCAATACCGCCATTGTGGACCGCCGCCCCAAACCCCCCACGCCGGAGCAGCGTGCTATCATGCTGCAATCCGAGGATATTGCCGGGGTGGTGGTCTTTTTAGCCACTCTCCCGCCCCATGTGCATATCGACCTGCTGGCAGTGAAACCCACCCATCTTTAAGTTCACGGGCCAGACAACCCAACTAATTTGCCTGCTCGTCAATAAGCAAGTTACAGTTAATCAGATGAGTGTAGAAATTCTGAATCCTTAACCACTCAACTACTTTTTCAGCGAGGTAAATTGATATGACCCCTTCGGCATCGAATGCCCAAATTTATCTGGATACCAACCGTACCATTAGCCCGATTTCGCCGCTGCTGTTCAGCGGGTTCGCGGAGCATATGGGGCGCTGCATTTACGAAGGCATTTACGACCCGGCTTCACCGCACGCGGATGCACAGGGCTTCCGTAAGGATGTGCTGGCGGCGCTGCGCGAACTCAACTTTCGTTCCATGCGCTACC
>CAZKIB010000140.1:0-4739 GCA_964552425.1 uncultured Anaerolineaceae bacterium | reverse complement strand
TGGCTGGACGGGGTGGGGCCGCGTGACCAGCGCCCGCGCCGCCGCGACCTGGCATGGCAGTCCATTGAGACCAACCAGTTCGGGACGAATGAATTTATTGAGTTCTGCAAGCAGATCAACACCCAGCCGATGTTCGGGGTGAATATGGGCACGGGAAGCATTCAGGATGCCGCCAATCTGGTGGAATACTGCAACGCCCCGGTGGGCACGCAGTACGCCGACCTGCGGGCGTCACACGGGTACAGCGAACCGCACGGGGTGAAATACTGGTGTCTGGGGAACGAGATGGACGGCCCCTGGCAGATCGGCCACCTCGAAGCGGAGGAGTATGGACGCAAGGCGCGTGAAGCCGCCAAGATGATGCGCTGGCATGATGAGTCGATTGAGCTGATCCTGTGCGGATCGTCGAACTCACGCATGGCGACCTATCCCGAATGGGACCGGGTGGCGCTGGAGTTGTGCTGGGATCAGGTCAATTATCATTCGATGCACTATTATGCCGGCAATCGTGACGATGACACGGCCAGCTACCTGGCACTCAGCGCGGAGTTTGAGTCTTTTGTGGATACGCTGGCGGGGGTGCTGCGCTATGTGAAGGCCAAAAACCGCTCCAAACATGATGTGTATCTGTCATGGGACGAGTGGAACGTGTGGTATAAAGCCACCGGGCCGGACCATTCACGCGGACACTGGACCGAAGCGCCGCATCTGATTGAGGAAGTCTATAATCTGGAAGATGCGCTGGTCGTGGGGCAGTGGCTGAATGTGTTCCTGCGAAAGTCCGATGTGCTGAAGATTGCCTGTCTGGCGCAGATCGTGAATGTGATCGCGCCGATCCTGACCACGCGCGATACGCTGCTTAAACAGTCGATTTATTACCCGATTCTGCTGTTCAGCCGGCTGGCTGCGGGTGCGGCGCTGGATGTGCTGGTGAAAGCGCCCATGACCGAAACCGCGAAGTTCGGGGACATGCCGCTGCTGGATGTATCGGCATCGTATGACGAGGCCAGCGGCAAAGGCGCGGTGTTCATCGTCAACCGCAGCCAGACCGACAGCCTGCCGGTGGAGATGATCTGGCAGGACCGCGCCCCGCAGCGCATCAACAGTGTTCAGCAGGTAGCCGGGACGGACCCGAAAGCCGCCAACAGCTACGAGAACCCCAATCAGATCACGGCGGTCAGCGTGGCGGCCCCAGGTATCAGTGACCGGAGCGCGACTCTGGTGGTCCCGCCCCTGTCCTTCACAGCCGTTGAGGTTACGCTATAGTCTGACGCTCACAGCGCGTTCTCTCTGGGGCTGGAACGCCTAACTGAGTGTGATCCAGCGGCGTTCTGCCCATGATTGGCGCACCGCGTCCATCGCAATCTGCGTTTTCAGACCGTCGGCAAATGTGGCTCCTGCGCGCAGCGCTCGATTTTCACGGATGGCGGCGGTCAGTTCCTGAACAAGGGCGACAAACGAGACATTCCAGATGCCTTTGCCGACACCGGGCAGGCTGGCATTGGGGTCCGTTTCGCTCATATCCTGATAATCCTCACCGGCGCGGGCAACCAGCAGTTTTTCATCGTTGTTCGACAGCAGGATGGTTCCCTCACTGCCGAAAATCTGCACGGTGTTGCCCGGTGTGTGGCGGGCGGCGCTGCTCAGAAATACCGAGGCCAGCGCGCCGTTCTGCATCGCTGCTGAAAAGTTTACCTGATCGTCAGCTGTCGCGGTCCAGGGTTCGCCAGTGTCCTTGCCGATGCGATCCTTTACCATCGTGGTGATGTGCCCGCTGATCTCGCCGATGTCGCCCAGCCAGAAGCGCAGCAGGTCGATCTGATGCGATCCGTTCGCGCCCAGTATGCCGCCGCCCATGTCCTCCAGCGCCCACCAACTGTTGGCCGCACGCGCTGCCGGGTCGCCCCCACCCGTGATATTGACGACATTGATGTGGCGCACCTGACCGATGTGGCCGTCGGCGATCAACTGGCGCACCTTGCGGCGGTTGGGATTAAAACGCAGTTCATGGCCCATCATGTGAACCCGGTTGAGGCTCTCCGCTTTTTCGAGCATTTGGCGGGATTCGTCCGCGTTCATCGCCATCGGCTTTTCGCAGATAACATGCGCGCCCAGTTCCAGCGCCTTCAGGGTCATCTCACAGTGGTAGACCGGCGGGGTGACGACACACACCAGGTCTGCCGGGTGCTGGTCAAGCATCACGTTCCAGTCGTCATAGGCATTCGGGATATTGAACGCCTGCGCGGTGGCCTGGGCGCTTTCGAGGCGGGCGCTGGCGATAGCGACAACCTCGACATCCTCGACCTGGGCAAACGCGGGGAGATAGGCGGCTTTGGCAAAACTCGCACCGATCACGGCGACTCGAATGGACATAGGTGGCTCCCTTCATGATGCAATCGAATAATTGAACAACCAGCACGCGCTTTGGATTTGTGGTCAGTATCCAAAAAAGTTCACAGTTTGTTGGATTGAATTGGACAAGCTTGTGCCTGAAAAATAAGCAATTATCGAAATCAGGGTCATGAACCCGACCAAATTGTTGACAAACTGCTGTCGACAATCGACAATAATATACAAGAAATTTGCAGATTTTACGAATCGGATGCAGTGAAAGGAGTTCACCGGCCGATGGCTCTTAAAACAAATGAAGACCAACTCGTGGAAATGGCCGTCATCGGTTATGTCACCCAGCCCACGATGCGCCCCGGCGGGTATATCCCCAGTTCGACGGGCGAATCGCGCGTGCTGCCGGGCATGTCCGGGTTTATCTATAACGCGCGGGTGGGCGACCCGGCCTTCTGGTGGGCGGCGGATCATCTGGAACCGGGGGCTTCGATTGCCCACCCTGAACTCGACAAGGACTACGCCATGCACTACCTGACCTGCATGGGCAACCGGGCCTTTGTCACCAGCGGTCTGGCGAAGGGCGCGGAGGGCATCGTTACCGGTGAACACGCCCGCCTGCTGGTCGATTTTGCGCCGGAAGTGGGCGAAAAACTGTGCATTGGCGATGGCGTGCAGATCCAGACTTACGGGCAGGGGCTAAAGCTGCTGGATTACCCGCAGATTATGCTGAAAAAATGCAGTCCGGCCCTGATCCACAGTATCCCGATTGAGGAACTGGGCAACGGCAAAATTCGCGTCCCGGTGACGATGGAACTGCCAGTGCGTATTATGGGGTCCGGCGCGGAACTCAATTCCGATTTTGTCGATCAGGATTTGATGTCGGGGGATCGGGAACTGATGGCCGAACTCGGCATTGACCAGATGCGCCTGGGTGATCTGGTGGTCATCCCGGACGCCGACCATCGCTACGGGCGCGGCTACTGCCCCGGCGCGGTGACGATTGCGCTGTGCATTCACGGCGATTCGATCATGACCGGGCACGGCCCCGGCATTCTGACCCTGATGACCTGCGTGGAGCCGGCCATCGAGTGGGTGATTGATCCGCAGGCGAATATCGCCAATTACCTGAAAATACGGGAAATCGCATGACAGTCCGAACGAATGCAGATCGAGTCATCAGTGTATCGGTGATGGGGGAAATCGCTGCACCGAGTATGCCGCCGCTGCCCGCGATGCCTTATGCCCTGGATTCTAACGGCGCGCCGTTCCTGCTGCCGGCCTGGGGCAGCATCGTCTACAACGTTTCGGTGGGCGACTCGGCCTACGGCTGGCTGGCCGACTGTGTGCATCCCGGTGTGAGCATCAAGCTCAAGGATTCGGGCGGCAACACCGGGCTGAATATCCTGTCGTGCGTGGGCAACGTCGCGGTGGTCATGACTGGTGAGGCACGCGAAGCACGCGGCATCGTCACCGGTAAATCCGGGCGTTTTTCAGAACAGGTCATCATCCATTTTGAGCCGGGCGTGCGCGAGAAGCTGGCGATTGGCGACAAAATCGTGGTGCGTTCCAAAGGGGTCGGCCTCGAACTGCTCGATCATCCTGATGTGAAGATGAAAAGCTGCTCGCCGGAACTGCTGGACGCGCTGGAAGTGACCAGCACGGATAACAATAAACTGGCTGTGCCGGTGGTGGGCATTGTACCGCCGCATCTGCTGGGTGCGGGGGCCGGGCTGGGCAGCGAAGGTGGCTCTATCCACATTCAGACTGCCGATAAAAAAGCGGTAGCGGAAGCCGGGCTGGATAATCTGCGTCTTGGGGATGTGGTCGCGCTGGGCGAATATGACAGCGGCTGGAATCACGGCTATCTGCGCGGCGCGGTGGGCATCGGCGTGATCGCCCAGGGTGACAGCCCGCGCGCCGGATATGGGCCGGGGATCACCATGCTGATGACCTCGCCGGCCGGGGGCATTGAGCCGCTGCTGTCCTCCGACGTGAATATTAAAGATTTGCTGTTTTAGGGGAGAAATCATGCGATACATCAAACACATGGCCTTTGCCGTGAGCGATCTCGACAAGGCGCTGGAATATTACCGGGAATTTGTGGGCGTGGCGCACGACGCGCGCGTGGTGGAAGCTTCCAAAGCGCGTGTGCGGGTGGCGATCTTCAAAGTCGGCGATGTGGAATATCAGTTGAACCAGTCGATGGATGCCGATGGTCGTTTTGCCAAATGGATCGCGGAACGCGGCGGCGAAGGGCTGCATCACATCTGTTACGCGGTGGACGATATTGACGAGTCGCTCGAACATGCGCTGGCTTCCGGCGCGAAACTGCGCGAATGCAGTTCCTGTAAAGTCACCGGCAGACACCCGCACCCGGAAGGCTTCATCGCTTT
>CAZKIB010000139.1:16544-17938 GCA_964552425.1 uncultured Anaerolineaceae bacterium | reverse complement strand
TTGGGGGAAGGGGTCAAACTGCGGGTTGTTGTACGATTAAATTCCTAACCTGCATCAGTGTCCGGCAAGAACGAATCAGCACCAGGCCGCTCATCTGCGCAAGGTGATTCAACAAAACAGAATAAAAGTCACCGTGATTGCCAGTTACGCTTTTCGCATCCAGAGGCTGAAAACCTCCGTCTGCCTCTTTTCTCCAGTTTGTGAGGAGGGCCGGGGATGAGGTCATTTCAGGAGAAAACTTCATGTCGACAACAAACTTACAGCTAGGTTCGTCAAGGGACACTTCGCATCGTCGCGCCGGGTATCCCACTGCCGGGCGGCGCTTCGATCTGCTGGCGACTGCGCTGGCCGCCTGGGTGCTGTTTGGCGTCTTCATTGATGTCAATGCCCACAATCACGGGCAGGTCGATAACACCTTCTTTACACCCTGGCACTTTCTGCTCTATTCCGGCGTGCTGGCAAATGGTGTCATGTTCGGCATCGCCCAGTTCCGCAATGTCGGCCAGGGCTATGCCTGGGCACGAGCGCTGCCGAAAGGTTATTTTCTGTCATTCGCTGGCGTGCTGGTGTTCGCGCTGGCAGGCGGCTTCGATTTTGTCTGGCATGACCTGTTTGGCTTCGAGGCCAATCTGGAAGCGCTGCTCAGTCCCGCGCACCTGGCACTGGCAGTCGGAGCCGTGCTGTTTATGGTCGGGCCGCTGCGTTCGCTGTGGGGCCGCGCCGAATCCCGGACCGGTTGGGCGACGTTGTTTCCAGCCATCGCATCGGCAGCGCTGGTCTTGTCCCTGCTGACCATGTTCACCCAATTCGCCAACCTGATCACTCAACCGGACTTCTTCACGGGCCGCCGCCCCGGAAACCTGCTTTTCCTGTGGGACTCCAGCATGGCGACCTCGGTGCTGATCCCCGCCGTGCTGTTGAGCGCCACCCTGCTCTTGCTGCTGCGCCGCTGGAAACTGCCAGTCGGGACGGTGACATTCGTGCTGCTGGTCAACGCGCTGCTGATGTTTTATCTGCGCATCGGGCAGATCGCGGATCACTGGCCGGTCCTCATCGCCGCCGTCATCGCCGGACTGATCGGTGATCTGCTGCTGATTGTGACGCGACCTTCCATCGAGCGGACTGGCGCGCTGCGGCTGTTCGCCTTTGTCGTGCCCTTCACTTATTTTCTGGTGTTTTTCGTGATTCTGCTGCTCACCGGCGGCACGTGGTGGCGCATCCACATGTGGCTGGGTGTTACTTTTATGGGCGGCATCGTCGGGCTTGGCCTCAGCTATCTTCTCGCCCCGCCCACCATACCGTCAAAAGCTGGATAGACCATCTGTCGACTTTCGACTGTTTTTCGCTGAAATGCTGATCTGCTATTCGCTGCGCAGCGCCCGCGCCGTGACCAG
>CAZKIB010000139.1:1274-16471 GCA_964552425.1 uncultured Anaerolineaceae bacterium | reverse complement strand
GGCTGCAAATCCAGCGCCAGCGTCCAGCCAAAAGAGCGCACGTTAATCACGTAGATCAGCACCAGCGCCAGCGCCATCCCAATCGGCAGCGCCAGCAGACCGGCGGTTGTGCCCATCAGCCCGGTCTGAATCAGCGTGAAATCGCGCAGTTGGCGCGGGGTCATCCCGGTGGCGCGCATCACGCCGTATTCGCGGGTGTGTTCCAGTTGCAGGGCCATCAGCGCGCTCAGAATGCCGATAAAAGCCACGACAGTCGCCAGCAGTTGCAGCGCCCCGGTGATGCTGAAAGCGCGTTCGAATACCTCAAACACCCCGGCCCTCAGTTCGCCATTGGCCTGCGCGTTCAGGTCTGTGCCCACCAGGGTTTCAGTCTGAAGCTGGTCGATGACGGCCTGAACATCAGTATCGCCGGCGATAAACAGCGCGGCAGAGGAAATGAACGGATCGTCATAAAACTGGCGGTACACGTCATAATCCATCACGACGGAACCCTGATCGGTGGAATAATCGTAATACACGCCCACGACGGTGAAGGCCTGCACGCCCGCATCCGTCAGCAGTCGGAGTTGATTGTTCTGCGGCGAGATTCCCCGGCGGAAGGCGAACGGCTCGCTCACGATAATCTGCCCGGCCCGCAGCGCCTCCCAGAAATCCGGCACATTCAGCCAGGCGAAGCGTCGGTCACGGGCCGAAACCTCACCCGAACCCGCGTTCAGATTCACCGGAGGCAGGTCCGGGTAATCTGGCGCGGTCACTTCCACAGAACGCACAAATTCCAGACGCTCCACACCCGGCAGCGCGGCCAGTTCGTCCAGGATAGCCGGGTCAACATCGACAGTCGAACGGTTGGCGGTCAGCAGCGGCGGCGAAACATAAATATCTGCGCCGAGTGTGGTGTCCAGCCAGTCCGCAACCGTGTTACGGAAGCTCCCGATCATCACGCTGACACCCACAATCACGCTCACGGCGACGGTCAGCGCGGCCACAGCGACGGACGTGCGGCTGATGGAGCGTGCCACCGCGCGCGGGGCCATACGCCCCAAAACGCCAAAAATCCGGTCTGTCAGCGGGGCCGCCAGGCGCATGAACACCAGCAGCACAGCAGGTGTAAACAGTGCCCCGCCGAGTACGATGGCAAACAGCGCGGTAAACGCCACGAGAATATTCTGTGTGGGGATTTGCAGAAGCCCATAACCGAGTCCATTCAGCGCCAGCGCGGCGATGGTCAGCAGCGGGATCAGGCGCAGTGTACTCTGTTCGACATCCGAGCGGCGCAGTGTCCCGGCAGGCGGGGTACGTGTGGCGTCAATCGACGGAATCAGCGCGGCGGCGACGCTGGCGAACAGGCCGATCAGCGCGCCTTTGACCAATGTGGTTGGCGCTACGGTGATGCTCTGCACGTTTACGGTGTAGTACAGGTCGCTTATGGTCTGCGACACCAGCCCCACCGCGCCGCGCCCGAACAGGATGCCCAGGCCGAGGCCGAAGACCGCACCCACCAGCCCAAGCAGGAAGGCTTCGCCCAGGATCAGCGCGAAAATCTGGCGGCGAGTCGCGCCGAGCGCCCGCAGTGTGCCGATCACCGGCCGGCGCTGCACCACGCTGAACGTCACCGTGTTGTAAATCAGGAACACACCTACCGTCAGCGCCAGCAGACTGAGCGCCTGTAAGTTCAGTTCAAACGCGGCGGTCATCTGCGCCAGTGTGCTGTTGGCTTCCTGCGTGGTTGAAAGGATCACACCGGGTGGCAGCAGCGCTTCGATCTGCGCCGTGTTGTAACCCTCCGGCAGAATCAGGTCAATGCGCGTGATGTAGCCGGGCCGTCCAATCATCTCCTGTGCGCTGGCGATGTCCGTCAGCAGCAGGTCATCCAGTGCCTGCGCGCTCACCCGATCAGCCGGTTGCAGCACCCCCACGACCCGCACATCCACCCGCGCGTCACCGGGACGCAGTGTGATGGTATCGCCGGTCTGGATGCCAAAACGCTCGGCCAGCGGCTGGCTCATCAGAATGGTGTTCGGTTCGGCGATGAAGGCATTCAGCGCTTCAAAGGCGTTCTGGTTTTCCCCGGCGACTTCGATCTCGCTGAGATAATCGCGGAAGGGCGGCTCGGCGAATGGCTCCACACCCAGCAGGCGCAGCGGCTGGTCGCCCAGGTCCACGCCCCGCACATACTCGCTCACCACCGGGGCAATATTGCGCAGCCCCAGGTCGATGCGCAGGGCGGCATACACATCAGTGGGCAGGCCGGTTGGCCCACCCGTGATCTGATGCGTCGCTCGTCCGGTGATGCTCTCGGTACTCAGGTTAAACGCCCGACTGGCGGAGCCGTTCGCCAGGTCGATGGCAATGACCATCGCCACACCGAGCGCCACACCAATGACAAACAGAAGGCTTTGCAGGAAGCGCCGCGCAATATAACGCCGCGCCAGACGGAAGAGAACGATCATCACAGCTCCGGCGGCACGCAGTTCAATAGAGTTCTGGGACAGACAATGAAGTGGGGTGCTATGAGATTGGCGGCAGGCCAGCGCGAACCGGGTCTTTCGGTTCGATTACGCCTCGCTCAGTTCGCCCTGCTGCTCGGCGGAATAACCCAGACGTTCCAGGGCTTCCAGCGCGGCAGACCGGAATTTGGCATCGGGCGAACCCGCCATCATGAGTAAGGGTTTGATCGCGCGCGGGTCGCCCAGTTTACCCAGCGCCTGCGCGGCGTTGAGCGGGGTTTGCAGGCCCGGCGCATCCAGGGCTTTGATGAGCGGGATGACAGCGCGGTTATCCCCCAGTTGGCCCAGCATCAGGGCAGCGCGACCTCGGACAATCAAATCCTCGTTACGATTCTGCACGGCCATGATGAGCGCGGTAATGGCCTGTGGGCCACCCGCCATACCCAGTTTCATCACGGCAGTACGGCGCTTCTCCTTGTTAATATCGCGGAGTTCGGCCAGAAATTGCTTGATTTCGGCAGGGTCAGGCTCGGACATTGAGATTGCCTCTTTCTAAAGCGTTGTGGTTGGAATACCCCGGCATCAAGTCTTTTCTCATAAGCCTGCCTCTATTATAGCATGAGGCTGGTTCAAAGTAACGAGAAGCTGTCCATCATGGATTCTGCAAACCCGGTCTGCCAGCGGGATAATCTCCGGGTTATGCGTTGCCATCACCAGCGTTTTACCCACTTTTCGTGTCAATTGTAACAAAAGATCAAGTACTCTGTGACCTGTCTCTTCGTCTAGGTTGCCGGTGGGTTCATCAGCCAGCACCAGCGCCGGTTCCTGCGCCAGCGCCCGCGCAATCGCAACGCGCTGCTGTTCGCCCCCGCTCAGTTTATCGGGGAAGGCGTCGGCCCGGTTCGCCAGCCCAACCGCCTCCAGCAGTTCGCGCCCGCGCTGCTCTACCAGACGACGCTGCGCGCCTTTCAGTTCCCCCGGCAGGGTAATGTTTTCCAGAACAGTGAGCGTGGGGATGAGGTTAAAAAACTGGAATACGATGCCGATGTGGTCGCGCCGGAAAAGCGTTTGCCCGCGTTCGTTGAGCGCCGTAATCTCCTGCCCATCAATGCAGATACGCCCGCCATCGGGTCGATCAATACCACTGATGAGGTTGAGCAGCGTACTCTTACCACTGCCGCTTTTACCTAAGATTACGAAAAATTCGCCGGTTTGGATTTCCAGATCAACAGCATCCAGCACGGCGCGCGTTTTACCGCCTTCCGTGTAGATTTTTGTCAGCCCGTCGATCTGGACAATCGGAGTCATGAAAATCGTAAACTTCCATTGTTTGTTACCGATTTCACGTATTCTACCACAGGCCAACGTTGCACAGGAATAAAATGTTCTGAAAATCTTATGAACAGGGGGTGAGAACAGTGTCCATTGTCATGCTTTTTATTCGGTGAAAATGTCACTCACAGCCAGCGAAAAACCTGGCAGCACGTCATCACCCTCAAGTGTACCGTCGACGCCAATCAACTGCGCCGGTTTGCCAGGGCGATGCACCTCGACCACCTGCGATACCGGGCGTACCACCCACCCTATCGTCCCTACGGCCAGGTAACTGCTGATCTTCAGGCGCAGTTCGCCCTGTTCCTGTGCGTTTCCTTCGTCGGAAATCACTTCTACGGCCAGTTCCGGTGGATTGGGATTTGCCCCTTCACGGGCCAGTTCGGGCTGGCGTGTTTTGCTGATGTAGGCCACATCCGGCGCGTAACGATCCCCGGCGACCTGATACAACCCTGCCTCTCCAGTAAGATGGCCCCAATTCCTGCCCTTTAGAAATATACCGAGCGCGATCAATATTTTAGCAGCAATGGCCGAAACGAACGGATTGCTGGGCATTTCGACGATCTCCCCGGCGATGTATTCAAAAAACCTGTCACTCAGGTCAGTACGCTGGATAAACTGATCAAATTCCTGGACGGTGGTAATCGGCTGCTGAATTGCCATCATAAACCTCTGCACTTTGTCTGCATCTATTATAGCCGAGATTGTTCCCCATCCCACGCCGGCGCACCCCACTTGCTTGACTTCAAACCAGAAACTCTTTATGATTTGACTGAATATGTAAAATCAGTCAAAACGTCAAAAGGTGGCGTATATGCCAAAATCCGACAATAAAGCCCGCGAACAACGTATTCTGGACGCTGCCGCTGATCTGTTCGTCCATTACGGCTACGACAAAACAGCGGTCAGCGACATCGCCCGTGAAGCCGGAGTCAGCCAGGGCGGCATCTACCTGCATTTCGCCAGCAAAGAGGAACTGTTTGAATCCCTGTTCCTGCGCGAGATGCAGACCTATGCCGGCAAATGGCTGGAACTCATCGAAGCGGACCCCAGAGGCGGCACGATTGGCGGCATGTACAAAAACATGCTGTATGCCCTCAACAGCAGCCCGTTCATGTCCGCCATGTTCAAACAGGACCGGCGCGTACTGGGGAATTATGCCCGTAAACCGGACAACCTGTTTCGCGGCCGGCAGTTCAGATCCACCCGCCAGGAATTTGTGATGCTCATGCAGGAAGCCGGCGCGGTGCGCCCGGAACTTGACCCGAAAGTCACGGCGCACATCATGAATATGCTGGCTTACGGCCTGGTAGCGATGGATGACCTGGTGGACCCGGAGGACATTCCACCCACCGAAGCCATCATCGAGGCGGTTGCCGACTTCATGGACCGGGCACTCACCCCTGCCGAAGGCGGCAGCAGTGAAGTTGGCAAGACCATTATCCGGCAGATGGCCGATGCTGCCCGCCAGCAGCTTGAACAAATGAAAAGTACGGTGGAGGAACAGTCATGAACATCCTGATAATCACGCTCGGTTCACGCGGCGATGTCCAGCCCTATGTGGCGCTCGGTAAAGGCTTGCAGGCCGCCGGCCATGCGGTCACCGTCTGCACCAGTTCCGGCTTTGAAGGGTTCATCACCGGGCATGGCCTGAACTATGGCTACATGAGCAACGACCTTCTGGAAATGATGGACTCCGTCGAAGGCCGCAATGTGATCGACAATGGCGCCGGTCCGTTTGGCATGGTCAAAACGATGATCCGGCTGATGAAAGAATCCCAGGCAGTCAACCGGCGTCTGCTCGAAGACACCTGGAAAACCGCGCAGGCCGTCCAGCCAGACCTCATCATTTTCCATGCCAAAGCGCTGGGCGGCCCGCACATCGCTGAAAAGCTGGGTGTCCCGGTCATCCTGGCGATGCCCGTGCCACTTGTGCCCACCAGCGAGTTCCCTGCCATTGGCCTGCCTGATCTGAAGATCGGCGGCTTTAACCGCTTCAGTTATAAACTGATTCAGCAGGGGTACAGCGCCTATAACGGCGTGGTCAATGCGTTCCGGCAGGATACACTCGGTCTGGATAAAATGCGCAGCGCGGCGGCAGCCACCCACATGGCGGATGGCAATCCCATCCCGGTGCTGCACGCCATCAGCGCCCATGTGCTGCCCCGCCCACACGACTGGCCCGACCATGTCCACCTCAGCGGCTACTGGTTTCTCGATGAAACGAACACCTGGGAACCATCGGCAGAACTGGCAGCCTTTCTCGACGCGGGTGATCCCCCGGTGTATGTCGGCTTTGGCAGCATGGCCGGCCGCAGCCCGGAGAAATTAGCCAGGGTCGTGATTGCGGCGCTGCAACAGGCCGGGGTGCGCGGCATCATCGCCAGCGGGTGGGGTGGCCTGTCTGCCAGCGATTTGCCGGATACGATTTTCCAGATCGACCAGGCCCCGCACGACTGGCTGTTTCCGCGTATGTCCGCCGTCGTACATCATGGCGGCGCGGGGACGACAGCAGCGGGGCTGCGCGCCGGCCGGCCGACAATTATCTGCCCCTTCATCGTCGACCAGCCGTTCTGGGGGCAGCGGGTACGCGCGCTCGGTGTCGGCAGCGAACCGATCCCCCATAAGAAACTGACGCCTGAGAAGCTGGCGGCGGCCATCCGCGAGGTGACGACAGACCCGGCCATCCCGCAGCAGGCCGCAGCGCTGGGTGAAAAAATCCGCCAGGAGGACGGCATCGCCAACACGGTGACAATGATCGAAAGCATGGTCCCGGAACCCCTGCATTTCCGGGGGTAATGATTGACAGCCGGTGCGTTCGTTCTACAATAAACACAATAACAACACACATCAAAGGCTGTGACAGGGAAGAGTAAGCGGTCACACGGCAGTACAGAGAGCCGGGAATGCTGAGAACCCGGCCTGCACGCGAACGCTGAATGGGCCTTCGAGCCGCAGGGCGAACAGATTTCAGTAGCCTGTGCCGGGTTTGCCACCGTTATCATGGCACGGACATCGCAGTTCAGGCTGTGTCTGTTAAGAGTGCGGTCCTCACGGGCCGAATCTGGGTGGCAACACGGGCCAACGCTCGTCCCAAAATTCTGGGATGGGCGTTTTTTGTTTCCGGTGGTTACAGCAGTTGTCCAGTAAATCCTATCTATCACAAGGAGCATCACACATGAACACCACCCGTATCACACAGGACCGCATTCTGACCGGAGATCGCCCCACCGGGCGGATGCACCTCGGTCATTATGTCGGCTCACTCGCCAACCGCCTGACATTGCAGGAGACTCATGACTGCATCTTCATCGTCGCGGACCTGCACACCCTGACCACCCGGCACACCCGCGCTGAGATTGGGCAGTTGGGCGATAATATCCATCAGATGGTCCTCGATTACCTGAGCGTCGGCATTGACCCGCAGCGCAGCACCATCTTTCTGCAATCCGGCGTGCCTGAAACTGCTGAACTCAACCTGATTTTTGAGATGCTCACCCCGGTGGCGCGTTTGCAGCGCATTCCCAGCCTGAAGGATATGGCAAAAGCCGCGCATCTCGAAAACATGCCCTTTGGCCTGCTGGGCTACCCGGTGCTGCAAGCCGCCGATATTCTGCTGATGCGCGCCACGCATGTGCCAGTCGGCAAGGACAACGAGGCCCATGTGGAAATCTCGCGGGAGATCGCCCGCCGGTTTAATCACCTCTACGGCGACTTCTTCCCCATACCGGATTTAATCGAGGGGCAGGTGCGTTCACTCATCGGCACAGATGGGCAGGCCAAGATGAGCAAATCCATCGGCAACACCATTTATCTTTCCGATGACGCCGCGACAGTCGAGCAGAAAGTACGCAGCATGTACACCGACCCCAACCGCGTCCGCGCCGATATTCCCGGTAAGGTGGAGGGCAACCCGGTGTTTATCTACCACGACAGCTTTAACCCGGACAAAGCCGAAGTGGCCGATTTCAAACGGCGCTACCGGCAGGGCAAAGTCGGTGATGTCGAAGTCAAACGCAGTCTGGCGCGGGCCATCAACCTGTTTCTGGAACCGATTCGAGAACGCCGCGCGCACTATGAAACGCAGCCGGGTCTGGTCGAGGACATACTGATAGCCGGGACAGCGCGGGTCAGGGCCGAAGCGCAGACCACGCTGGAACAGGTCAAGGACACGATGGGCCTGTATCGGCTGCCCGCCTGAAGAAAATAAAAACCCCGGACACTTGATCCGGGGTACTTTTTATCAGAACCGAGAGATATTAGTTCCAGGTGATGGTGATCTTCGGCAGACGGAGGCGGCGTTTCACCGGGCGCAGTTTAAGCGCCTGCCGGGCCTGCTGGGCGCGTTCGGCTTCCTGCTTCAGTTCCTCCAACCGGGCCTTCGTGAGCTGCATACCCACGTAATCGCTGTTAAAGATCGTCATGCTAATCTGCTCCTTTGTCAGCATCGATCCGCATGTGCATCCTATCACAATCTGTAGATTCCACACAATAGAGAATGGTGTTTATTCATGCACATTTAACAAATTTTATATGTTTTTCAGGAATCTACGCCATTGTCTCCACACCACGCGGCGCATAAAATGAACCGGGTAGAAAGCGAGGTCGCATGACTCAGAACTGGCAGCCCTACCCCGATCAGCCGCATACCGTCACCGGCAGTGTTCGGGTGCTCGAACAGTTTCACAGCCCACAGTTGGGCAACCGCCGCGATATTCTGGTCTATCTGCCGCGCAGTTATGACCAGGATGACCGCCGCTACCCGGTGGTGTATATGCACGATGGACAAAATCTGTTTGACGCCCGCACCAGCTTTGCCGGGGAATGGCAGGTTGATGAAACCATGCAGCGGCTGGAATCGGAAGGCATTGAAGCCATTGTCGTCGGCATTCCGAATGCCGGTACAGAACGCCTGAACGAATACAGCCCCTTTCGTGACCCGCGCCATGGCGGCGGCAAAGGTGATGCGTACCTGGCTTTTCTGGTCGAAACGCTCAAGCCGCTGATTGATACCGATTTCCGCACCTTCGCGGACCGCGCGCACACGGGCATCATCGGCTCGTCAATGGGGGGTCTTATCAGCCTGTATGCCTTCTTCCAGCGTCCGGCATTCTTTGGCTTCGCCGGGGTCATGAGTCCGGCCCTGTGGTTTGGGCAGCGCGCCATCTTTCCGTATATCCTGCGCCAGCGCTATATCCCCGGCAAAATTTATCTCGACGCGGGAACCGCCGAAGTATCACGCCGCTTCGCCGCATTCCTGCCAAAACATGTCAGCCAGCCGGTGGTTTCCGACGCCGGGCGCATGTACGCCATTCTGGAACGCTTAGGGTATGATCCGCACACGGAAGTGCGCTTTGTCGAGGATGTGGGGGCACAGCACAATGAAACGGCCTGGGCGCGCCGCTTTCCTGACGCGCTGCGTTTTCTGCTGAAGTGAGCGGTGCTATAGATTTCCAGAAAACGTTTCGGAACTGGCGTAAGGGCGATTCGCGAATCGCCCCTACAAAACATTATCGGACGGTCTATAGCTAATCGCCGCGCAGGACGTGTTCAGCGATTTTGAAGGCCAGCGCCATCACCGCCACCGGCAGTGCCACCGGCAGCACGAACTCGACCAGCACCCGCATCACCGGCGAAAGCGGCAGCAGACGCGGCAGGTTAATGAGCAGAAAGTAGAAGAAACCCAGCCCGGCCAGGGAGATCAGCGCGGGGGTGCGCGCCGGCACAATCGTCCCGACAGCAATAGCGCAGGCCGCGATCATCATGGGTTCGAAAAACAGCCGCACAACCGATGCCAGCAAACCAAAAGCCAGCGCCAGGCGTGACAGAATGGTGACTTCATCAAACGGCCAGTAGACCGCGTATTGCAGGCCAATCACCGGCAGAGTCAGCAGCGCCGCGCCCATGATAATCAGCCCCAGGTCCTCGATCTGCCGCCAGACCCCCGCCGCCGCTTTGCTGTAAAGAATATGTCGCAGCGGCATCGGTGTGGCCCGCAGCAGCGCCATCGTATGGTTATGCTGTTCGTCGACAATCATGCGCACGGCGAAACTGCCCACCCCCAGCAGCACCCGGCCATAAGCGAAAAACACAAAGGGCAGCATCACCAGCGCCACCGGCAGCAGCGTGAACAGCAGCGGCAGGATGATGGGAATCGGCAGCGAGGCCGCGATCACGCCAATCTGCGCCAGCAGCACGCGGATCAGCAGATCGGTTTCCAGCGGCAGCACTTTCCAGTGCGCGCCCAGGTGCCGGCGCACCACCGGGTTGGACCGGCGCGCCCAAACCGGTAGATGACGGTCAATGCTCGGTGTAAAATCGGCCCAGAAAGCAGGCTTTGGGGTGTTGGAGGAAACGGTTGTTTGCACGTGATTCGACAACTTTAATGTTGAGTCGGTTCTCTCATTATACCCCGGCATTCTGTCCAGCGTTCAACGAATTCAGCAGCAGTGGTGGTCATCCACAAAAACCGTGACCTGCTGGCCGTTGTTGGTCGCGGCCAACCCACCCCCATACAGACGTTTGAGAACATCCGGGGTGTAAATTTCTGAGGGGGGGCCATAGGCAATCAGGCGGTAATCCAGCGCCAGCACCCGGTCAAAGCGCTGGAAGGCCAGGCTCAGGTCGTGGGTACTCAGCAGAATGGTCATGCCATCCTGCCGCAGGCTGTCCAGCACCGCCATCATATCGGCCTGCGCGCTGGCGTCCACCCCGCTGAACGGCTCATCCAGAATGAGAATTTCGGCTTCCTGCGCCAGCGCCCGCGCGATAAACACCCGCCGCCGCTGCCCGCCGCTCAGTTCACCCACCTGCCGGCTGGCAAACTCGGCCATACCCACTCGTTCGAGAGCCGCATCCACCTTGTGCCAGTGCGCGCGGCCCGGCCAGCGCAGCCAGCCAATCCGCCGGATGCGCCCCATCATCACCACGTCGCGCACCGTCACCGGAAAATCCCAGTTGACCGCTTCGTGCTGGGGCACATAACCGGCCAGACGGCTGATGGTGATTTTGCCCGCGCGCGCTTGCAGCAAACCCATCATCGTTTTCATGAGCGTGGATTTGCCCGCGCCGTTGGGGCCAATGACCGCCACTGCTTCGCCGGGGTAGACGTTAAAACTGACATCCTCAATGCCGGTGGTCTGGTCGTACAGTACAGTCAGGTTCTCCACACAGATCACCGGCTCCGGCTGTACCAGAGGTTCAGCCTCGGTGAGGATGTCTTTTTCGATCAGCATATGACCTATCACCTGTCCATCCAGTGCGGCAGGACCACCAGCCCGGCGACCACACCAATCGCGGCAAAGGCCAGCAGATACATCGGGATCATTTCATCCAGCAGAATGTAGGCTGCAATCACCACACACACCGCCGCCGCGACCAGTTCTACAAAGCTAATCATGACCAGCCATTCCCCATGCGGGAATTTGTCGGATAGATTCATTATAGCATATGGAATGCCGCTAACCGCCCAGCGCCTGCGAAATAGCCTGTGCGTTGACCCGCATGTAATCCAGATAAGTGGCTGCCGGGCCGTCCGGCGCGCTCAGTGATTCACTGTACAGCGTGACAATCTGCACATCGCCCACGTCCTGCGCAATGACCTGCGCCAGCGTATTCGGGTCAGACACTTCGGCAAAGACGGCACGCACACCAGTATCCCGAATCGTTTCGATCAGGTCAGCCAAATCCTGCGGGGCGGGTTCGGCCAGCGTGGAGAGCGAAGGAATCACGGTTCCAATAATCTCAAAATCATAGCGCGCCGCCAGGTAGCCCAGAAACTCATGATTGGTTACGATCAGGCGGTCTTCTTCGGGGATGGCCGAAAACAGGTCTTCCAGTTCGGCATCCAGTTCCGCCAGTTGATCCTGATACGCGGTGGCATTGGCCCGAAAGGTGTCCGCATTGGCAGGGTCCACCGCCGCGAAGGCGTCCGCGATATTATTCGCCCACACTTCGACATTGTGCGGGTTCTGCCAGACGTGCGGATCGCACGCGCCATGCTCGTGTTCTTCTTCAGTGTGTTCCTCTTCGGCATGTTCTTCGTCTTCGCCGCAGTCCGCATCCACACCCAGCACGCCAATCGTTTCAGCCGCTGCGTGCTCGTGATCTTCGCCTTCTTCGGTATGTTCCGCGTCCTCATGTTCGTCGTGATCCACTTCATGACCGCCAAACGCCAGCACCGCCACACCGTTGGAAACCACCGTGATCGGAACCGTC
The DNA here is from genome assembly GCA_964552425.1 of uncultured Anaerolineaceae bacterium. Lineage (GTDB taxonomy): Bacteria > Chloroflexota > Anaerolineae > Aggregatilineales > Phototrophicaceae. Next base: position 4,475 of record CAZKIB010000139.1, on the reverse strand, counting down.
GCGCTGCTCTCGACCAGATCAAGCAGCCCCTCTTCCAGATTCGCACCGTTGACCAGAATGACCGCCGCCTCACTGATCGTCACGGCATCCTGTGGGGCGGGTTGAAAGGCATGGGTATCCGCGTCCGGCGGAATGAGTGCCGTCACGTCCACCAGATCACCGCCAACATTACGGGCGACATCCGCGATTATTGTGGTCGTGGCAACCACACTCAGCGGCGTTTCCTGCGCGTGCAGTACGGGTGGAATAGTCAGCATGAAAAGGAGTACAATAGAAAGGTGAAAGTATTTCATGCGATCCTCCATTTGAGACTTGATCTCATTTAACGAGAATGATACGTTATCTCAATTAGAGGGCCATGTCAAGGATAAAAACATGTCAGACCCACTAAGCCAGCGGGCACAGCGTTTGCGTGATGCAGGGTTCAAACTAACCCACGCCCGGCTGACCATCCTGAATGTGTTAGAGAGCAGCGGCGGTCACATGACCTCTGCGGAAGTGCTGGAACAGGTGGATGAGGTTGCCCCGGAGATCGGGCGCGCCAGTGTTTTTCGCTCGCTGGATCTGTTTTCGCGGCTGTCAATCATTCGCCCGACGTATATCAATGACAGCAGCACGCCCACTTATGTGCTGATGCCCGGCGGACACCACCATCACATCATCTGCACCAACTGTGATAAGGTGATCGAATTTGAAGATTGTCATTTGGGCAGGCTCGAACAGGAACTGGAACACCGTTTTCACGTGCATCTGACCGGCCACCTGCTTGAATTTTACGGGCTGTGCGCCAACTGTTCCACAGCGAACCCGGACGAAGAGGTCGGCTGATGCACGTCGCCGTCAGCGGCTGGTTCTGGAATCAACCGAATACTGGCAGCGGGCAGTACGTGCGCCGCCTGCTGCACAACCTCGTCAAAGTCGCGCCTGAACTCCAACTGACACTCGTTCTGCCACCCGGCGTAACCCAGGCAGACGATCTGCCAGAAAATATCAGCATCGTCACCACCACAGGGCGCGGCGGCAAAATCGGCAAGGTGATCTTCGAGCAGCGCACTTACCCGCAGATGGTCGCGCAGGTGCAGGCGGACATCGCCCATGTGCCCTACTGGGGCGCGCCGCTGACTTCCCCGGCCCGGCTGGTTACATCCGTGCTGGATGTGATTCCGGCGGTCATCCCGGATTATTCGCGTGGGGTCGGCGGGCGGTTGTACACCGCGCTGGTCACAGCCACCGCGCGCGGTTCAGCCCACATCATCACCCTCAGTGAAGATTCCAGAAACGAAATTGTTGAGCATCTGGGTATCCCCGCAGACGACATCACCGTGACATATCTGGCGGCAGACCCGGTGTTTCACCCGCGTCTGGGGGCTGAACATGACGCGGCGGTGCGCGAAAAATACAACCTGCCCGATGACTACGTGTTCTATATCGGCGGCTTCGATGTGCGCAAGCGGCTCAATCAACTGCTGCTGGCCTATACCTATGTCGTGGAGGCCGAGGGCGCGAACGTGCCGCTGGTGATCGCCGGACGAGAGCCGCAGTGGGGCACACCCATGTTCCCCGATATGCGCCAGTACGCGCGCGATCTGGGCATCGCCGACCATATCCGCTGGATCGGCTATGTGGACGAAGCGGATAAACCCGCGCTCTACCGGCTGGCAAAAATCTATGTCACCCCCACGCGCTATGAGGGCTTCTGCCTGCCCCTGCTGGAAGCGATGGCAAGCGGCACGCCGGTGGTCGCCAACGAAATCTCCTGCCTGCCGGAAATTGCCGGCGATGGAGCCTTTCTGGTGGAACCAGGCAGCGCCCAGAAGATGGCCGGGGCGATCCTCGCGCTGCTCAACCAGGAGCCGCTGCGCCAGACCATGATAAACGCCGGGCTGGCCCGCGCCACGAACTTTAGCTGGCGCAAAACCGCCCGCGAAACGCTGGCCGTCTATGAGCGTGTGATGCGGATGTAAGATCGAAACGGAAACGCGCGATGGCTGACGAACTCAGGTTTTACACGGATACGCACATCGGCAGACAAGTTGCGTTACAATTGAGACAGCATGGTGTGGATGCGGTACGCTGTGAAGAGGTGGGCATGGCCGAAGCCGATGATGAAGCCCACCTTGAATATTCCACCCGCGAAGGTCGAATACTGGTTACAGTAGACAAAGGCTTCCGAGACAGGGCCTTTAGCTGGATAGCTGAAGGCCGAGAACACGGGGGCGTGATTATCGTTCACCCTGAATTGCAGGGGAATTCGGGGATTGGAAGTATTGTCAACTGGTGTAGGTTCTTCTGCGATGCAGTTGCAAACGAAGCTGCGCGACTTGATGAATTCAGGAATCAGGTGAATTATATTTCCTGACTGAGGAGTTGGTATCATGCAGGAAGTTACCACAATCAAGAACTATCTCGTGTTCCGTGATGGCGAGGCTGTCATCGCAGGACACGCCAACCTCAAGGCAGAGTATGTCGCCCGGCGGCATGTCGACGGAGGCGATTCTATCGACGAGGTAATGGAACACTACGGCCTGACCCGTCCGGAAGTTTATGCGGCCCTGGCATACTACTATGAAAATCAGGTCGTTCTGGATGCGCGTAACGACACATTCTGGGCTGAAGCACAGGCTTCCGGCCACACCGCTTCGCAGCTCCGCGCCGAAATCGAAGTCCGCAGACGCGACCAGCAGCTTTAGCTCCCCTCCCCACCAGCTAAAGCCTGGGCTGAACGGCTCTCACAGATTAACAAACCTGTTGCGCGGGTTGCTCATAGCTGGACATTCGCGGCATAATCTTCGCCGTGAACAAAGGGGGCATCATGACCGGCAGCGACAATCAGTACGATTTCAACCCGAACAGCCAGAAACAGGTCTTACTATCCATTGACGGCGGCGGGATGCGCGGGGTCATCGCCATCGCTATGCTGGCGGAACTCGAAGCGCGTCTCGGCCAGCCCATTTACGAGCGGATTGATATGGTTGGCGGGACCAGCACCGGCGCGATCATCGGCGCGGCGCTCAGTCTGGGGATGACGGCGCAGGAAATTCTGGATGAGGTCTATAAAAAACGCCTGCCGCGTGCCTTTGGGTCGCGCGGGCTGGCGATGTGGATCAACTTTGCGCTGACCGGCTTCCGCCATGTGTATGACCAGCAGCGCTTTGTCAAAGAACTGGCTCCGCTGGCATCCGGCAAGCGCATTCGGGACCT
>CAZKIB010000139.1:0-1220 GCA_964552425.1 uncultured Anaerolineaceae bacterium | reverse complement strand
CGGTCAGCCGCGAGAGGAGGCGCGCGTTGGTCAGGATCGACTGGCCGGTGACAGGCGCGGTAGCGGCTACGGGGGCGGCCCCGGTCTATTTTCAGCCGGTGCTGGGCAATCTGGTGGATGGCGGCGTAGGGGTGTATACCAACCCGTGTCTGGCAACCAGCGTGGAAGCGATGGAATACATCGGCGCGCAGGCAGGTTTTGTGGATGGCAATGTGATTCACCTGTCTATCGGCACGGGTTATTCACCCAACAATCTGGCAGATGGCGCGGCCAGCCGGTATCACATCATCGACTGGATTCTGTACTTCGTCGGCGAGAGCCAGGAAGATGCCACACTCCAGCAGGCGCTTGTCACCAGCAGCATCTACGGCCAGCGCACCGATTTCCGGCGTTACGACGTGCTGCTCACCCGTCCGAATGTTGAGGAAGTACTGGGTGTCCCAACGGGGTCAATCGACCCGATCAAACTGGCGCTGGATTCCATTGACCAGAATGAAATTGAGCTGATGGAAGCCATTGGCCGGGCTTACGCGCGCGCCATCGACTGGCGCATCGGCGGTGTCATGCCCTGGGATACACCCGGTGGACGCCCCCAACCCGGCATTTTGCCGGTCAACTGGGCGAACACACCCTTTGATGTTTAGGACGCAACCGGCCTGCGCGCTCGCAAGCATCCGGCAAGATAGGCCCGCGCCGCGTCCAGACTGGGCGCAAAATGAATGCTGCCAGTGGCCTGCGGGCTGATGCGCGCCATCGTCTCAAACGCGGTGCGCATCATCGGGTTGGTTCCAGCGATCACCACTGGCCCGGTGCTGCCGCCGCTCATGGACAGCAGTTTTTTGGCATTCTCAAAACTCTGCGCGTTCAGGAGCGTACCACCGGGGAAGCGTACCCCGCTGGTGACATTCACAATCGCGCCGATTTCATAGTCCGCTTTATCGCTGACTTTTTTGGCCTTCGCCAGCGTCTCGAACAGATCATCCCAGGTCCACTGCCCTTCAAATTCCAGCAGCATCACGGTCTGTTCGTCGTTGTCCCAGTAGAGTTCAATCGCCATAAAACAATTCCCCCATCCACTGTGATTTTATTCCACGAATGTAACGGGGGAATATGATATTGCGCTCAATTTGGGGTGAGAGATGAATAAGCTTCGGGCTGTTGGGCACTCACCTTACGCAGATGAGCGGCCTGGATGCTGATTCGCTCTTGCCGGACAGTGC
>CAZKIB010000138.1:10167-18285 GCA_964552425.1 uncultured Anaerolineaceae bacterium | reverse complement strand
TGGAAGCCAGCCTGGAGTATGCCCACGAGCGCCGGACTTTTGGCAGAGCGATTGCCGAACACCAGTTGGTCAAACAGAAAATCGCCTACATGCAGCAGTGGTACGACGCCGCCTCGCTGCTGTGCTACCGCGTCGGGTGGCTGAAAAATCAGGGGTTACGCAACACCCGCGAAACCAGCATGGCGAAATGGTACGCCACCGACCACAGCGTTCAGGCTGCGCTGGAAGCCGTACAGATTCACGGCGCGTATGGCTTCAGTGACGAGTACCCGGTGGAGCGTTTCCTGCGCAACAGCAAGGGCGCGGTCATCTATGAAGGCACGAGTGAAATTCATCAGCTCATGCAGGCGGATTACGCGCTCGGCTTCCGGGATGACCGTCCACTGCGCTGCGAACTGCCGGCCTATGACGAAGCCTTCTGGCAGAGCGAAACGTGAGCGAGTATATACTGGCAGAGAAGCTGACAGGTAGAGATGGGCGGATTGTGCCATGATGCTGAAAACGTCTATCACAGCCAGTGGTGAGATCATCGCCACCGATGTCTCATTTGAAAATTTCCTGACTCAATTCGACGGGCAATCGGTTGAGTGGATCAATGGAGTAGTGATTCGCATGTCTCCAGTCAGCGTAGAACATACTGCCATTGTCCGTTTTCTCATAAGCCTGTTTGATTACTTTTTGGCTGTTACTGAACTCGGAGAGGTCTTTTTCGAGCCGATGGCGATGCGGCCACTACCCAACCTGCCCGCTCGTTCCCCGGATATTCAGGTTGTGCTTCATGAAAATATGGGCATTGTGAGACCCAATCTCGTTGATGGCCCGGCTGATCTCGTTATCGAAGTGGTTTCGCCGGAGAGTCACCGCCGGGATCGGTTTGAGAAATTCGCGGAATATGAGCAAGGCGGCGTGCGCGAATACTGGATACTCGACCCGGTGCGGCGCGAAACCCTGTTTTACAATCGCAATGATCAGGGCATGTTTGAGCCGCGTGAGCCAGATGAACAGCATATTTACAACAGCACCGTACTGTCCAGTCTGCGACTTGATGTAACCATCTTCTGGCGGAACCCACTGCCACGCGGCCCGGAAATCGCTCATTTGGTGACAGAGATGCTCAAAAACTGATGCTGCGGCTTCTACTGGCACACCTCACACAATTCCGCGCGGCTTCGATAAACGGCTGGCAGAGTGTCCTCCGAATTGGGACGATAGGCGGCACATCGCTGGCTATAATTGCAGGATTACTGCCGGAATAACGGCACATCATGAAAATTGTCTTCATCGGCGACAGCCTGACACAAGGCGTTTACGGCGCGAATTATGTGAACAAGGTGGCCGAGGCCCTGCGCGGCCATCATTTTATCAATGAAGGGGTGAGCGGCGATACCAGCCTGAACCTGTACCGCCGCCTGGAACGGGATGTCATCAGCCATCAGCCAGATGGCGTGTTCATCATGATCGGGGTGAATGATGCGTTGTCAGCCACCGACCCCTCCTCCCGGCTCTACTTCCGGCTGCTGAAACGGGTGCGCGGCGGGCAGATTACGCCCATCGCGTTTCGAGAGAATCTGCGCGCCGTACTCATGCAGTTGACTCATCACCGCATCAGAGCATGGGTCGCCCTGCCACCGGTTGAAAATCGCCCGCAGACTGTAGAAGTCCTGCGCCAGATGAATGCGTATGCCCGCGTGATCTGCGATGAACTCCATGTTCCCATGCTTGATCTGATGGCAAAGCTCACGCCTCCCAATGTGCCAGACCGTCCCCCAACACACTTTCTGGCCGGCACACTCCGTACTGCGCTGCACCTGCGGTTACTTCCCGGTGGCAGTTATGATGCCTTGCAGGCCGCCGGTCAATATACCTACACTTTTGATGGTATCCACCTGACCGAATCCGGTGCGCGGCAGGTCGCCGATGAAGTCGCACAATTTCTGCGGGCAAATGGAGTGTCAGGATGAAGATCGCGTTTCTGGGCGACAGCCTGACCTGGGGCGAATATGGCGGCAGTTATGTCAGGGAACTTCAGACCCTGCGGCCTGCCGATAAACTGGTGAACGCCGGGGTTGGTGGCAACACGGTCATCAATCTGCGGCGGCGGGTTGATGAGGTGCTGGATCAGGAGCCGGACGGCGTGTTCGTGATGGTCGGCGGTAACGATGCTATCTCGTACCTCTACCCGGAAACGCGGCGTTATTACCGCAGGGCACAGTCCATCCCGGAAGGTGTCGTCACACCGGAACAGTTTGCCGCCACTTATCGAGATTTGCTGACGCATATTCAGGTCCGTCATGTGCTGGCCTGGGTGGGTCTGCCCCCTGTCGAGTACAGCCGCGAGCTGGTTGAAACACTCCGGCATTACAATCATGCGGCAAAGGAAATCGCCGAAAAACTCAAAGTCCCGGTCATTGATCTGCTGACAAAGTTCGTGCCGGATACGATCCCCGCACGCCCGCCGCTGAACATGCAGACCATCAACCTGATTGGCGACCATATCCAGAGCGGCTGGTCAGATTTTGAACAGGCGCGTCAGGCCGGTGGCTATACCTTTACGTTTGATGGCCTGCATCTGATGCCGGAAAGCGCCCGTCCGATGGCCGAGGCGATCCACACGCTATGGGTTTAATCATCGGGCTGCCGGTCCTCCTGCTTACCGCCCTGTTTATCACCGCTGCATTCCCGGCGCGGGGGCATATCGCCAACTGGCTGGTGATAGCTGCAATCATTTACGGTGAAATCGTCCTGATCGCCGAAACACTTTCGATCCTTCGAGTGATTGGTTTGCCCGGCTATCTGCTGGCCGAAGTCCTGCTCCTGATAGGCGCGTGGTGGGTCTGGCGCAGGCGCGGGCAGCCGCCCTTGCTGAAACATGTGCGCGTTTCGTTTCATGAACTGAAAACGGGCTTTCAGCATCACCGGCTGCTGGCCGTCTTCGCGCTGGTCGTCGGGTTGTTGTGTCTGACAAACCTGATTCTGGCAACCATTTATCCCACCGAACAGAACGACGATCTGGCCTATCATCTGCCACGCGCCTACTTCTGGATTCAGAATGGCACAGCACAGCATTATGATGCTCTCGATACCCGGCAGATCGAATTCCCGCCCAATACCTCCTTCGTGTATATGTGGTGGATGCTGCACTCCGGCGGATACACCGGTCTCCACACTGCCGAGTGGATCAGCGGACTCATGACTGCGCTGGCCGTCGCCGGTCTGGCGCGAGTGGCCGGCTTCAAACCCGCTCAGGCGATCTTTGTCGCGCTCGTCTATCTGACCACGACCAACACCGTGCTGCAAATGGGCGCGCGTTATAACGACCTTATCACCGCCATGCCCACCGTGAGTTTCATCTTTTTCGCTTTTCGCTTCCTTGAGAAACCGTCGTCGCGCCCGGAACTCATCTGCGCCGGGTTGTCATTCGGGCTGGCGCTGGGCAGCAAATATACGGTTCTGTTCATGCTGCCACCGGCTGCGGTGGTACTGACGATTTATGCTGTCTACAGGCTCCGTCGGCAGGCGCTTCACGCACTGATTGGCCTGGGTGTCAGCAGTGTCCTCGGCTTCGGTCTGTTTGGCAGCTACAACTATATTCTCAACTTCGTGAACTACGGCAACCCTATCACATCCCAGGATATTGACGATTCCTCCGCCCTGCTCACTGAAGAAAACCGCGTTTCGTTTTATGGGCCAGCCCGGAACGTACTCCGGTATGTATTTCAGATGCCGGATATGGGTTTTCTGGCTTCGTCCGCGCAAAACCCAATCTTTCATCTGAATGCGCATCAGCAGCTAGACAGTGCCTTCGGGCTGCAAGCGGAATTTGCCGAAGGCTTCAGTTTTGGAACTATCGGACGGCAGACGCCGCATGTAGGTATTTCGGGTTATGGACTGACGGCCTATCTGGCGATCATCACCAGTCCCCTTGTGCTGCTGTGGTATTTGGCGCGAAGGAAACTCGCGCTTCATCATGTGGCTGCTGCATTGCTGATTGCCATTGGACTGGGCTGGCTCATCACCTTTGCATGGATCGCCCCCTGGTCGCCCTACAAACAGCGTTATTTCCATGTCTTTATTCCACTTATTCTGGCGGCCGGCGCCCTGCCCTGGCTGTATTCGCGCCGCCGGCTGGCCGCTGTCTGGCTCATCCCGGTCATGATTCTATCCGTCTCCAATGCCGTCTGGGCGCTGGGTCCCTATCAATATCCCGCGCTTCTCCGGCGATCACTGGCCGGTGAATTTGACGCACTGGAATATGCCCGCATGAACCCGGTAGAGGTGGGCTGGCTGAGGACTGCGCTGGCGGCCGGCTCCACTATTGGACTTACCGGCAGTGATAACTGGTCATTCGCGTTTATGAATCACCTGCCAGAGTATCGTTATACTTATATCCAGCCTGCGCAGATTAACGAGGCGCTTGCAGACGAGCGGGTACAGGCCGTATTAGGGTCAAACTCAGCCTGTCCGCACATCATGGATCGTACCTATTACCTGCCGTCCAGCATCTTCGCGAAAACAGGCTGTCTGTTCATGCTGAACCCGCGCGCTTATTTACAGAATGCAGGGGTGATGGATTATTTCGGCGTTCAGGTGATTCAGACCCCCGTTGACCACTTCATCACAATACGCGAGAACAGCCTGCTGGTCTCCTATCAGGAAGGCCGCTTTGAAGTCAGCCTTCCGACCTGGCTGATCGCCGATTTTGCGGGCAATCTGCGCATCGAAACCACCAATGACCAAGGTGGCATTCTGGTGGAACGCGCTCTGTGCAACAATCAGAATGTTGCTACCGCCATCCGGGATGATGGCCTGGATATTCTGTTTCCACAGACCGCGCTTGCCCCAGATCAGCCGTTCCAGCACTGCCGGTTAGAAATGGCATCCGGTTATACCCGTTTCAATAACGAGATGACGCGCGTCATGCCGGTCCAGATGCCCGCACCGGACACCGATGTTGATCTGTATTTGGGCAGTGAGTTTTCGCTGCTGGCGACCCATCTGGCAGCCTACGAAGTTCGCCAGTGTGACAGCCTCTATGTCGGCTCATGGTGGAAAATAAACGAATCGCCTGATACAGATTATCGAATCACAGCCGTTCTGACAGACAGCAGCGGTGTCGGTCAGACACGGCACGATGGTTTGCTGGCCGGTTTGCCCGCCGCCGATCTTGAAATCGGGCAGACTGTAATCGACAGGCGCTTTATCCCCATCCCCTGCGATTTACCGGCAGGTCGCTATGATGTTCTGATGGGCCTGTACAACCCGGTTACACTAGAAAATCTGCCCATTACCCTGCCAGATGGCGCGCCGCAGGGTACACTTGCCTATATCACTTCTGTCAATATCATCGGTCAGTAGTCTGGAGACCTTCTGATGCTTCGTGTGCTTAAAAACAAGCTGCCGCCCTCGAAACCCGCGCTCATCGAACAAATCCAGACCGGGGATAACAAAACCGCCCTGGACGCCCTGCGCCGGATGCAGGAGGTTGGCTGGACAAAGGACGGCACGCTCCATAATCTGCATCTGCCAGAAGCCAACCTGCAAAACGCCCGGCTCGCACGCGCACAGATGTCCGGCGTGGTGCTGCGTGGTGCCAATCTGGCAGGCGCATACTTTGGAGCCACCAATCTGCGTGACGCCAACCTGGAGTATGTGAATTTGCAGGGCGCGAATCTGTGCGACGCGCAGATCGAGGGCGCTAATCTGGCGGGCGCGGATTTGACAGGGACACATCTCGCCGCCGCGAACCTGCGCAGGGCCGGCTTGCAGGGGGCGAATCTGTCACGGGCCAACCTGTGGCAGACCGATCTGCGCGGGGCCGACTTAACTGGCGCGACTCTCTTTGAGGCAAACCTGACCAGCGTGATCTTGGACGAAAGCTCCCGACTGCCTGATGGAAGTATGTGGACACCCGCCTGTGATCTGACCCTGTTCGTTCGCAATCCAAGTTAGAAAGACTGAATGATGCGCATCTGGAAAGTGGCGCTGGCGGTTCTGATGCCCCCGCTGGCGGTATTGGATAAAGGCTGCGGAACCATTCTGATGGTCGCTCTGCTCACAGTTCTGCTGTGGGTTCCGGGTGTGATCGCGGCACTGCTCATTATCCGGCAGGATTTGCAGCGTATGCCGGGTTCGACGGAGGATCGCAGCGCGGACCTGCTGAACGCAGCCCAGGCATTCAAGAGCCAGCCCTTTTCGCCGGAACCGTTCCCATCAGATATGCAACCGCCAATCCAGGCGCAGTCCGCCGGGCCAGCCGAGCCACCCGTCCAACCGGACGAGCAGCCCTTACAGCCACCGGCCCGTCCCAAACCGCCCTGGGAAGAATGACCTTCGTGAAACATCGGGGAAAGGGTAAAATAACGGAAGATTTTATTGAGCGAGCAGTCGAAAGTCTTTAGTCCACAGGCGATGGTCAAAGTCTGAATCTGACGCGGCGCAGCCAAACACGCGGGTACGATTATTGACTAAAGATCAGAAACGAGCGACTAAAGACTTTGCATAACAACAGGAGGGAAGTCCCTTGCATGTGGTGACATTCACGCGCAGCACACCCGATACCGCAGCCAGGGTGGAAGTGACCGCCGGTGGCACGGTCACCTGGGGTAATACGGGCACAGTGGTCAACCCCTGGGATGAATATGCCCTTGAAGAAACCATCCTTCAGGCTGAAAAACACGGTGGTGACTCCACCGTCATCGCCATAGGCCCGGAAATGCACACAGAAGCGCTCAAGCACAGTCTGGCGATGGGCGTCAAACAGGCTGTCCGCATCTGGGATGATTTGCTTGAATCCACTGACAGTCTGGCGTATGCCATCACAGCGGCGGCGGCAGTTCGCAAACTGGGGGCTGTTGATCTGGTCATTTTCGGCAGGGAAAGTATCGACGTGGGCACGGACCAGCACAATTACCAGACCGCGCGCAAGTTAGGCTGGCCGATGCTCAGTTATGTTTCGCGCATTCTCAATGTGGATTACAACGCCAGAACCATCCAGGTGGAGCGGCTGCTGGAACAGGGCAAACAGATCGTGACCAGCAGACTGCCCGCCGTCATCAGCGTGCTGAAAGACATCAACGAGCCGCGCTATCCATCATTCATCGGCATCCGTAAAGCCTCCAAAGCCCCGATCCCGGTGTGGACACTGGCAGACCTGGGTATCACGCTGCCGCCCACGCGAACTCGCGTTTTGAGCTACAGTAATCCCCCGGTAGACGCCGTGCAGGTGGAAATGCTGGATGGAACCCCACAGGAACAGGCTGCTAAACTCGTGGATCGCCTGCTGGAGGCCAAAGTGCTATGAGCGCAGTCTATGTCTGGATTGAGACCTTTAACAGCCAGCCCAATGCCACCAGTTGGGAAGCGCTTGGCGCCGGCCGGCAGATTGCGGATACGCTGAATGTGCCGCTGACCGGGTTGATCTTTGGAGAAAACGCCTCCACTGTGGCCCAATCAGCGGGGCAGTACGGCGCGGACCATGTGATTGTCTGTGATGATGCGACCCTGCGCGGCTTTCGGCTGGAACCTTACGCTGCGCTGCTGGCAAAGCTGGTGCAGGACCATCAGCCAGCGGTGGTGATTGCGGTGGGAACGACGCGGGCGCGCGAACTGCTGGCTTCTGTGGCAGCGGATACCGATTCTGGCCTGATGACCGAAGTCACCGAATTTGCGGCCAGCAGTGATGGCACAATCACCGCGAAACGCCCGGCTTATGCAGGCAAAATCATCTGCGAGGTCAGCAGTGACCCGGCAAGCACCCGGTTTCTGACGGTGCGCGCACGCGCCTTTCAGCCCAATGCGATCCGCGAAAGTGCCGCGCCGCAGATTACTTCAGTGGCTGCGGTCCTCAGTGAAGAGGAAATTGTTACTAAAATTGATCGTTTTGACGAGGAAACCGGCGCGGTCAGCCTCACGGACGCAGCGATTATCGTTTCGGGCGGACGCGGCATGGCAGCGAACCCCAAAGAACCTCCGGCGGGCACGACGGACGCAGCAGTGTGGAAAGCGCGGGATGGCTTCGAAAACACGCTCAAACCGCTGGCCGCTGTATTAGGTGCGGCAGTCGGGGCCAGTCGCGCGGCAGTGGACGCCGGTTTTATCCCCTACGCGCATCAGGTTGGG
>CAZKIB010000138.1:922-10132 GCA_964552425.1 uncultured Anaerolineaceae bacterium | reverse complement strand
ACATTGCCTGCGGTATCTCCGGCGCGATCCAGCATCAGGCCGGGATGCGCACCAGCAGGATAATTGTCGCCATCAACAAAGACCCGGACGCGCCCATTTTCAAACTCGCGCGTTATGGCCTGGTTGGTGATCTGTATCAGATTGTCCCTGCACTCACCTCCGAACTTCGGAAACGCCTCAATCAGTAAGCGTAAATTCAGCTAGTAGGAGACTTACTAATTCTCTGAAAGTTTCCTACTGGTTAGTTTATTCTACTAATACCGTTAGAATCGCTGACAAAAACCCCAACCTCAACCATAATTATAGAAACTCTTATTCAAGTTCTAACAAAGTCATCATAGCCGACTTCTATGGACACACTCGATACGATTTATGTGGAAGACGATGATCAGGAAGCGTTTATCATGCGCGTGGGAATGCGCCGGCAGGGGATCAATATCCTGCATGTCCCAGATGCAACGCCCGAAAATATCGCCAGTCTGCTGGAAGCCCCTTATACGAATGCAGTGGCCGTCATTTTTGACGCGCTGCTGGCCGGTCAAAGCGGCGTGGACCTGGCGCGCCGGCTGCGGAAGGCCGGGGATGAACGCCCCATTTTCCTGCTGACAGCCGGTGAAAACCCGGACGCGGAACTGCTGCGCGTGCTGAATGTCCGCTACCTGCGCAAACCACCTCACTTCGAAAACCTTGCCCGCATCATCCGCGAACTGGCAGCGCCGTAGGCTGTACAAGCCAGCCTTGTTCTGTTAAAATACAGTTAACGTATGGGGGTGACCTGGCTTCGACAGGGGAGGCTGTGTACGTGTTGCGGGCCGCGGCGCCCGAAGCCGCGTTAACAACGGGCAAGGCAATTAAATGCCAACGAAACCAACTACGCACTTCCCGTCGCAGCCTAAGCTAACACGGTAGTGCTGCTAGCCTTGCGAGGCTAGCCGTCCATCCCAATCGGCGCCACCCGGCTGGATTGATGGGCGAGACCAATGGTGGCGTGCGGTCCCGTCGACGCCGATAAAGCGGACCAAAGAGACATCGGCTAGCGGTTTGTGAACCGTGTTCACTGGGGATACAAACGGCGAAATCTAACAGTGAACTACGCCTGTAGACGCATGTAGACGAATCTCTTGGACAGCGGTTCGATTCCGCTCACCTCCACACCCGTTTTTACAGCCGCCCGGTTCAGCCAATCGGGCGGTTGCACGACGCCCACCTTGTCAGACCCCAACTCTCTGCTAAACTGTCCCCTTGATCTGGTAATGATAGACAGGGTAAGAGTCCTCTTGAGTAAGTTCAGACCTGTAATTATCCTGCTGGTGGGACTGCTACTGGCGGCCTGCCAGCGTCAGAATGAAATTCAACTGACACTGATCGCCCAGAACGCCACCTTACAATCCGAAATTGGCGGCGTCCGCCAGACCGCCACCGTTGATGCGGAACGTTTGCAGATCACGGTTGATTACATGGGCACGCTGATTGGCCGCGCCGAGGAACAGCGGGCGCTGCTGCAAGCCACCCTGGTCGCACGCGGGACCGACCCGGCCAATATCGCCAACATCGCGCCGCAGTTCAATACGCCCTTTCCAACCCCCGGCGGCGCCAGCCCGGATAACGCGCTCTTGCCGACACCTGTTCCTCAGCAAACGGAAATCATTCAGGAATCCACTACCCCCGCGCTGGTCAACTACACGATTGCATCCGGTGTCGGGAACGACGACTGCGCGCTTAACAATGTTTCAGCCTTCACCACAGCCGATTCCGAAATCTATGTGGTCGCCACTGGCGAAAACATCACCTCCGGCACGAACATTGCCGCACGCTTTTCTGTCGCCGGTCAGGAAATTCTCCATGACTTTACGCCCGATTTCGATATTGATGGGGCCTGTGTATGGTTTTTTATTGACCAGAATGACCTGGCGTTCCGGGCCGGAACCTGGAGCGTTCAGCTAGAACTCAACGGAACACCTGCCAGCCCGCCGATCCCGTTTACCATCACCGGTGAAGAGGCCATGTCCGAAGGTGGATAAACACCAGCAACCTGCGCCGCTGCCCTGCGTATAGAGTGTGGATACGAACAGGAGCAAAACTGTGAACATTCTCATCGACTGGCACAACAACGAGCAAAACGCCATTCATCTGAGATTTGAACGCGGCTGGACGTGGGACCATTTGCAACAGGCCATCCGGCAGGCTGACACCATGATAGAAAGCGTGCCGCACACCGTCCATCTGATTATCGACCTGCGAAACGGCGGCGGTGTACCGGGAGATTTTATGTCTGTCGCCGGGGACATTTTCGCGCAGGGGGAAGCCCGCGCCAACGAAGGCCAGCGGGTGGTGGTCGGGGCCGGGATGCTCCTGCGCGCTGCCTACCGGGGCTTACTGGCGGTCTATGGGGGTCAACTGGCCGAACGTCCGTTTCTGTTCGCCGCCAGCCTGGACGAAGCCCGACAGATGCTTTACCAACCCTGAAACCCGTACTTTAGACCGGTGACAGGCCGGGGTAAAACTCGCTATGATTTTATGAGGTGAGTACCAGGAGTCAGGTGGTGATGTGCGAAAATGGCGCAAACTGCAATCATGCAGCAGCCCACCGGGAATATGATAAAGCGCTGAGGCGGGCGTTCTGGGCAGAGGTGGACACACAGGTTCGCCGTAAATGCAACGACCTGATCCCATTAAATCAGGTGCTTCGCAGGGTCCCTGCTACCGATTATCAGATAGTGGGGACAGATAACGTTGATCTGAACGCCATTGTGGGCAGCAGCGGGCGCTACCGTGATTTTAACCTGCGCTTCCTGCCGCGCCGCCGCGAACCGGATGAACGCTGGGTGAATATTGCCCAGGCACACTACGACGGGGTGCTGCTGCCGCCGGTACGACTCTATAAAGTCGGTGACATGTACTATGTGGACGATGGCAACCACCGGGTTTCGGTGGCGCGAGTCCTCGGTCATGAATCCATTACTGCCAGCATCGTGGAAATAAACAGCGAATCCCTGATCTCCGATCCCGCCTGCCAGCGCACAGGCTATCAGATTTAGCCCAACCTACCCATTTTTCCAGGCCCTACCCCGCAGGAAGATGGATGTGCCCGGCAGACCTCCTGTGCGATAACTGTAGCAGACAGGAACACACAAGGAGATTCATTCCATGTCAGACGCATTACAAAATCTCTCGGACGCACTGGCTGGCGCGGTTGAAAAGGCCAGTGTGGGCACAGTGCGGGTCGATGGACGCCGCCGGCTGCCCGCTACCGGCATCGTCTGGTCGTCGGACGGTGTGATCGTCACGGCGCACCATATCATTGAGCGCAACGAAAATATCGGGATTGGCCTGCCGGGTGACGTGATCGCACCGGCCCGGTTGATCGGGCGCGACCCGAATACCGACCTGGCCGTGCTGAAGATTGACGCGGATACCACCCCACCCGTGTGGGCCGATGGCTCTAACGGCAGCGAACTGAAAGTCGGGCATCTGGTGCTGGCGCTGGGGCGTCCCGGTACGGACGTGCAGGCCACGCTCGGTGTGGTCAGCAAGCTGTCCGAAGAAGATGAAGGTAAGCGCAAGCGGGTGCGGGTCGAAGGGCGCGGGCGGGGTGGCCGCCGCCGGGAATGGCATTTCGAAGGCGAGATGTTCGGCAATGTCGGCCCCATCATCCAGACCGATGTGGTCATGTACCCCGGTTTTTCGGGCGGGCCGCTGATCGACGCGGGCGGCGCGGTACGCGGGTTGAACACCTCAGCGCTGTCACGCGGCAGCAGCGTCACCATCCCGACAGTGACCATTCGTAAAGTAGTCGAAGCGCTGCTCACACATGGCAAAGTCAGCCGGGGCTATCTGGGCATTGGCGCGCAGCCGGTGCGCCTGCCAGCAGGGTTGGCCGAACAACTTGAGCAGGAAATCGGCCTGATGATTGTGTCTGTCGAAAGCGGCAGCCCGGCGGAAACAGGTGGTCTGCTGCTCGGTGACATCGTGGTCGGGCTGAATGACTACAGTCTGCAAACGATTGACGAACTGCTGATGCTGCTGACCGGCGACCTGGTCGGCAAAGCGGCCAGTGTGCGCGTGGTGCGCGGCGGCCATCTCACGGATGTTTCTGTGACGATTGGCGAGCGCGAGTAACATGGACACCTTCGTTCAGGCACTCAACGACAGCCTGGCCGGTGTGGTCATGCAGGTGCGGCGCAGTCTGGTGCAAATCACCAATGGGCGCGGCGGCGCGGGGGCCGGGACAATCTGGCACCGTGACGGCCTGATCGTCACCAACGCCCATGTGATCGCCGGTCATGGGGAACTGTTTGTCACCCTGCATAACGGTGAATCCTACCGGGCGCAGGTGCTGGCGCAGGAACCGGGTCTTGACCTGGCCGCACTGTCCATCGCTGCTGAGGATTTGCCGGTGATTGAACCGGGTGATTCGCAGCAGTTGAAAGCCGGCCAGTGGGTGATGGCACTCGGCCATCCCTTCGGTGTTCTTAATGCGGCGACTGGCGGTGTGGTCATTGGCATGGGCAGGCAGTTAGGGGACATCGAGTTCCGCAATGGCGTGGACTGGCTGGCCGTCAACCTCAAGCTGCGCCCTGGGCATTCCGGTGGGCCGCTGGTCGACGCGCAGGGGCGTCTGATCGGCGTCAATACGATTATGAACGGCCCGGAAGTCGGTGTAGCAATCCCGGTGCATGTCGTCAAGGCATTCCTCAAGGAGCACCTCGGAACGCCGCAAAAACAGGCAGTATAAGACCTTCAGGGGTGAGCCGCGCGGTTCACCCCTTTTTGTTTTCCAGATCAACCCCCGACAGGTTTCCACGTCCAGGTTACATCGCTGGTGCAGTTGCCCGCCCCGGTGACATAGGCGTAACGCACATCTGTCACCAGCGTCTCGGCATCCACCACCCGCGTGATAAACTCCGTCTTGCCATCCACGTTCTGGTCCACAAAGTAATAGGTATCAGACCCGATGAGTGTATGCGTGCTGAAACCACCAGGTCCGCCCGTGAACGTGAAAGAGTCTCCGGCTTCCGCAAAGGTCAGGGTCCCAGTGCCGAGCAGCCAATCACTGCTGAAGACTGCCGGGTGAGATGCGCTGGGGAAGCAGGCTGCCGGTTCGCCGCTCACGGTCCAGACACCGGACTGCGGGCCATCGTCGGACAGCAGTTCCACAATTTCGGGCGTGCTGAGGGCAGGAACCAGAGTCACAGGCTGTGGCAGTTCAGCCAGGGGCAGCCGCTCCAGCACTCCATAATCATAACTTTCGGGGAACACCGGGCGATCAAACGCCAGTAAATCCTCGCCCAAAGCAAACCGGGTCAGCGCGCCAGTGGGCACAACCCGTTCCACGCCATCAAAAGCCACATTGACTTCACCCGCCAGATTACTGACGTACAGAACGCGATCAATGGTCTGCAAAAAAGCTGTGCCATTCAGCTCAACCACCGCGCTGTTCACCGTCAGGCTGGTAGGCTGACCGGGCTGCGACTGCATCAGCAGGCCGCTGTCTGTCGCCGGCTGGCAGGGCGCGTCATCCGCCCCGGTTCGCAGCGTAAAGGACTCCATCGGGCGCAGGATAATCTCACCCGGTCTGACTTCAGCCAGTGCTGCGCGCTCGGCCTCGCTGTCCAGCGCCCAGCCGACAATCCAGCCCATCCCGCTGGCATGTTCAGCAAAATCAATCCGTATCCATTCCTGGCCGTCCGCTGCTGCTGCTCGCCCGGTGGCTGTCACCGCTGCCCCGGCGGCCAATGACCCCGCCAGTCCCTCATTGGAACCCGGCCCGACACGCACATTGATCGGCTGGTTGACCGTCATCGGCAGTGTGGGCAGCGTTTCAACCGCAGTCGCAATCGCCACATCCCCGAAAAGCATCAGCAGCGCGCCGGTGTTGGTACGAGGGCTGAGGTTCATCCAAGCGATACCAAATTCCGAACGGGTGAAATCCTGCGTCGTCACCTGTATGGACTGGAGACCATTTACATCCTCAACAGCACCGGGGCCGGCAAACTGAAAATTATCAATGCCCGGCAGTGGTTGCGCGCTGACCGGCGCATTCCCATAACAAATCTGATTGGCCTCCAGACCTGTGCAGTTCGTGCGGGCGTTTTCCAGCGCGACCCGCAGCAGGGCCAGACAGCTTACCGAAGTATTCTGCGCGCTCACCGCCCCGGCCAGCAGTACATACATGATGGTCGTGAGCGCTGCAATCCCTGTTTTTTTCACAGTGCCTCCTGCATGGTATCATTTGCGCTTCCCATCACAAGCATAACGCACACGGCTTGCAGAAGGCTTACAGCTTTTTAACCCGAAAAGGCCGGTGTGACAGCCGGGTTGGGCGGTGCATCTGGCGGCACTTCAAGCTGCGACTCGCGCACGATCAGCGACACACCGTTTTCTGTCGTTACCTGAATTTCCCACTCGACGCCGTTGAACATGGCCGAACCGATAGTGACCCGTGTCCCTGCCGGGAAGTCGGCTACCGGCTCCTTTAACATCAGCGTGTCGGACCAGTTCCAGGTACGATAATCAAAACGCAGGGTGGGCGTGGGCGCGAGGACGCTGACGGAATCGAGGTTATTTTCCGGCACACGGATCAGGTCATCCCCGAATTTCACCACGTAGAAGGTTCCTGAACCCGGTGAATATTCCGAACTCTGGATGTTCCCCTGCGTTCCCCATTGAAGCTCCCCGATGGATTCGCGCAGAATGACCCGCTCCTGCAGGCGATAGCGCGGCGTGGGCATAGGCGCGATGGAAGTCACGATCACCGTCTGCACCACCGGCAGTTGAACCGGCTGTACACGGTCTACAGGCATCACAAAAAAGAGCGTCACCAGCGCGCTCACCCCCACAGCCAGCAGCAGCCCGGCTGCCAGCCAGAAACGGGAGGACCGGATCGCAAGGGGCCGCGCCTTTGGCTTCAGTTTCGGTTTGAGTTTGCGCTCCACCGGCTGGTCGAGCAGCGCGCTGATAGACTGCGGCGCTTCCTCATCAGTCAGCGCATCAATCCAGCCAATCACTTTATCCGCTTCTATCGAGTCACCGGGCAAAGCCAGCATTTCGGTCAGCCGTCCGCTGGCCGGCGCGTAAACCGGCCGCAGTCCAGCCCCGGTTTCGATCTCAGCGATCATTTCATCCTGTTCGACCAGCGCCCCGACATCATAACACCAGCGCGCCAGCCGGCCGCTCACCTCAGCCCGAATCATAGTGGTTCCTCCTGACAGTGTGTTCATGCTCATTGTAAGACAGACGCTGTTCAGCCGATGGGCGTTCCACCTACGGGTGTCCAGCGTTTCAGTGGCAGAACACAGGCAGTCCGGTTAAACTTCCGCGCGTTGAACGAAGGAGAAAACCCCATGCCGCGCGCTTTTATCATCGACACCGATACCGCATCCGATGACGCCGTCGCCCTGATTATGGCCCTGCGCGCACCGGATGTGGACATCAAAGCCATCACGATTGTGTCCGGTAATGTCACCGTCGAACAGGGAACCCGCAACGCCCTGTATACGCTGGAATTGTGCGGCAAGCCCGACATCCCTGTTTATGTGGGCGCGGACAGACCGCTGCTGCGCGAACCGGACCGGGCCGAGTGGTTTCATGGGGCGGATGGCATGGGCAACCAGAATTATCCTGCGCCGCACCGCCAGCCCAGACCTGAACACGGTGTTCAGGCGCTCATCAGCACCATTAAAGCCAACCCCGGCGCAGTCCTGGTCACGCTGGGGCCGCTCACCAACATCGCGCTGGCCGTGAGTCAGGCGCCAGAAATTGTGCCGCTGGTCAGCCGCTGCGTGGTGATGGGCGGGACCGCGTGGGCTGTCGGCAATGTGACACCCGCCGCCGAATTCAACGTCTGGCAGGACCCGGAAGCGGCGCGCATCGTCCTTCTTTCCGGGCTGCCTGTTGAGATAGTCGGCTGGGAGTTGTGCCGTTTCAGCGCGGGGCTGACACCGGACGAAATTGCTGAGATATGGGACATCAACACCGAACTGGCGCATTTCACAATCGACTGCAACCGCAGCGCGATGGAGGCCATTCGCGTACAATCCGGTGTGATCGGTCTGGAACTGCCGGACCCGGTGGCAATGGCCGTTGCCCTTGAACCCTCCATCTGCACGCGCAAAAGTAAACATGCGGTGGATGTGGAAACACAGAGCGAACTGACACGCGGCATGACCGTCATTGACCAACTGGATAACGCCGGGGATGCGCGCAACTATGCCCTGTGGAAGCCGGTGCTTGAACGCGCTAACGTGACCGTCTGCTGGGAAATTAACGTGCCGCGCTGGAAAGCGATGCTCTATGAGGCGCTTGGCCCGCGTTAACCTGCGATCAGTTCGCGCAGTTGGGTGTGCATCTCCAGTGCTTTGGGGTGCTGCGGGTTGATCGCCAGCGCTTCCTCAACCGCCGCCAGCGCGTCAGCCCACTGTTCACGGGCCTTGAAATAATCGGCCAGAATCAGCAGGCGGTGAACAGCCTTCCTGGTGTTGCCCTCTGCCAGACAGGCTTCCACGATCTGCCGGTGAATTTCAATGCGTTCCGGTTTCAGGCTGGCGGCCTTTTCGCGCTCGGTAATGGCCTTACCGGTTTTGCCCTGCGCATCCCACAGCGCCGCCAGTCGGAGATGCCAGTCGGCGGCTTCGTCGCTGCGTCCCATCCGCTTGAGCAGGCCGATGATCTTTTCGATGGGGCCAGGATCACGCGGGTTCAGTTCCCGAACGCGCAGATACATCGCCAGGTCTTCTTCGGGGTTGGATTCCGGCCCCTGCTGATTTTTCTGCACATCACCGTTGAAGCGGGTCATCGCCGCTTCGATGCCCTCTTTCAGCCACACTTCCACCGCGTCCGCCGCCTTATCAGTCACTTCACGCACCAGGATTTCATCGTCGCCTTTGAACTCCTGCAAGACATAATCCTTCGGCTGCATCCTGCCGGGTGGCCGCCCGATGCCAAATCGCACCCGGCTAAAGTCGTTCGTGCCCAGGTGTTGAATGACACTTTTCAGGCCGCCCTGCCCGCCCGCGCTGCCGGACTTGCGCAGCCGCAGTGTCCCAAAGGGAATGTCCAGATCATCCGAAACGATGATAAAACGCGACAGGTCGATCTTGTAGAAGTCGACCAGCCCACGCACCGCTTCACCGCTCAGGTTCATGTAGGTCTGCGGTTTGGCAAGCAGCACCCGTTTCCCGTTGATCGTGCCACTGGCGGTGACGGCCTTTT
>CAZKIB010000138.1:0-876 GCA_964552425.1 uncultured Anaerolineaceae bacterium | reverse complement strand
TGCCGCCGCGCCAGTTCGTCCAGCACGCGCCAGCCGACGTTGTGGCGCGTTTTTTCATACTGCCTGCCGGGGTTGCCCAACCCGACGATCACATACACATCCGCCATGAAAACCCTCTTCGCTCAACCGCTGGCAAACTGTGTGGTAATCCACTGAAAGGCCAGGATACCCCCCGCGCCAATCATCAGAATCACGCCGAGAATAATAAAATAGGTGGCGATTTTCATCAAGCGCATGATCTGGCGCAGGCTGAAGCGCAGCGCGACAAAGGCCGCTGCGCCTGCCGCAATAACGAACGGCGCGGTCCACCAGGGCCAATCGTTGAGCAGCACCTGGGTCCACACCACCCAGGCCACCAGCCCAATCACACCACCGATGAAACCATCAAATACCAGGCTGCGAAACTGCATCCGCAGCAGGTAAACCACGATAAAGCTTAACAGACCACCTATAAAAACAGTATTGCCGGCCAGTTCATACAATGCCACTCGCCAGTCAAAGGGCCGCGTGGGGTCCACCACTGCCGTCAGGCCCGCCAGCACACTCGCCACCCCGATTTCGGTCAGACCCTCTGGCAGTTTACCCCGCGCACCGGAATAGAGCGCCCGCAGCAGCGCCGCCGCCGGCAGCGCGTACTGACCGCCCAGTTCGAGAAAGGAATTAATTGTTTCCGGGCTGATTTCCATGATGTGCCCACCGTTTTCGCGTCGAACAGATAGTTCTATTATCTATCCATTCATCGTGAAAGAGTATGGCGGTTCGCCATCGTCCGGCTGACGCACAGCCGCCGGTTCCCGGCTGAACTGCGTTTCATAAAGCTGCGCGTACAGGCCATCCAGGGCCAGCAGTTCGGCATGTGTGCCGCGCTCCACCACC
>CAZKIB010000137.1:9806-18388 GCA_964552425.1 uncultured Anaerolineaceae bacterium | reverse complement strand
TACTGCGTTGCGCCGGGCCAGCACGCCGTACACGCCAATACAGAATAACAGCGCGGCCACCACCAGATACATCCAGAGGGGAACAGCCATTTCCACAGCTCCTATTTGTCGTCGTCGCGCGCAACCACAATCGCGCCGATCATGGCCGCTGTCAGCAGAATAGAGGCGACTTCAAACGGCAGCACGAACTGGTTGCCATCCACCAGCGCCACCCCCAGGTCCGCCGTTGTGCCGACCACTTCGGAAACCGGCTGCGCCATAAACGCGCTGCCCTGTCCCCATACCGGCACGATGACCCCAATCACCAGAAAGACGAACAGCAGCAGCCCGACCACCGCGCTCAACCACCACTGGCGGTTGAGAGTTTCGCCCAGGTTGGTCATGCTGCGGGTAAGCATCACGGCGAACACGATCAGAATGGTGATCGCGCCGATATACCACGACCTGCACCACTGCCAGGAAGGGGGCGGCCAGCAGCACAAAATAGCCCGCGACACCGAACAGACTGAGGATCAGATAAAGCGCCCCGTGAATCAGGTTATGCGTCGTGACCACCCCTAAAGCGCCGCCGAGTATAAAAATACTCATGACGAAAAAGGCGATGGACTGTGCGTTGATTTCGATCATAAGCCGTTAACCGTTTCTTTCTGCGTGTTAATCGCCAGCAGGTTCGGCGACGCCATGCCCACCGTGAACCTGCACCGCAGCCGCTTCATCCGCCCGGCGCTGCTGGCGGCCCCGGTTGCGCATCAGGTTCGTCACCACCAGGAACAGGAGCACATTGCCCAGGAACAGCACAATCGTCTGCGGGATATTCGCCACAAAATCACCGGCCAGTTCCGGCGCGGGTGACAGCCCAATCGCGTCGATCAGCTTCATCAGGAACGTCTGCACGAGGATCAGCACAATCGACAGCGGAACCAGCACCTTCCAGTTGATGTTCATCACCTGGTCGATACGGAAGCGCGGAACCGTGTTGCGGATCAGCAGCATGAAGAGATAAACCACTGCTGCCTTCAGGCCCAGGTAAATGAAGCCCAGCGCCGGAATCTGTTCGACGCCCGGCCCCCACCAGCCGCCCAGAAACAGCGCAGCGGTCAGCACCGAGACCGTGAATACGTGCATAAATTCCCCGGCCATGAACATGCCGAACTTGAAGCCGGAATATTCGATATTGTAACCGGCGATCAGTTCTGATTCCGCTTCGAGCAGATCGAACGGCGCGCGCCCGGTTTCAGCCAGGTTGGCGATAAAGAAGATCACCGCCGCCAGCGGAGCCATGAAGATGAACCACATGCCGCTCTGCGCCTGCGTGATTTCCTGCATACTCATCGAACCGGACAGCAGCACCGGCAGCAGCAGCGCGAGGATCATGGGCACTTCGTAGCTGACGATCAGCGCGATGGTGCGGAAAGCGCCCAGCAGCGCGTACTTGTTGTTGCTCGACCAGCCCGCGATCATCACTTTGACCGCGCCAATCGACCCCACCGCCACAAAGTACAGAATGCCGATGCTCAGGTCTGCCCCGATGTGCAGCGGTGTGAAGGGGATAATCGCCCAGATGAGGACCACCGACGCGAAGGTGATAATCGGCGCGAGGTTGAACAGCACCCGGTCCGCGCCCGACGGTGTGATGTCTTCCTTGGAAAGCATCTTCACCGCGTCAGCCACCGATTGCAGCAGACCATAAGGCCCTACGCGGTTCGGCCCGATGCGGTCCTGCACGCGGGCGGCGAATTTGCGTTCCACCCAGATCAGCATAATAACAGTCACCAGCGGCACAGTCGCCACGATGACCACACCGAGCAGCAGCGAAACCAGATTTGCCAGATCGCCGTTCCAGCCAGCCTGTACCAGACAGGGCGCTAACGTATTAATTGGGTCAATACATTCCATAGTCCTGTGCGCCTCCTATATCCACTCAAGCGCATCTTTGCGCCAGGCGTAAATCAGGGCATCGGTCAGCAGGAAAATAAACAAAAAGCCGGCGCCGAACGCGAACCAGTCAAGGCGTTCATAGGCAACGGCCCAGGGGAACAGAAAGATCATTTCCACATCGAAGACCAGGAACACCAGACCGTAGATGTAGTACTGCACCTTGAACTGCACCCAGGTATCCCCAACCGTTTCCACACCGCTTTCGTAGGTTTGTTTTTTCATGGCATTGGGTTTGTGCGGGCGCACAAGCCATGAACCCACAATCGGCAGGGCGGGAAACACCCAGGCGATGGCGAAGAATACGCCGATAAAAGCCCATTCGTTGACTAATTCCATCGGAGTGATAACTCCCGAATCAATTAAGGTACGTTAGGACTGACAGCCCGAAAATGTTGCATTTGTGCCATTTGGGACAAACGACGCTAGTATAGCATTACCATCCGCTCTTGGCAAAAGGTTGTGTAATTTTCATAGATGGTGTTTGCCAGCCCGCAGGGATTGTAGCATAACGCCAGCGGATAACAAACCAATTTTGCAACCCAATTCAAATTTTGTGACCTTGCTTTTGCCCCGCCAATCCTCTATAAGGGTCACAGTATCGGGGTCTGTTCCGATCATCTGCCTGATCGGCCCGGAAAAAATCGTTCAGACAGCTTTCGCGGGCGGATACAAAGTCCTGACTAAAGACCATGGACTGGTGACTATAGACTAAAGACTTGAGACTGCTTATGTACCGCATTGTCGAACCTTCGGCTTCAGAATGGGACATTTTCGTCAGACAGCACCCGCGCGCGCATGTCTTGCAGCAGTCCGCCTGGGGACAGCTCAAACGCGCTTATGGCTGGCAGTATTGCCGTGTGGCGCTAACGCCAATGGACAGCAGCGCCATTGTCGCCGGGGCGCAGGTGCTGTATCGCAGCGTCTCCAAACTCGGCAGCATGGCTTATCTCCCGATGGGGCCGCTGGTCACGCACGACGATCAGTGGACTCCGCTGTGGAACGCCATCCGCAAGCGCGCCGCGCAGCACAAAGCCGCCTTTCTGAAGTGGGAACCGGGCATTTATCTGGACACCGCGCCGCCGGATGCTTCTAAATGGGGCTTTGTTATCAGCCCGCAGACGGTGCAGCCCCCGCGCACCATCCTGATCGACGTACAGGCTGATGACGAAGCCATCCTGGCGCGCATGAACCAGGGCACACGCCGCAAAATCCGCAAGAGCCTGAAAAGCGACATCCATTATTATGAGGGCGGGCGCGAAGATGTAGCGAAATTCACCGCCATGATGCAGGTCACCGGCAGCCGCAACGACTTCGGTGTGCATGAACCGGCCTACTATCTGAAAGCCTATGACCTGTTTGTGCCTTCCGGCAACGCCGCGCTGATTATGGCCGAACATGGCAGTGATTCCCTGGCGGGGATCATGGTGTTCGCAGCCGGCAAAACAGCATGGTATCTGTACGGCGCATCCTCAAACGAGAAACGCGATCTCATGGCGACCTACGGCGTGCAGTGGAAGGCCATCGAATGGGCACGCGCGCGCGGCTGCCAGCACTATGACCTGTGGGGAGTCCCTGACGCCGATGAGCCAGCACTCGAAGCCCAGTTTCAGGAGCGCTCTGATGGGCTGTGGGGTGTCTATGGATTCAAACGCGGCTGGGGCGGGCAGGTGGTCCGTTCCGCCGGCGCATGGGACAAGGTCTATAACCCGCTGGTGTATAATGGGTATAAAGCGATTCTCAAAGTGGCCCGACGTGGTCTGGAATGAGGAGTTCACGAGATGAGCGCGTTGGAACAGGAATTGATCGAACATATCCACAACATGAATGACGAAGAGCGCAAGCAGGTTCTCGAATATATTCAAAAAGATATTAAGCCGCGCCAGATGACACTGGGAGAATGGTTGAAAGGAGCCGAGGCGCTCCGCGCACAACTGGCGATCAAATATGGCCCCCAGCACTTCCCCAACGCAGCAGATGTCCTTGAAGAAATTCGTGAGGAACGTCTGAATGACATCATGGGTAATCTGTGATTCCAGCATTGTCATTGCGACAGTGCTTGTCGAAGTGCATTCACTCAAAGCTGCGGCCCTGATGGAAACCTTTGTGCAGCAGAATATCCGATTGGCTGCACCGCATCTGTTTCGCTATGAAATCGTCGCTGCTGTGCGAAAGCATGTGTTCAGAGGAACCATCACGGTTGAAGAGGCAGCTATCATTCGTGACAATCTTCTGCCTATCCCTGTTGACTTACACTTTGACGACGCCCTCCTGAAGCGGGCCTACGAACTCGCCACACAGTTTAACCGCCCCACCGCCTACGACGCGCAGTATCTCGCGGTGGCCGAACGCCTTGACTGCCCGTTCTGGACAGCGGATGAAAAGCTGTTCAACGCCGTTCATGCGTCATTGAACTAGGTCCAGTGGGTCGGGAATTTTGCCGAATCGTAAAGTAAGTTGTGGTCAGGAGTGTGGGAACATGAGCGCGTTGGAAGACAAAATCATCGCAGAAGTACGCAAGCTGGATGAAGCCCATCAGCAGCGGTTGTTAAAAATCATCGAGGATATGCAGCCCAAACACTTCAATTTTGACGAATGGATGCGCGGCGTTGAGGCTCTACACGAACAACTGCGTGCCGATGGTCAGCTTATCAGTGTTCAGGATATGCTGGATGAACTTCGGGAGGAAGCCTCTTGGCCCCGCTGGTAGTGGTGGACTCCGGGATTCTGATCGCCAGTGTTCTTGATGAGAAAATCTCTGACAAAGCGAAAGCCATTCTCAATCATTGGAAAGAGGGTGACTTTCAACTGGCAGCGCCACTGCTGTTTCGTTATGAAATTGTCGCTGTCGCACGCAAGGCTGTTCATCAAAAGCGTGTTAAGCCGGAACGTGGCGTTGCCATCTGCGACTCCCTGCTGGTGTATCCGGTAGAGTTATATGTCGACGACACCTTCCTGAAACGGGCCTACGAACTCGCCACGCAGTTTAACCGCCCCACCACCTACGATGCCCAGTATCTCGCGGTGGCCGAACGCCTTGACTGCCCGTTCTGGACGGCGGATGAAAAGCTGTTCAATGCCGTTCACGAAACATTGAGTTGGGTACAGTGGGTAGGGAACTTTGAGCAATCATAAAGTGAAATTTGCGCGGGGGTGAGGGCTGCCAATGCACATTACCATCATCACCGACCCAACCCTGTGGAATAGCGCCCTCCGCGCCCTGCCGTATGCCCATGTGCTGCAAACCTGGGAATGGGGTGAGTTCAAGCGCGCCACCACCGGCTGGGAACCGCTCCGACTGGCCTTCCGGCAGGGTGACGACATCGTGGCGATGGCCTCTATCGGCGTGCGCAGCGTCGGCCCGTTGAAGGTCATGTATGTGCCCAAAGGCCCCGCGCTGGCCTATGAAGATACCCCGCTGGCCGAATCCGTCCTCGATCATCTGCAAGCCCTCGCCCATCAGCAGCGCGCCGTGTGGCTCAAAATCGACCCGGATGTGGTCGCCGCGACAGGTGTGCCCGGTGACGAGGATGATACCCCCTGCGCCACCGGACAGTCCTTCACACAGATGTTGCAGAAACGCGGCTGGCACTTCTCCGACGATCAGGTGCAGTTCCGCAACACCCTCACGCTGGATTTAACGCCATCCGAAGATGACCTGCTGGCGCAGATGAGTGGAAACACCCGCCGCAAAGTCCGCGCCGCCGAGAAAAAAGATGTCACCATCCGCCCCGGCACGCTGGCCGATCTGGACACGCTCTATAACCTCTACCGCATGACCGGGCAGCGCGATGAATTTCTCATCCGCCCGCTGGACTATTACCGGCAGGCGTGGCAGGCGTTCATGCAGGCCGGGCTGGCCTATGCGCTCATCGCCGAATTTGAGGGCCAGCCCATCGCTCATGTGATCCTGTTCCATTTCGGGCGCAAGTGCTGGTATTTCTACGGCGCATCCTCCAACGACGAACGCCAGCGGATGCCCAACTATGCCTTGCAATGGGAGGCCATCCGCTGGGCAAAAGCGCAGGGCTGCCAGACCTATGATTTCTGGGGCGCGCCGGATGTCTTTGACGAATCCGACCCCATGTGGGGGGTCTATGAGTTCAAGCGCGGCTTTCGCGGCATGGTGACGCGGCACATTGGCGCGTGGGATTACGCCCCCTATCCGGCGCTCTATCGAGCTTATACCCAAGTGTGGCCGCGTGTGCTACGCTGGATGAAACGTGGGTCATAGTATAATGTGGGCAGGAGGGTGTCATGACCGACAGAATCACGGTAAAAGGCGAAGTAACTGAAGATGGTCAGTTGATTGTGCAGCTTCCGCCGGATGCCCCACGCGGCGCGGTAGAAGTCACCGTCCGCAAGCACCTGACCCCGGAGGAAGAAGCCGCCCTGGACGCCGAATTCGAGGCACTGCTCGATGACCCGACCACGTTTACCGGGCTTGGCTTATCCGCCGAGGAAATTGCCCGATCACCTGTTTTCGGTATCTGGGCAGATCGGGAAGATATGGCGGACAGTGCCACCTATGTAGAGGAACTGCGTCGCAAAAACCGCGAACGGCGTTTGAAACGTGAAGATTGATGCGGTGGTCGATACCAGTGTTTTTGTCGATTATCTGCGCCGTGTTCCCGAAGCGCAGCAGTGGTTTCTGGCAAATGTTGATAGCCATCTTGCAATTACGCCCATTGTGTGAATGGAAATTATTCAGGGCGCGCGCAACAGTATCGAACGGGCGCAGTATGTTCGCTTTCTGCGACAATTTACGGTTGAGCATCCTACGCCCGATGACAACCGCTGGGCCATGCGGCAGTTCGCTCAGTTTCACCTGAGTCACGGTATCGAGATGGCCGACGTCATGATCGCTTCTGTAGCGGCCCATTTTGAGATTCCGCTCTACACGCTCAACCTGCGCCACTACCTGCCGCTGCCCGGCGTTGATGTACGACGGCCTTATTAGTGCAGTTGCCAGTTGCCAGTCATCAGTCGCCAGTTCGGGCTGCGACCCTCAACGACTCTGGATATTGCCGTGATCTCTTCTGGACTTTTCGTTAACGGTCAACATTCAATTCTTACAGGCTGAGATTGCATCAGCGGTGTTCAATAACCTCCCGATCCACACCCACGTCACGATCCGCCCTGCAGAACACGCTGACCTGCGCAAACTGGAATGGTTCGGCCTGTTTACTCCCTTTCGGGACATCACCGAACACGCCTATGCCCGCGCCGAACAGGGCGAAATCGCTTTTCTGGTCGCCGAACTGAACAGCTTCCCGGTGGGGCAGGTGTGGGTGGATTTCGTCAAATTCGCCGGCGAAGGCGTGGGCATCATCTGGGCGCTGCGCGTGCTGGAACCCCTGCAAAACCTGGGCATTGGCACACATTTGATTCGCGCGGCGGAACAAACCATCAGGGATCACGGGCTGCCAGCGGCTGAAATCGGCGTATCGGTTCAGAATCAGAGCGCAAAACGACTCTACGAACGACTGGGCTACACCGTACAACGCGATCATATTGAGCGGTGGAGTTACACCACGCCCGATGGCGATACACGGCATGTGGAAGAACACGAATGGATTCTGCGCAAGCGATTGGAGTCGTGATGAACCCCTATGAACACCACACCATCCCCACCAACGGAGTCAACCTGCACGTCGTTCAGGCCGGACCGGAGGATGGCCCGCTGGTCATCCTGCTGCACGGCTTCCCCGAATTCTGGTACGGCTGGAAAAAGCAAATGGATTATCTGGCCGGGCAGGGTTTCCGTGTGTGGGCACCCGACCAGCGCGGCTATAACCTGAGCGACAGACCGAAGAGTATCTCGGCGTACACACTCGACGACCTGGCGGCAGACATTGTAGGATTGGTGGACGCTGCGGGTCAGGAGAAGGTCTTTCTGGCCGGGCATGACTGGGGTGGCGCGGTAGCCTGGTGGGTCGCCATCCACTACCCGGATCGCCTGAAAAAGCTGGCGATACTGAACCTGCCGCATCCCCTCGTCTTCGCGCAGTTCATGCCCGGCAATCTGACCCAACTGCGCAAAAGCTGGTACATGTTCCTGTTTCAGCTTCCAGCCCTGCCCGAAGCGATGATGACACGCAGCAATTATCAGACCAGTGTCCGAATGCTGCAAAACAGCGGTCAGCCCGGCAGTTTCAGCGACGATGATCTGAAACAGTATATGGAAGCCTGGTCACAGCCCGGCGCGCTGACCGGCATGCTCAACTGGTATCGGGCGCTGTTTCAGCGTCGTCCGAAGTTCCCGGCAGATGTCCGGGTGCATGTCCCCACACTGCTGATCTGGGGGAAACAGGACATCGCCCTCGGTCATGAGATGGCCCAGCCAAGTATCGACCTGTGCGACGAGGGGCGGCTGGTGCTGTTCGAGGACGCCACCCACTGGGTCCAGCATGATAAAGTGGCGGAAGTCAGCCAGTTGCTGGCCGAATTTTTCGGCCCGGCGGTTTAGAATCCTTCAAAGCTGCCGGCCATCAGATTCTCGATGCTGACCACATATGCCCCGGCGCTTTCCCCTTCCCGGCCCAGCAGGCGCACCTTCCATGTGCCCGCGCGATGAATCATGCAGGTGATTGCTGCGCCGTTATCACCCTGAAGAATGCTCGAACGCGCACAGACACTTTCAGCAT
>CAZKIB010000137.1:0-9786 GCA_964552425.1 uncultured Anaerolineaceae bacterium | reverse complement strand
CTCAGCATCGCGCCCGTCCGGGTCAAGGACAGCGATATTGCGACTCACCCGCTGCGCAGCCGGCGAGAAAAACTGAATCCCGATGGCAACTTCCGTGCCGCCGTTGGCCTCAAAGGTGTATTCATGCACCACACCGGGTTGCAGGACATCCGCCTGAGCCTCGGAACGTGGTAAAGTGTTGGTCTGTGACGGGGCAATTCTGAACACCGCGTCCGGGACCTGCGCTAACGGCACACCGTCGATTTCGGTCACGGGCGGGCTGCCGGTCACAAAACCGAACAACTGGCCGGGGATCGGCGAACCGATCACCAGCAGCACAAAGTAACTGGACATCAGGCTGAGAAGCACCGCAGCCAGAATGCCGATATAGAACCATGTGCCGCGTTTGCGCCGCTGCCGTCTGGCTCGTTTCAAGGGCACATCCGGCGAATCGGGCAGCGCCTTGTTCAGAATGGGCGGCTCCGGCGCGCGTTCCGGTTTCGGCGCAGCGGTCATCTGAACAGCCTGCAAGGGAGGTTGGGGAGGGGGTGCGGCAGTGGACACTCCGGTATCCTGCAATTGGCGATAGCGCCGCCGGGCTTCGACATGATACGGATCCAGCCCCAACGCCTGTTTCAGGCAGGCCACTTCATGTTCGGGTGCTTCGGTCAGGCGCGACGCCTGATACCACGCTTCGGCAGAGGGATTGTTTTTCAGAAGCGGTTGCAGCAGTTGGCGAGCGCGGGCCTTATCCCCCCCATTGATGGCACTCAGCACCGCGATCAGATCAGGTGATAACATCAGCTATTTCAAACCAGTCTTGCATAACCTTACTTCAATTATAAACCCGGAGTTTTCTCCGATTCATGCAAATTTTTCAATCGCCACCACATACGCCCCGCTGCTTTCGCCTTCGCGCCCGAACAACCGCAGTTTCCACTGCCCCGCTTTATGGATCGGGCAGATGAACGCCACGCCGTTATCCCCCTGTAGAATGCGCTCCCGAACACAGAACCTTTCGCCGTCCCCTCCGTCCGGGTCGAGAATGGCGACGTTGCGGCTGACCTGCTGGGCGGTGGGCGAGAAAAACTGAACCCCGATGGCAAGTTCCTCGCCTAACTCGGCAGCAAACACATATTCGTGCGCGAAGCCGGGTTCGAGAATGTCGCTGATGGCCTGCTGGCGCGTGAGTTCGGTGCTTTTCGCCGGGATCACCACCACCACCGCATCCGGCCGGGCATACACCGGCGTGCCATTGATTTCCGTGACCGGGGTCGCGTTTGTAGAGGCGCTGCCATACTCCTCCAGCGGGCGGGCATAATAGGGCGTGCCGTCGATCACCGCCACCGGCGTGGCATAGACAATCGTGCTTTCCGGCGCGAACACAGGCTGTATACCGGTAAACACACTCCGCAGCCGCCCCGGTACAGCCGAACCCAGCACCAGCAGCACAACATAGCTCGATGACAGACTGAGCGAAATAAAACTGGCAATCGAGATGTAGGTCCAGATGGTGCGCTTGCGGCGGCGGCGCGGTCTGACAGGCGGTTCACGCAGCCCTTCATAAAACTGCGCAGCGGCGGGCCGGGGGTTATAGGGCTTGTCCGCCGGGATGACGACTTCATCGGCGATCAGCGCAGCCAGCGGCGGCAGGTCATCCTCTGAGATGGTTTCATGCTGCGTTTGCGGGGAGACCGCATTCTGAAGCTGGTCGAGCCGCTTTTGAGCGCGCTCATGACCCGGATCAAGCGCCAATGCCTTTTCCAGCGCGGTGATAGCCTGCTGCGGAGTGCTGCACAGCAGCGCCGCCATATACCAGCGGTCCGCGCTGGGCTGCCGGAGCAGCGGTTGCAGCAGCGCGCGCGCCTGCCGGGAATCCCCGGCTTTCAACGCCGTGATGACCGGGTGGAGTTCGCTGTCCGCCATGTAAATCCCCGCTGTGGAAGCAGCAGAGGCGCACGGTGGGCACGCCTCTGCGCAGTGTTACGTGTGTTATCCCTCCGCCGGAAGCACCGTAAAGGTGCTGCCCGCGCCGCGCCCAAACACTTCGGGCATATAGAACTGGTAGCCGGTGGGCGGGATCACATTGTATTCGCCCTCCAGACCAGCCCGGATGGAGTAAACATATTCGTAGGTTCCCGCCGGGAGGTAGGTGCTGTAAAGGACAACCTTCTCGTCCCGGAACTCGATGTTGCTGAACCACCACCAGCCCCAGCCCTGACTGAGCGGGTCGCTGTTGTCCAGACCGGGACGTGTGCCGATCTGTTCGCTGGTTGCCAGGTCCGGGTTGACGCCTTCCGTACCTGCCGGGATGGGGTCTTCGATCACGGCGTAGACCAGATCGTTCGGCGTGATGATCGTCAGGCGCACCTGCACCAGTTCGCCCACCCGCGCTTCGGTGATCGGTTCTCCTGTCTCCACCGAAACATACTGCCGCTGCACCACGATGCCGCGATTCAGCGGTTCGATTTCCGGGACAGGCAGGAAGGCGCGCAGATGCGCCGTGTAGTACAGCACGCCCGGCCCTTCCGTGCGCCCAATTTCCAGCGCGTTGGCCTGATCTTGCAGCAGATCACCCACCTGCACCACCAGTTCCAGCGAGTCGCGCACATTCTGCGACGTGGCTTCGCCTTCGGCCAGCGCTGCGCCGTTCAGGGCCGCGCTGTAGGTATAGGCCGGGTTCAGTTCACCGCTCACAATCATCCAGTCCGTCAGCGCCATCACCGACCAGGCGGTTTCCTGGGTCGTCTCCCAGGCGTCGGCGGTGCGGGCGGTCATCAGCCAGCGCACCACGTTCGGGATCAGGTCGCTGTCCGGCATCAGTTTGACCAGCGTGTCGAGCACAATCGCGGTGGTGCGGGTGTCGGTGTTCCAGTTCCACACATCCGTTTCCGCTTCTTCCCAGTGCGCGCCTGTCGCGCTCAGAACCGCGCCATTGACCAGATCGGACAGCAGTGTGTTCTGGCGGCTGTTATCGGACGGAGTCACCAGCCGGAAAGTCTGCGCCAGGAAGGCTTTTGAGTAGTAGTCCAGCCGGTCCCGGTGTTCGTACATGGTCGCCGTGCGGGCCACATCCGGCGCGCCGGAACGGGCCAGCGCATACAGGGTGAAGACCTGGCGGTTCAGTTCCCAGGTTTCCTGATTCGGCCCTGGCACGATAAACGTCGTCCGCAGGTAATCCTGCGCCCGGCTGATGATCGCATCATCCACCGCGAAGCCGGCATCGCGCGCTTCAGCCAGACCGATCAGCGCATAGGCTGTCGTCAGGGGATTCGGCTGATCCTGGACGAACCAGCCCCAGCCGCCGCTGGCCTTCTGCTGCGCCATCAAACGCTGCAAGGCAAAGTTGACGCCCCGGTCAAGGTCGGCTTTCAGATCATCATTCGCCACATCCAGCATTTCGAGCGCGCGATAGGTCATGATGTTCGGCAGGAAGCGGCTGACCGTCTGCTCGATGCACTGGTGGGGGAAATTGCGCAGGTAGGTCAAACCATCAATCGTGGTGGCCGCCAGTGACGGGTCCAGACTGATGGTCAGTTCGCCCTGCGTCACATCAAAACGCTGCGGCAGCGCAATCGCTTCGGTCAGTGAACCCGCCTCACGCAGCAGTCCCGCCGTGCCGCTGATGTCCGGCGCTTCGTACTTATACACCGGGATCAGCCGCTCATCCCCCTGACCAAGCGGCGGTTTGCTGGCATCCGTGTAAGCCCCATCGCCACCGTTGGCGAAGAACGTCAGGTCCAGATTCGCCACATCATTGATCGTGACCGGCCAGTCGATCCGCTGGCGTCCCCCGGCAGGGATGGTGAACGTCTGGTTGACGTCGCCCTGCATGGTGAAGCCCGTGCCTTCGATAAACACCTCCACCGGCATGTCCTGACCGGTGTTGTTGTTGACAATTGCCGCCAGAGTCACGGTGTCATCAACCACCAGGAAGCGCGGCGTCACCGGGCGGATGAGCAGCGGCTTGGTGCTGAGCAGATCGAAGGTGTTCTCACCCACCAGCGTCACGCCGTCTTCGCCGCTGGTTACGGCGCGCGTGTCCAGCCGCCACGTCGTCAGGTTATCAGGCAGCAGCACCGCAATTTCAGCCTGCCCGTTTTCATCCGTCACTACGGTGGCATCCCAGAAAGCCGTATCGACAAAGTCCTGACGGATGTCGAAAATACCGCCCTCCCCAAAACCGCCGCCGCCGCCCTTGATCGTGTCGATCACCGTCTGTGTGATCTGGTCCGTGTTGATCGTCAGCGGCAGGCCAGTTCGCACCGCATTTCCCTGCGCGCTGTAGAAAAAGCGCAGTATGGGTTCGCTGTTCGGGTTGCCAATCGACAGGCTGGCAAGGTCCGTCAGCGCCACACCGACTTCGGCCTGCACCGGGTCGCCGTTCCAGTTGGTCGTTTCGATGGTATACGTCACCGTTTCACGCGGGCCAGCCTGTTCCCGGTCCGGTGTCGCAGTGATGGTGATTTCCTTGCGCTTGATTTCCACACCCAGTTCGACCATGCCCATGCGGAAGGCCGCGATGGGGTTGGTTTCGTCCACACCTTTGATAATCAGCGCGGACACAAAGATGTTGGGCGCGTAATCATCCGTGATCGGCAGTTCGTAAACATATGAATTGCTGTCCATGGTGATGCGTTCAGCGGTCAGCACCTTGCCGCGCTCGACTGTCACCAGCGCTTCAACAGTCCCCTGAAACGGTGACGTGATGAGAATTTCCGCCGTGTCGCCGATTTCGTAGTCGTTCTGGTCGGCGATCAGGTCAATGCGATTGCTGTTCTGCTGCCGCCAGGCGACATACTGCTGGCTGGAAACCCACAGGCTGGTCGCGGCGATCACGTCATTCGCGGCTTCGTCGCGGGTGCTGATCCTGATTTTATAGACGCCGCCTGCCGGAGGGGTAAAGGTATACAGCGCTTCGCCGCGTTCGTCAGTGGTGACACTGCCGGTGGTTACGGGGATTTCCTCAACTTCCCATGTCCAGGTGGTGCGCCCGGCTTCATCCTCTT
This sequence comes from uncultured Anaerolineaceae bacterium, assembly GCA_964552425.1. Lineage (GTDB taxonomy): Bacteria > Chloroflexota > Anaerolineae > Aggregatilineales > Phototrophicaceae. The sequence goes on along the minus strand of CAZKIB010000137.1, from coordinate 4,798 downwards.
CCTGAACACTGTTCCAGCGGCGTTCGACCACTTCCACATCAATCGTCTGGTTTGCCACCGGCTGGCTGTCCCAATCGACAGCGACGATTTCAATGCTGCTTTCCTGCCCTTCGAACCCGACATAATCCGATGGACGCGCCCCAATGTAGATCAGCCCCTTGTTGACGATCACGTCCGTTCGACCCGACACAGTGAGGCCGCTTTCGTCACGCACGGTCGCCTCAATCGTCCAGCGCTGGCTCTGGGTGGTGTCTTCCAGATCAGCGGGAAGCTCGATCAGGTACTGGCCCTGCGCGTCAGTTTCGCCGCTGCCGCTGGCAATCTGCTCCCGAAAGAAGCCGTAAAACTCACCGGGGCCAGCATCGGCGTCAATGTCGTAGAACTCGTAGTAGCCGGGTCCGTCATACTCGAAGAAGTACGGTTCGGCCTGCACGCTGTATTCCACCACCGCGCCGGACACCTTGCCGCCGAAGAAGTAGCTGCTGTCCACCAGCGTGCGGATTGTATCCCCGCGCACCACCTCAGCCTGTTCGGGCGTCAGTTCCACCTGAAATTCCGGCAGCCGGTACTCCGCCACGCTGAAGGACACACCGCCGCCCTCATAAAAATACTCTCTGGGGCGCGGCAGTTCCACATTGATGCGGTAGAAGCCCAACCCGGCATCGTCCGCGATGTCGAACTGGCCGCTGAAGGTGCCAAACGGGGTCAGCGGCGCGTCCTGATCGAAAACGATCTCACCCTGTTCGTCATAGATTTGCACCGGCACGCTGTCAAATTCTGTCGGCACAGTATAGGTCACGTCATCGCGGCTGCGCACCACACCCCGGAAGTAAACGGGCTGGCCGGGACGATACACTGGGCGATCTGTGTACATGTACAGGCGGTAGTGCGACGGAAAATCGCTCGGCAAACCAAACTGATACGGCTCGACACCCTGCGACCACTCCGGTGAACCCGCCCCAAAATGCCCGGCGGTTTGCAGCACAGCGACACGCGCGGCATAGGGGTCCAGAGTATCGCTGGCCGGCAGCGCCAGCCGTACCAGACCATCCGCATCGGTCACACCACTGGCGATCTGGCCGCGATCCCGCTCGTACAGCGTGACCGGCGCGTTGGGAATGGGTTCCCCCGTCTGCACATCCGTCGCCCAGATGAGTGTTTCATTCAGCGTGGATTTCACCGTCAGACTGGCGGTGGAAACCACCATAAAATGATTGCGCGGCGCCATCCCCTCTTGCAGCACTTCAGGCGCGCTGACACTCAGCATATAGACACCCGGAGCCAGCGCGTCTTCGCCCACCCCTTCAGTCACATCCACAGCGGTAGACTGCCCAGCGGCCAGCACTTCCAGATAGTATTCTTCCGGCACACCTTCCGCGACCCAGGCCGTGCGGTCATCGCGCAGGGTGACTTCCCACCACACGATTTCATCGGCGCACACTGGCCCGCCCACCACTGACACGCGGTAATCGCGGTACAGTTGATCGACAATCTCCCCATCCACCGGGGCGGAACGCGCCCGCAGCGGTTCCGGGTCAGCCGTCACGATGGCCGCATCACCCACTTTTAACCGTGAAGGCGGCGCGCCTTCGCAGGTGATCCCACCGCCCGCGCTGGCCTGCGCGCCCAGGTCCAGCAGTTCGTAGCGCAGTTGATTTTCCGGCGTATCCGACTCAATCTGCCACTGGGCCAGAAACTGCTCGCCGGCAGGTACATAGTTATACGCCGGGTCATAGGGGTCCTGGGTCAAACGGCTGACAAAATCATCCACCGGCACGCTGTACAGTTCCAGGTCCAACTGGCTGACGTTGCGGTGTGTCACAAAGACCTGCGTTTTATCGTTGAAGGCGTTGTAGAAGCCCACTGCGCCCGGCGCTTGCAGGTTCACCAGCGGATCATAGGGCGCGGTGCTGAAGGTGATGGTGCGCCCGCGTTCGATCACGTTGCCGTAGATGTCCTCCATCCCCGGCTCAATCGTGACGCTGTATTCGACGCTCGGTTCCAGCAGGAACGAGATGTTGTAGCTGTTGTCGTACTCGTAATAGTAGTAACTCGGTTCGCGGTAGGGTTCCGGCTCGATGGTAATGTGTTCGAGCAGGGTATCCTCATTCATTGGGGATGCAAAAAAGATCGTGAATCCGGTGAACACATCCACGTCCGATTCGCCAGAGAAGGGATTGGTCCCCACCACGCTCGGCGCGGGGATCGTGACAAAGCTCCAGCCGGGGCTGCTGACCAGGGTGGCGTCCCCGTTGAGCGCGCGCGCGCCGCCCGGCTCGAACGCGATGGTATACATCGTATCGAGCGCCAGATTTTCTGCGGGCGTGAACATAAACCCGGTGCTGTCTTCATCCCATTCAAAACTGCCTTCCACCGTGCCGGTATCCTGGCCTTCCGGGCGCAGGGAGAAGCTGGCTTCAGTGCTGGCCGGGTCCATCGGTTGATTGAAGATCACCTGAACCGGATCATCCAGCCGGACGCCTGTGGACAGATCGAGCGGCACGGTTTCGATCACACCCGGATCAACCGGCGTAAACGACCAGCTAAACGGCTCGCTCAGTACCGCGCCATCCACCGCAGTCAGACCAGCGTTGACCGTGACGGTGTAGGTGATGCCGCCTCCCAGCCCCAAAGCAGGCCGGAAGACATAAATCGACGTATTCAGCCATTCGCCCTGTCCCTCCACCGCCGGTTCAATCGTCAGCGGGTTGGGCAGCGCGTCGCGGTCTTCATCCACCACCAGCGGGACCACCGGGCGGTTGAAGATCACGGTAATCAGCGCGTCAGTTTCGATGCCGGTGGAACCATCGTCTGGCAGCACCTCGGATACGGCCAGACTGCCCAGCGTGTTGAGTTCCAGCGTAAAGTCCTCGGCCAGTGCGCGACCATCTTCGGCTTGCAGCGCCGTGCTGATCGTCAGCGTCAGCGCGCTATCAACGGGATAGGCTGCGGCGGGCGTGAAGGTCAGGCTCGCGCCATCACAGCTTACCGCCCCTTCCACCGGGGGAGCGATGCTGACCGCCCCCTGCACGCTGTCACAGTTAATGGGCCGGTCAAAGAACACAGTTATCGCCTCTTGAGCGTTGAGTTCCTGACCGGAAAGCGGTGAAGTTTCGATAATTTCCAAAGGCAGGTCAGCGTCCGGTTGGGTCTGTTGAGCTGCCAGACCGGGCACACTGAGCGCTGCCAGAAGCGCCAGCAGCAGAATCCAGAAACGTTGCATAAATATTCCCCCTGCACGCGACGAGTGTCCCATGCAATTGCAGAGCGGGTAAATGTTTCAACCCCCATTATAGACCCGATACAGACAGATGCTCAATGCGCCTGCATGACGCTTGCCATACGGGGCGCATACTCGCAGGTGATGAACCTCACTTGACCGCTGAATGCCGTCCAGTCAAAGATAGATTGGATCAATTCATATGCCCGACGAGCGAAAGGAATTCGGATATGTTTTTTGGGTTGTTTCTGCTGGCGGTGGGTCTGTTCATTTATGTGCGCATCATTCGGCCCTGGCAGGTGCGCTGGGGCGCGACAGACGCAGAGGTTGCGCGGACACTGCCGGGAGATGAGGTAGTGACTCATCCATCATTCAACGCCACCCGTGCCATCACCATTCAGGCGCGGCCCGAAGCGGTCTGGCCCTGGCTGCTTCAGATCGGCTCCAACCGGGCCGGCTGGTACAGCCTCGACTGGATCGACAACAACGGCGTGCCCAGTTCAGAATACCTCATCCCTGAGCTTCAGCACATGACCACCGGGGATTTTGTGCCGATGACGCCGGACGGAAAAAATGGCATGTGGGTCAAAGCCTGTGAACCGAACCAGTGGATGCTGTGGTGGGATAAAAAAGGCACATCCACCTGGTTATGGTGGTTCGAACCGGAGGGCACAGACAGCACCCGGCTGATCACGCGGCTGCGGGTGCGCTATACGTGGACTTCGGTCTGGGTGATCTACTACCTGCTGCAGGATGTCGGCGATATTGTGATGATGAGCAGGTGTATGCGCGGGATCAAGCGGCGTGCAGAGCAGACCCGTCAGTCGGCCCTCGCCCACGAAAACGTGTGATAGGCTTTTTCCCGCCGGGCACTCAAGTACCCGACAAAGCACCCGAAATCCCTCCGGGATTCAAACCGCGCTGCCCCAGTCCCGCAGGGATCGGGTTCTCTTTGTCGTCGGCACAAGCTGATAAGTTCAAACCCGGATCTACAGCACCGGCACATATGTCACCGAAATATTGAAGACCATCTTGAAGGCCAGCCAGTGAAAGGCCGCAATCTCGCGCAGCGTAGCGCTGATGTGGTTGAACAGGGGTGGGTCCACTGCCGGGCTGGTGAAGTTCTCGATGCCCAGGTTGTTAAACAGCCAGTGCGCCCGCAGCAGATGGTAGCCATCGCTGACCAGTACGATGCGATTCCAGCCGTTAGCCTGCAAGGTCTCCAGGGTATACAGCGCGTTTTCTTCCGTGCTGCGGCTGCGGTCTTCGAGCAGAATCACCTCAGCCGGCACACCCTCGGCGCGCAGCAGTTCGGCGCAGGCATCGGCTTCGCTGCGGCTGCGGTTGAGACCAAACCCGCCAGTGCAGATGATCTGCGCCGCCATACCCTCGCGCCACAGGTCCGCGCCTTTCGCCGTGCGGCGGATCAGCGCCGGGCCGGGGCGGTCTCCCCGGTCCAACCCCGCGCCGAGGATCACAATCACATCCGCCTCCTGAGCGTGGTCCATGCGGCTGTAGAGGAAAATGGCCGCGACCAGCAGCAGCGTCACCACCGTCCACAGCGCCAGCGCATACCCC
>CAZKIB010000136.1:7520-18464 GCA_964552425.1 uncultured Anaerolineaceae bacterium | reverse complement strand
CCCTGGTCTACACCGATGAGTACCAGAGTTACCATGCGCTCAAGCGCATCCGTGAGACGGTCTGTCATGGTGCGAAGGAATGGGCACGTGATGATGATGGCGATGGCTGGTTTGAAACCCATGCCAACAGCAGCGAAGGTCTGTGGACCGGCCTGCGCAATTTCCTGTGCCCCTTTCGCGGCGTTCATAAACGTTATCTGCCTGGTTATGTGGCTGTCCATGAGTTTCGCGTCAATCTCAAAGCCATTTCGCCTGCTTTCATCTCTGCCCTTGTTCATCGTCACTCGTTCTGAACATGCGCCAACAACTTATCTTAATTATTTGTGGGTAAGGGACAGCGCTTTGAACATCTGGCGGTATCAAGGAATAAAATCCTCATTTCGTGATTCACTGAATTTGACCAGTTTTCAGGCTTTTTCGGCTCGCAGAACCGCCCGCGCGGCATGATACCCGCACAGGCCATGCACCCCGCCGCCGGGAGGCGTGGACGATGAACACAGATACAGGCCCTTCACAGGCGTGGCATAGGGCACGAGGCGCGGCACAGGCCGCAGGAAAAGCTGCCAGGCGTCCTGAACACCGCCGTTGATGTCGCCGCCGATATAGTTGGGGTTATACGCCTGATAATCCGCTGTGTGCAGGGTGTGGCGTGCCAGAATGGTATCGCGGAAGCCGGGCGCGAAACGCTCGATCTGCCGCTCGATGATCGCGGTCATATCTTCGGTGGAGCCGTTGGGCACATGACAGTAGGCCCAGCCGGTATGCTGACCCTGTGGCGCGCGTGCCTCATCAAACAGGCTTTGCTGCGCCACCAGCACGAAGGGTTTCTCCGCCGGTTTACCGGATTTCGGCGCGCGTTCCGACTCCGCCAGTTCCTCCAGCGTGCCGCCCACATGCACCGTCCCGGCGCGGCGGCATTCCGGCGCGTTCCAGGGGATTGGCTCGGACAGAGCATAATCCACCTTAAAGACCCCCATGCCATAGCGATAACGTTCCAGCGCGTGTGTGTAGCCAGCCGGAAGTTTGTGACCGGCCATCTGAAGCAGTTGGCGCGGCGTGACATCCAGCAGCACGGCCTGTGCCGGGGGTAGCGCATCCACATTTTCGACAGGATGACCGGTGATGATCTCGCCACCGAGGGATTGCAGATAACCGGCCATTGAATCGGCGATTTTCTGGGACCCGCCGCGCGGCAGCGGCCAGCCGATGCGGTGCCCCAGCAGCATCAGCACCAGCCCGAACGAAGTCGACAGCAGCGTTTCCAGCGGAAGCTGTGAATGCGCCGCGTTGCCAGCCAGCAGCGCGCGCGCCTGGGGTGTACGAAACAGCAGCCGGCTCAACAACGTGACCGGCGGCAGCCCGGCCACCCCAAAGCGGGCCATCAGAAACGGGTGGCGCGGGAAACGAATGAGCGGGCCGAGAATATCCGACGCCAGTTCGTCCCAGCGTTCGACCAGCGGGCGCATGAGCAACCGATACGCGCGGGCATCCACACCGAGTCGTCCGGCAGTTTCCTCAACCGAACGCTGCAAGATCACTGCCGTGCCATCATCCAGCGGGTGCGCCAGCGGAATCTCCGGCTGAATCCATTCCAGGCCATAATCGGCCAGCGGCAGTTGGCTGAGAAAGGGCGACCCCATGCCAAGCGGGTGAATCGCGGAACAGATGTCGTGGGTAAAGCCGGGCAGGGTCAGTTCAGCGGAACGCAGGCCGCCGCCAATCGTCGCGCGCGCTTCATACACCCGCACCGACCAGCCGGCCCGCGCCAGTTCAATGGCCGCCGCCAGCCCGTTCGGCCCCGCCCCGACAATAATCGCCTCCGGCATCAGGGCATCTGCATTTCCAGCAGCAGATTGCGTTCGGAACTGCGGCGTTTATAGCTGGCCGGCTTGTGAGGCGGGTGCTGCCGGTAATGCTTCACAATGCGCTCCAGATACACAGGCAGCGGGGTATATTCCACACTCAGGTCAGCCTTGCTCAGGTCGTTGGTCAGTTCGCTCATCCAGCGATCACTGAAGGGGGAGCAGTCCGGCAGGAAGCCGTTGGCTTCCAGCACGCTGCGTTTGACCTCGACCAGTTCGGGCAAAGGCTTGTTCATCAGGTCACACACCCTGCCGATAAATTCGGGCAGGGTAACGGTTTCTTCCTGTGAGAGATTGTACGCCCGGCCTTTGCCTTTGCCAGTATGAATCAGTGTCATCGCCGCCTGCACCACATCACAGGCGTATACATGCCGCAGGGCATAACGCGGTGTGTGCGGGATCAGAATCGGCCCGCCATCCTTAATGCGCAGCATGTAGTTGTACAACCGCCGGAACGGGTCACGTTCGCCGTTGACCATTGGCAGGCGCAGAGAGGTATACGGGAACTGGCTTTCGGCCCATGCTGCCGCCAGCACATCCTCCGCGCCGCGTTTGCCGATCCCATAACGCCATTCTTCATGGCCGTAGGTGTTGGCTTTGGGTTCGGGCATCAGCGCGCCGTCATAATCGGCTTCGCTGAAGGGGCGTTCCAGGCCCTCGCGGACCAGATAAACCTGCCCGGAACTGATAAAAATGTAGTGTCCCGTGCGCCCCGCCAGCAGGTCGACCACCGCCTCGGCTTCATCATGGGTATAGAGCGCGAAATCGATCACCGTATCAAAGGTGCGGGAACCAAGCGCAGCGGCCAGTTCACCCCGAATAGTACGATCACCCCGCAGCCGGGTAATATTTTCCGGCAGTTCATCAGTGGTCAGACCCCGGTTAAAGATCGTCACCTGGTGTCCGGCGTTCAGCAGTTCCAGGGCCAGCAGATGGCCCATGTTGCGGGTTCCACCAATAATCAGAATATCCGACATGGAATGCAGAGACCTCATGTTATCTGTTGTGTACTGCCATTTTTAATTCTATATGCTATTCCTCAAATTGTTTTGGGTTATTCGCACGAATTTCAGCCGGGACTTCTGTGACTCTGCCTTCAATCGTTTCGCGACTGCGCAGCACAAACACGAAGGCCGCCGCGAACAGACCCGGCCACATATCCTTTAACCCGCGTGTACCTTCATAGGGCACTTCCTGCACAATCTCGAAGCCAATCTGGTTTACCCACCAGTGAAAGTCCGCGCGAGTCCAGAAGCGCAGATGCTCACCCGGAGTCACCACCCACTGGAGTGGAAAACGTCCCATCAGCAGGCGCAGGCGATGCTGATGATAGCCCGTGTTCGGGATCGATACAATCATCCCCTTGCGCGCATAGGGCCGCAGGCTGTTGAGCAGATTCTCCGGGTTGGGCAGGTGTTCAATAATCTCCGACAGGATGATGTAATCAAATGGCTGGCGCACGAATTCGCTGATGGGCCGGTTGATGTCCGCCAGTTCGACGTTCAGGCCGTTCGCCTGGCAGAACTCCACAGCTTTCAGCGACACATCCAGTCCAAAGGCGGCAATCTGTCTATGCTGAAGCATGTATTGCAGCAGCGCGCCATCGCCCACACCCAGGTCCAGAACGACATCCCCGTCCTGCACCAGCGCCGTGAACACCTGAGCGCGCCTGAGCCTCCAGGATGAAAGCTGTCCGAGTTTGTCTTTTGCCTTGTTATCCCAGTAAATATCGTAATCCACATCCCCGACCCGCGCGGTTTCCGGGTAAATGAACAGACGGCGGGCCTGCCGGTAGGTATTGGCGGCGGCAAGATACAGCGGACGCAGCGGCCCCCGGCGAAGCGCCTGCCTGACGGCTGTTTTCATGAGTTCAACACCCCCACGCTTGTGTTACCCGGCAGTGTCACTCAGGGAGCGATTCATCAATCAGACAAGCTGACCTGCCATCCAGTGAGTTTAGCGACTGCCCGCGCTAAAAGCCACATTTCCTGCAACGTTACCGGCGGCTGGCATTCAGGTGGTTTGCGGGTGCAGCGCGTACCGCCGCAGCACCGGCAGTGTAAACGCAATGGTCAGGCCTACTGACAGGACGTACATCCCGTTAATCATCCATACCCCGCCCAGCGCGTCCGCCCGTTGAATCAACCAGACACCGGCTGGCAGCATAACCGCCAGCGTCACCAGTTTCGTCAGCAGCGCCGCCCGCATCAGATTAAAGGCGCGGTACAGCGGGCCGAAAATGCCGCCCACCGTCGTAGCGAGTCCGTAAATGGTGAAGGCCGGCAGCAAAGGCAGCAGCGGCAGCCATTCCTCCCCGAAGACAGGAACCAGCAGCAGCGGCGCAAGGGCGATCACCAGCCCATAAAACACCAGTCCGCTCAAGGTGAGCGCAATCAGCACACGCATAAAATTGGCCCACAGGCGTGTGTAATCGCCGCGCCCCACCGCCTGCGGAACTGCCGCCTGGATATTTTCGTAGATCGCTGAGGTGAAAAAACTTGTCCGCAGAATAGCGCGCAGCCCCAACTGAATATAACTGGCAGCGGCTGGCCCGGCCAGAATGCCAACCAGTTGCAGCGGAACCTGGGTGAACAGGGTCGAAACATTTTTGTCCAGCGCGGTAGATAACCCATAGCGCCAGTAGGGGCGATAGGACACCGTCAGCGAACGTTTCAAAATCTGCTGCAGGGACGGATACGGCACTGGCCCCAGTGTCAGGGTGCGCTGGTAGATGACCAGAATCACCAGCAGTGTGATGACCGAATAGACGATGCGCCCCACGACCTGCCCTTCGGCGGTAGGGCTGATGAGCGCGGCGGCGACCAGGCTGATGGTCAGAATGAACTGGTTCACATTCTGCACAATCGCCACCTGACGCATGGTGCGGCGGCTGCGAAAAGCCGAGAGGAACAGGTTATAGATCGGGTCGAATAACTGGGCGATGGCGAGAAAAGCGGCCAGCACCCCGATATGCGGGCTGCCGACGGTTCGCAGGCCGGCCATCAGCGGATAATTCAGGCCATAAAGCGGGTTGAGAGGAAGCGGCTCCTGATAAAGCAGGCTTGCCAGCGCCGGGCCGATGAGCATGAGGGCCACCAGCGTAAACACGGCCCACACCGTCGCTACTTTCAGGTTGACTGCCAGCAGATCGAGAATCTGACGTTCATCCTTCGCGCCCACCGCCGCCGCCAGCAGGTTCGGAATGGCGACATTCAGGCCGGTCAGATCAAGCGTGAGCCAGATTCCCAGAAAGGACTGTGCCAGCGCGAATAACCCGTAGTTGAGCGGGCCGAGCCGCACCGGCACGATTACCCAGGCCGCCAGCCCCAGCACGGTGACACCGATTTTGCTCAGTTGCAGGATAAAGGTGTCCTGTACGAACTTGCGGCGGAGCAGTTTTTGTATTTGTGCAATCATCCCAAAGCCTGGTGATACAACGCCAGCCATTCCTGCGCGGCATTGTCCCATGTCCAATGCTGTACCCGTGCCCGCCCGGCAGCGCCCATCTGATTGGCGCGCTGCGGATTGGTGAGCAGCGCGATGATAGCATCCGCCAGCGGCCCTGTCACGCCTGATTGTGGCACCAGCAGGCCCGTCACATCCTGTTCGATAGCATCCTCCGCGCCACAGTCGCGTGTGCCAATGACCGGCAAACCCGCCGCGCTCGCTTCCAGATAGGCCAGCCCGAAGCCCTCGAATTTACGGCCCACATGCAGCGAGGGCAGCGCGAACACATCCGCCGCGCCGTACCACGCCAGCTTGGTTTCCTCCGGCACATGGCCGAGCAGATGCACACTATCATTCAGGCCAAGCCCGCTGATCTCCGCCTGGACCTGTTGGGTGTAACCCGGTTCGGCGTCCAGACTGCCGATGATGACACACTGCGCCCCTGGCACAGCCGCGTGAACCTTTTCCATCGCGCGCACCAGTTCCAGCGTGCCTTTGCGCAGCTTGACCGCGCCGACAGACAGCACCGTCGGGCCGCGTTTTTCCACCGCGTTTTTCGGCAGACTGGCAAAACGCGCCGGGTCAATAGCATTGTGGATCACCGGGGCAGAGACGCCGGGCAGCACGCCCTGAATGACCTTCGCGGTGTAATGGCTCACACAGGCGATGTGCCGGGCACGTTCAAAGGACCAGCGGTAGAACGTGCCTGCCGGTGGACGGCGGCGCGAAAGCAGATCGATGTAGCTGCCATGCGCTGTGATAAGAAAAGGCCGTCCCGCCGCGACCCATGCCCCAACCGGCGCGTAGGGTTCGACCAGCGCATGAATCAGGTGACAATCGCGCAGCAGTTGGCCCACTTCCGGCGCGGCCCGCAGGGAACGCAGCAGCAGGCGCTTTGCCATCGGGTTGGTATCCGGCAGCAGTCTGTGGGTTTCCAGCCCCGCCACATCCGGGCTGTTGCGCGCGGTTATGATGGTCATCTGGACACCGGCGCGCCGCAACGCTTCGATCAGGCTCAGGCTGTAATGCGCCCAACCGTGCCGGTGGCTCAGATCGGCGGCGAGTAATCCGAGGCGCATCGGTTATGCCGGCCTGGTGACAGCATGTAGGCGTGACACCGCATTCTGCGTCCGTTCTTGTGCCGCCGATTGAAATCGACGGCAAGGTGAAGCAAGTCCCGTTGGGACTGGGGCAGGAGAGCCTGAATCCCGAAGGGATTTGAGGTATCTTGCCGGGTACTTGAGTGCCCGGCAGGAAGCCGTGCAGGACACACTTCTAGCGCGATCCATCATCAATTTCCTTCAAAATCATGCGCGCCCGCGCATCCCAGGTGTAATGCGCGAAGACCATCTCCCGCGCACAGGTCGCCAGCCGGGCACGCAGCGCCGGGTTATCCCGCAGCCGCGTCAGGGCCGCCGCCAGCGCCGCCGCATCACCCGGCGGAACCAGCAGCGCGGACTCGCCATCCGTCACCACATCGGCCACCGCTGGCAGATGCGACGCGACAATCGCCCGGCCCGACGCCATATACTCGAACAGCTTGATCGGCGAGGCATGATAGGCAAAATGTTCCGTCCAGGGAAAGGGCATGGCGCACACATCAAAGGCGCTCAGGTAGACCGGCACAGCTTCCGGTTGGACCTGCCCGGCATACAGAAATTTTTCGGCAGGCAGACCATCCGCCAGCCATTGTTCGCGCAGGGCTGCGGCCATCTCATCTGGCCCGCCGACCAGCGCCAGCGCCGCGCCATCCACCTGTTGCAGCGCCTGAACCAGAATGCCAACCCCTTTGTCCATCGACATGGTGTGCAGACGCCCCACATAGCCGACGATGAACGCCTCTGCCGGCCAGCCAATCTGCGCGCGGGCGGCTGGCTGATCGGGCAAAGGTTCAAAGCGTTCGCGGCGGACACCATCGTGGGCGACCTGCACCTGTCTGGCATCCGCGCGGCGCTCAATGAGTGTTTGAGCCAGGTAGGGCGTCACCGGGAAAAGATGCCCCGCCCGGCGGACCGCCAGCGTTTGCAGCCTGCGCCCGATGCTCGATTTTGACAGACGGTGCGGTTCATAGGCGATGGCGCGGCGCGGCTTGAGCAGACTGAGCAGCAGCACAGCGGGCAGATCGCGGGTGTAATACACGTCGAAGCGCGCGAACAGCAGCCCGATAAACAGCATGATTAGGTACGTGGCGTATTGCAGGAAAAATGTGCCGCGCCGCAGCAGGGCGATTTCGCCGACCCCGGCCTGCAAATCCAGCGAAGGCACGCGCCGCAGCCTGAAATTGCGCCGCACCCCATAATGCGCCCAGGGATCGCTGATGTGCCGCAGTTGGGGCGTGTTGACGCGCCGCGCAGCCCACAGCGTCACCTGCGCGCCTGCATCGGCCAGCGCCTCGCAGTTCTGCATGATCTGCAAGCCGTGCGCCTTTTCGGTGGGGATGCGCGCATTCGCCACGTAGAGCAGCCGTGTCATGCCCGCGCCACCAGATGCCGCCGCCCCAGCGGTTCCACCCGCCAGCCGCGCTCGTTCAGCCACTTGTTTAACGCCGCTTCCTTGCCGTGATGTTCCAGCACCAGGATGGGTTTGCAGGCTGCCAGCAGCGCTTCTCCGCCAGTGAGCGCGTCCGGTTCATAACCCTCAATGTCGATCAGTATTACATCCGGGCACTGGTTGGTGGACTGCCAGAAAACATCCAGTGTCACGGCGGGAACTTCAAGCACGCTTTCGTCTGCGGCGGCGGCGATATGATGTTTGCCGTCAGCTGATCCCTGCGCCATGCGGACGGTCCCCGGCACGGCGGTGATGCAGACCGGCTGCGCGTTGATCTCGACAGTCAGATGCCGGTTCAGGTCGATGTTGCGCTGCAAGGTGGCATAATTATCCGGCCAGCCCTCAAACACATCCACATGGCCGCCCCCCTGCATCAGCCGCGCAATATACAGGACATGAATGCCGATGTGCCCGCCTACGACATAAACCGTCATACCGGGGCGCACACACTCTGCCAGCCACGCGCTGACCTCTGGCTCATAGGCCCGGTAGAAGACCCCCAACCGGCTCAACATCGGTGGGCTGATGATAAATTTCAGACCGCGATAGGGGCCGAGCGGCACGGTGCGAATTGTGCCGGGACGCAGCCACGTTCGCGCCAGCATTGAATGAAAGCGTCGTTTGAGTGTACGCATCATGCGCTGTGCATCTCCCTGTCTGCATGAAGGATGCTCATCAGCCGGTCCGCCAGCCGCTCCAGGCTGTGATCGCGCACCACGATGGCCCGTAAATCCTGCCCCAGTGCGCGGCGCGCGTCCGGCGGCAGGGCCATGATCGCGCCAATTTTCGCGGCCAGTTCCTCCGGCGCGTCCAGCGGAACCAGCAGTTGATCGCTCCACTGGGCCAGCGGCGCGCGAAAAGCCTCATTCGCGGTAATGACAGGCAGCCCGCAGGCCATCGCCTCCAGCACGGCTTTGTCGATGCTGCCGGTGGCGCTCACGTTCAGCATGAGGTGTGCCCGCTGGTATTCGCGCGCGATCTGATAATGGGCCACTTCGCCAGCAAATTCGATCACGCCGGTCAGATCACAATCCGCCACCTGCCGGTATAAGCGCTGCGCGTAAGTCTCATCCTGGACGTTGCCGACGATGCGCAAACGAAATTCGCAGCCCCCTTGCCGGAGCAGGTGCGCCGCCGCGATAATCGTTTCCAGTCGTTTGACCGGCGCGATGCGGCTGACAGTAGTCATCGTAAACGGCCCGCTCACAGGCTCCGCCGGCGTAAACGCGCGCGTGTCGATGCCATGCCCGATCACCAGGGTCTTTGGGCTGGAAATGCGAAAACTTTCCGGCGATGGCGTCACCACATGATTGACCAGCTTTTCGGCCAGACGCAGTTTCGGCGTCACGGCCTTATGCGCGTACCATAATGTGATCGGGATGCCGCGCGGTTTGAGAAGCGGCGCGCCCATAATGGCAAACAGCGCCTGAATATGGGCGAAACAGGCGTCATAACGCCCTTCCCGCAGCAGTTTCGTCAGAATGCGGTAGAACTCCAGCGCGCGGCGGGCATCACTATAGCCCTTTTCCTTGCCGACTGAGAACACCCTCACGTTGTCCGCCACCCTGATTCGCCCGGCCTGCATGGTCAGCACATCAATCGCGGTGCAGCGCGGGGCCAGCGCGTTGATCCAATCCGTCGCAAAGCCCTGTACCGGCGCGTCCGCATCGGTAATCAGGTTAAACCACAGCAGGCGCAGATCAGTGTTCATAGGATCACCGGCTGCATGACGGGCAGGCCAGCGCGCCGCTGGACCACCATCGCAAAATTCACGCGATCAAGGTCGGTGCAGCAGGTCAAGTCGGCGGCAAAGCCCGAAAAGCTCCGCGCATCTTCATCGGCATCGCGGGAACGGCGCACCCGTTCCAGATACGGCGCTGCATCGGGTTCCAGCCCGTTCAGGCGCGCTTCCAGATAATCCGCCAAAGCGGCGTCTTCATCCCCATAACCCTCGCCATACTGCGGCGGACGCTGCCCGGTAATCACCAGCGTGACCGATTCTGGTGATATGGCCCGAATATACCGAAGGGTCGCGCCGGCGCAGACAAAACTGGCCGCCAGCAGCGCATCCGCCCGCGTGGAACGGACGACGCCCTGTGTGCCCGCCCCGGTGCGCTGGATCATACGCCGTCCGGTTAGTTCCACACCAATCAACTGCGATGGCGAATTGCCATAGTCGAAGCCTTCCGGTGGCAAACCGCCCACTTCACCCATCACCAGCGCACCGGGCATCTGGTCCCGCAGCGCCAGCGCCTCGTCCACCGCGCTGACGAGGACGATCTCTTTCGCGCCGGACTCGAACGCGAAACAGGTGGTGGTAAAGGCGCGGATCACATCAATGACCACCACCAGCCCATCGGCCTGTGCGCAGGTTTCCAGTGTCGCCCGCTGAATGTTCATGGATCAGCCGTCCTTCATTCAGTGCTGCGCTTCGGCATCGGCCAGCGCGAACAGTTTACCGTAATTTTCAACATAGGCTTCAGCGGAGAAAAACGCCGTCGCAAACGCGCGCGCCTGCTGGCCGAGCGCATCCACATCGGCAGCCTGGAATACGTACAGCAGCTTTTCGGCCAGAGCATCGACATCCCCCGGCGGAACCAGATAGCCCTGCACGCCATCCTGCACGATTTCGGGGATGCCATCCACAGCGCTGGCAACCACCGGAGTCCCACACAGCATGGCTTCGATAATCACTTTGGGCAGGCCCTCGGAAAAGGTAGGCAGCACGAACACCCGCCCGCGCACCATATACCGGGCGACTTCCGCCTGCGGCAAGGGGTCAATAAACGTCACACGCTCGTGCAGGCCCAGCCGTTCCACCTGGGCGCGCAGTTCCGCCGCGTAATCCGCATTGGCCGCTTTGCCAATCAGCCACAGGTGAGTCTGCGGTATGCGCGTCTCAATTTTAGCAAAGGCATCCAGCAGCACATGCACCCCTTTGCGCGGAACCAGCACGCCGGTATACACCATATCGCAGCGCTGCGAAGGCGGCTTTTCGGGCACAGCGCCGGTGAAGGCGTCCGAGTCCGTCCAGCTCATAAACTGCATAATTGGCTTATCGGGGGCCAGCACCTGAATCTGCTGA
>CAZKIB010000136.1:4880-7456 GCA_964552425.1 uncultured Anaerolineaceae bacterium | reverse complement strand
TGATGCGCATGAACACCCGCCACAGCGCCTTCAAACGCATCTCGCGCTGCATGAACAGACCCTGCTCCAGGTCGCCGCGCGTTTCGATCACCAGCCCGACCCGCCGCCCGAACAGCCGCGCCGCGTTTTTTGCCAGCGCTGCCGCCGCGCCGATGTACGGGTCATGGGCGATCAGCACGTTCACGCCGCGCGCCAGAATGAGCCACAGCACCAGCGGCGGAGCCACCAGATAGGCGGTCAGATAACGCAGAGGGGCCAGCGGCAGGGCCGGCCACAGGTAAAACCGGGCGTGTTCCGCAAACCGGCGTGGGCGCAGGCCGGGCGCGAAACTCGTCACGAAAATTTCCACGCCCAAATCCTTCGTCAGCCGCCGCCATTTTTTGGCCTGCGATTCGCTCAGCGGGCTGCTGTAGCGCATGGTATCGACCCAGCACACGCGCAAAATCAGTCTCCAGTCACCAGTCATCAGTCAATAGTCGCCAGTCGAAAGACTTTCCCGTGTCTCCGGTTCAGCAGCGTCAGCTTCCGGCTTGTGACTCTCGGCTGACGAACGACTATGGACTATCGACTCAAGACTATAGACCGATTTTTCCCCTTTGAACATGGCGACTCCCCCAGTTCATGGGGGATCACAGGGTTAGAATCGGGTTTATGCTTATCCATAATCGCAAGCATATTGTAGAAAGCTGGTGAAATCATGCTTGCCATAATCATTCTGATGGGTATCTGTACAGTCTGTGTGGGCTGGCGCATCGGCGCGCGCCGCAGTCTCTTTGCCTATCGCAAAATGGATGTCGAAATGGACGCCCTGCGCCATCTGCTGGAACAGGACGAATAAGACCGTTCCCTTACTCTGACTGCCTCATTCGCGCGAAACGATCCGTCGCCGCAATCAGCGCTTCGGTCATGCCGGGATCACTGGCGGTATGACCGGCCCCTTTGACCACAATCAGTTCGCTGCCCGGCCAGACCTGCGCAAGTTCCCAGGCGGTTAGTAACGGGCTGCCCAGGTCAAGCCGGCCGTGAATCAGAACACCAGGGATACCCGCCAGCAAACCGGCCTCGCGCAGCAGCACACCCTCATCAAGCCAGGCATTATGGTAAAAATAGTGCGTCACGATACGCGCCCGCGCCATCTGGAAGTCAGGCTCCAACCAGCGCGCAGCGGGTCTGGCGTCAGGGTCCACCGAAACCGAGGCCGCTTCCCAGTCGTGCCAGTCCTGAGCGGCTTTGGCGCGTACAGCAGGGTCAGGGTCATGCAGCAGGCGGTAGTACGACCCGACCAGATCACCGTCACGTTCGAACTCCGGCACACCCGCGCGGAAGCGTGCCCACTCTTCAGGAAACAGCGGGGCGACCCCGCGATACAGCCAGTCAATTTCGGAACGGCGGGTAGTGGTGACGCCCAGCAGAATGATCCCGATCACGCGATTCGGGCAGCGCTGCGCATAAGCCAGGGCTAATGTCGAACCCCATGAGCCGCCGAACAGCATCCAGCGCTCAATATGGAGATACCGCCGCAGCAATTCCATATCCGCGATCAGATGCGCGGTGGTGTTGGATGAAAGGCCAGTGTTCGGGTCGCTGGCGTGGGGCCGGCTACGCCCGCAGTTGCGCTGGTCAAACAGGACGATCCGGTATGCCGCCGGGTCAAAGTAACGCCGCATCGTGGCGGTGCAGCCAGAACCGGGGCCGCCATGCAGAACCACCACCGGCCTGCCATCGGGCCTGCCGCAGGTTTCCCAGTAGATGAGGTTCCCATCCCCCACATCAAGCATCCCCTGATCGTAAGGTTCAATTTCGGGATAGAGTGTGGTCATCGCGGCGGCTCCTTTCATCAAGGTATTTATCAGCGTTCCCATCCTATCGGAAATCCGGCCTCTGGCAAGGGAACCCAACCCTGAAAAACAGGCAGGAACAGGCAAAGGTCTGAATCTGACGAATCATCTGGTGTTAAGGATTTTGCTGTCCGGTCTATTCCATGTTAGAATAGCCCTATTCCATGATGGAGCAGCCTCTCTATGAACCTCCCCACACCAGATGAAACCATTCTCGGCCTGCTGGCGCAGGAACCGCAGCATGGGTATCAAATTCTGGACACGTTCAACGACCCTGCCCGGTTAGGCGCGGTCTGGCATATGAGTACCAGCCAGATTTACGCCGTCCTCAAGCGTCTGGAACAGCGGGGCCTGATCGCGGGACGGCAGGTGGAGGTGCTGGACGCGCCGACGCGCACCGAGTACCGGATCACCGAAGCAGGCCGGGCACGGCTGCGGGACTGGCTGGATGAACCCTGCCCCTCGGCCAGCATCCGGCGGGTGCGGGTGGAATTTCTCAGCCGCCTGTATGTCGCCCAGCTTCTCGACCTGCCCAGCGCTGACCTCATCACGGGCCAGAAAGCAGCCTGCGAAAACGAAAAAGCGCATCTGCTGGAACAGCGCCACACCCTCGCCGCCGGCATTGGCGGGCTGGCGTTGGACCTGAACATCGCCCAGCTTGACGCGGTCTTGCAGTGGATGGATCGCTGTGAGGCTGTTTCGGAAACACCCATTCGATAAGGTTGTATCCAGGACTTA
>CAZKIB010000136.1:3402-4858 GCA_964552425.1 uncultured Anaerolineaceae bacterium | reverse complement strand
GATGTTATGATTTTTTTTCTTGTGCCTCCGATTGAGATCGACGGCAAGGTAAAACAAGTCCCGCCGGGACTGGGGCAGCAGAGTCTGAATCCCGCGTGGATTTGGGGGGCTTTGCCGGATAGGCTGCGCACTGTCCGGCACGACGCTGATCGCTTTGCGTTCACAGAAAGGATTTTCCATGTTCAGAAAACGGGCATTATGGGTTTGGATGCTGCTCCTGCTGCTCCCGGCGCTGTCTGTCCGCGCACAGACCAGCCAGACGCTGACGGTTTTTGCGGCAGCATCCTTAACCGACGCCTTTGAAGACATCGCGTCGGCTTTCGAAGCGGCCAACCCCGGCGTGGAGGTGCTGTTCAGCTTTGGTGGGTCATCCTCTCTGGCGACCCAACTGGCGGAAGGCGCGCCGGCGGATGTCTTCGCCAGCGCCAACAACAGCCAGATGCGGGCCGCGCAGGAAGCCGGGCGCATCGCCGGCACGCCGCGCACCTTCGTGAAAAACCGGCTGGTGCTGATCGTCCCTTTCGATAACCCGGCGGGCATCCAGACCCTGCGTGATCTGGCGAATGAGGGTGTCCAGTTTGTGGTCGCGGCCCCGGCAGTGCCTGTGCGTGATTACACGGATGCGATGCTGGAACGACTGGCGGCGGACCCGACCTATGGCGAAGATTACCGGCAGGCGGTGGTCCGCAACATCGTCTCGGAAGAGGATAACGTCCGCCAGGTCGCGGCCAAAGTCGCGCTGGGCGAAGCCGACGCCGGGACGGTGTATGTTTCCGATATCACACCGGACATCACGGAGCAGGTGATCGCTATCCCGATTCCTGACAACCTGAACACCATCGCCACCTACCCGATTGCCGTGACCAATGACAGCGCCGTGCCTGACCTGGCACAGGCTTTTGTGGACTTTGTGCTGTCCGATGCTGGGCAGGACACACTGGTAAAGTGGAATTTTATTTCGGCGCGTATCCCCGAAGTGCCGCCCGTGATCGCGCTGCCCGAAGGCACTGAAACCGCAGTGGTGGATGGACAGGTCCTGAATCCGCTCACCCTCACGGCGGACGATCTGCGCGCCGGTTTCTCTGCGCAGACGGTGGATGTCACCTACCGGGCTGGTGAAGATACCGTTTCCACTTCGTTCACCGGTGTCCTGCTGTGGCAGATTATCAGCGCGGCCCAGCCCAACTTTAACGCGGACATCAGCAATGATAAACTCAGCGCATTCATTGTCGTGACCGCCAGCGACGGTTATCAGGCGGTCATCGCCTGGGGCGAGATTGATCCTGAGTTTGGCAACCAGCCAGTCCTGCTGGCCTATGAGCAGGAAGGTGCGCCTATTACGGATGAAGAAGGGCCGCTGCGTCTGGTGGTTCCCTCGGACGGGCACGGCGGGCGTTATGTCGGCGGTGTGGTCAGCATCAGCCTGCGCGATGCCCCGCGTGTCTCGCAGTAAGAT
>CAZKIB010000136.1:0-3376 GCA_964552425.1 uncultured Anaerolineaceae bacterium | reverse complement strand
GACTGAATCTCAGCACCGGGTTTTGTGCCCGGTGTTGTTTTGTGCAGCTAAACGGACGACAATCATGACTTCTGACACCCATGCTGAGGAACAGGTGACTTTGCGTTTCTGGAAACATCCACGCCAGTTACGCCCCGGCGCGTATGGGGTGAGCCTGCTGGCCGGCCTGATGCTGATGTTTCTGGCGCTGCCGGTCCTCGCGCTGGTAATTCGCGCTGTCGATCAACGGGCATGGGAGGGGATGCCGGAAACCGCCATCCCCGATGCCATCTGGCTCAGTTTTGTGACGACACTGGCAACGCTGCTCCTCACGCTGCTGCTGGGCACACCGCTGGCCTATGTCCTGGCGCGGCGGCGTTTCCCGCTGCGGCGTTTTGTGAGTGTGCTGGTTGAACTGCCCATCGTGCTGCCCCCGGCGGTAGCCGGTTTAGCCCTGCTGATTACTTTCGGGCGGCGCGGTCTGCTTGGCCCCACGCTGGAGCAACTGAGTATCACCCTGCCGTTTACGACCTGGGCAGTCATCATGGCCCAGACCTTTGTGGCTGCTCCGTTCTACATCCGCTCGGCCCAGGTCGGCTTTTCCGGCGTGCCCAGAGAAGTCGAGGAAGCGGCGCGGGTGGATGGCGCGGGCGGGTGGTGGCTGTTCTGGTTTGTGACCCTGCCGCTGGCCGGGCGCGCGCTGGCCGCCGGGCTGGTGCTGTGCTGGGCGCGGGCGCTGGGTGAATTCGGCGCGACCATCCTGTTTGCGGGCAGCTTGCAGGGCCGCACCCAGACCATGCCGCTGCTCATTTATAATGTCATCGAGCGCGACATCAACGCCGCCATCTGGACCGGCCTGATTCTGATCGGGCTGGCGCTGCTGGCGCTGCTGCTGTCGCAGTGGCTGGCCCGGCAAACGGCTGCGGATTCTCCACCGGTTGAAACTTCCTGAATACAGCCTGTTTCGACTATACCTACTGCTGGATCAAAAACAGAACATACATTCACTCTTTCCTGCCCGAATCCGATAAAATAGGCTCATGAATGTGTGTCCGGCTCTGAGAACTGAAAACTGGCAACTGATAACTGAGATTGCCATCTCTGCCGCCGGACCCCCTCGGCGGCGGCAGCGGCAGCGGCAAATACTGTTCTGCAAGATTTTCTGTCCTATTGGACAGTATTGGTTCAGCCGAATATGAGTATCCTGAAAAGCAGGTTGACAGGAGACATTATCACCGATGCTGAACCGTATTGATCGCCGTTTACTGACCATTTTGCTGATCGTGTTTGTGCAGATGGTGGGCGCATCCATGGCCCTGCCCATCCTGCCGGTTTATGCGCGCCGCCAGTTCACCATGAGTGAAGAGGTCGTCACGCTGCTGTTCGCCAGCTTCTTTCTGGCGCAGTTTCTGGCCGGGCCGCTGATCGGGCGGTTATCCGATCTTTACGGGCGGCTGCCGGTGCTGATTATCAGCCAGATCGGTACAGTCATCAGCTTCATCATGCTGCCGCTGGCGCCGAGTGTCGCCTGGTTGTTCTTCGCCCGCATTCTCGATGGCATCACCGGCGGCAACATCATCGCGGCGCAGGCCTACATCACAGACATCACCCCGCCAAAGCAGCGCACCCAGGCGCTCGGCTGGATCTTCGCCGCCTTCGGCGCCGGCTTTGTGGTTGGCCCGGCAGTCGGGGGCCTGCTTTCGTCCGCCTTTGGCCCACAGATTCCGTTTTTTATCGCGGCGGGCGCTGCCACACTGACCGTGATCCTGACCTGGTTCGCGCTGGATGAAAGCCTGACACCGGAAAAACGGGCCGCCAACCGCGCCAAACGAACCGGCGGACTCAGCCCGCAGCAGATTATCCGCAATGTGCCGCTGGTGCTGGTGCTGCTGATGGGTTTCGGCGTGCAGTTCGGCCTGTCGATTATCCAGTCCACTTTCGCGCTCTACGGCGAGG
This sequence comes from uncultured Anaerolineaceae bacterium, assembly GCA_964552425.1. Classification (GTDB taxonomy): domain Bacteria; phylum Chloroflexota; class Anaerolineae; order Aggregatilineales; family Phototrophicaceae. The sequence goes on along the minus strand of CAZKIB010000136.1, from coordinate 1,441 downwards.
ACGTGTTGTTTGTGGGCTATCCCGCCAATGAAGCCACGCTGGGCATCGGTCTGCTGTTGAGCTGCGCTGGCATCGGGCAGGTGGTCACACAGCTTGTGCTGCTCAAGCCGCTGCTGCGGCGCTATAACGAGAACACCCTGGTGGTTATTGGCAATCTGATACGCGGCATCGGGTCTATCGGCATCCTGTTCGTGGCGACTCCGCTGCTGGCCGGGCCAATGATTATGCTGTTTGCGATGGGCGGCGGCATCGCGACGCCGGCGCTGCAATCGCTGGCAACCGAAACCGTGCCGGACGAAGTGCGCGGCGGGGTGCTGGGCGTCTTTCAGTCCATCGCCAGTCTGTCGACCATTTTTGGCAGCGGCCTGAGCGGAGCCATGTTCGCGCTGTCCACACCCCTGCCGTTTCTGGTCAGCGGTGGGCTGGCCTTTGTGCTGATCCTCCCGGCGCTGGTTCTGGCGCGCCATCGCAAACCCGCCACAGCCGAGCAGACTGCCGGGGGCTGATCCACCCGGATTACACCGCTGTCACCAGAATCGGTTTGTCCGGTGTGATGACGATGGTATGCTCGTACTGCGCGGCCAGGCTGCCATCCACCGTGCGCAGCGTCCAGCCGTCCGGGTCGGTTCTGATCTGGGTTGTGCCAGTGGTCAGGAACGGCTCAATCGTCAGCACCATGCCCTCTTTGAGAACCTGGCGCGCGCGGGGGTTAAAAAAGTGCGGCACGGCATGAGGCGGTTCGTGCAGGCTGCGGCCCACCCCATGCCCGCCCAGTTCGCGCAGGATGCTGTAACCGGCGGGACGCGCCACTTTTTCCACCGCTTTGCCGATAACATTGAGCGGTTGGCCGGCCCGCACCACACTCAGGGCCGCGTCGAGCGCTTTGCGGGCGGTGGTGAGTAAACGCCGCTTTTCAGCCGATACCGGTTCGACAGCGAAACTGCCCCCGGTATCCGCGAAATAACCGTCCATCTCCGCTGACACATCAATATTCACGAGATCGCCCGGCTGAATCACGCGTGCGCCGGGGATGCCGTGCGCAGCTTCATCGTTGATACTGATGCAGGTGTGGCCCGGAAATTTGTACGCCAGAATGGGGGCAGAACGCGCGCCATGCTGTGCCATGAAACGCGCGCCAATGTCGTCCAGTTCGGCGGTGGTCATGCCAGGACGGATCGCAGCGCCCATATGCTGCAAGGTCAGGCCAACGATACGCCCGACGTGCATCAGCGCGATCAGGTCCTGCTCGTTCTCAATCGACATCAGACTATCCTTCAGGACTGACGAAAATATTCCCCCACTATACAGCCACAGGCAGGCACTCGACAACCCGGCAGTTTTGGGAGGGTGCATCTCAGGTCTGGGGCGACTGCGCGTAAATAAGTGTGTTGGCGAACTCATCTGTATGCAAGCCCGCTGCTTCACTGGACCCCCTCCGTCT
>CAZKIB010000135.1:14827-18562 GCA_964552425.1 uncultured Anaerolineaceae bacterium | reverse complement strand
GCTTACCTTGTCTCTCTCAGAGAGGCATCTCTTATCCCGAACTGAGGTTATTTTAAGGTAATTGAGCAGTGTTTATGTATAGAGCAGATGTTCTTGGGTTGTAACAGTGGCTTTATCTGAGTAATTCACGTTTTTGATTTCGTCTTTTTAAACTGCGTATCAGTGAGCGTATCCCAATCAATATTAAGCTGGCAAGTAACACTGTGAACGATAAAATGAACCAATACCAAACGAGTGATGATTGGTTGATTATCGCCAATAAAAATACAAGAATGACGCTAACTGCACTCCAAACAATCAATGCGTTGGAAGCAGAGTGCATTTCACGCATGATTTTGTCAGTCGTATTATCCCAGGGTTCACCAAGAATTTCCTTTACACCGCTAACCCGGCCAGAGACTATAATCTTCTCCGTGTATCCGCTGAATAGCACTTGGACAAAAAAATTATCTCCTGCATTCAGTAACGCTGGCTGTATTACTATATCTTGTACATCGGTACTTAGTTGAATGTCTAAGTCGTTTGGTGACGCTCGTATAGTTTCTGCTTTGAGAATTATAAAGTCTAGCGATGTCCAATGTCCTTTGGAGAACTTAATCCTGATTGGGGAGTGATAATCAGAAGGTTCTATTGGCACATTGCCAGTATTTTGAATTTGAATCAAAGTCTGTTTAACATCTGTAACAGGCTTATCTTCGTACAAGATCTTCAGTGTCCCCTTCAGATTACGGTCTAATTCTATAAGTGGGGCAACCATCACTATACTGTAAGAGAGCATCTTCTGGCTGCGCTGCCATAAAGCGATGCCTATGGCAACAAGAATGCCAATAACCGTAGCTATGAGCGCTAGCGGGTCTATGCTAATCACGCAGGCCTCCTCAAAATTGGATATGTACGCTTAGATTTTATCTCTTAAGCTATAAAATCAGTATAGTATGATAAACAGTCTTGTTATCGACTATTACTAAGTTTTATCTAAGGAGACCTATAGCCTGCTGTATTTCGTCAAAAGAAATGAGACATGAGAGCAGGGCGGGTTCTGAGTTTGTAATAATATTTGTCTCTTCTATTTTGCATATTTGTTGTCTTACAGTATTGACTGATAAAATCAGTTCCCAGTCGGAATAGCAGAGTGTTTGGGTGGGAGCGCAGTAGATGACCACGACGAGAGTCGATGAACGGCAAGAAGATTTTATTGCTCAGTTGTTGCGTTACATCAATGAGGGGCGGCCGGACATCGCAATCGAGCGCCTGGAGTCCATGTCAGATAAAGGCAATCGTTTTGAAGCGCTGTACGGTTTGTTGGACGCCGCTGACTTAAGGAGCAATTCCTGGCAGTTAAAATTGAATTTGGGCGTACTCAATTCGCTGGCTCTTGCCCACAATCTTGCCCGTGATCTTGCCCATGCTCGTGGTCTTAACCGTAATCTCGCCCGTGATCTAGCTTTTGCGCGTAACCTCACAAATACACTTTCCCGTGCCCTTAGCCGCACCGTTGATCCTAACCTTGCCCATGCCCTTGCATTTATCACTGCACGTAAACATACTTTTGAAATAGATAGAGTTCTTAATGTCGCTCTTGATTTTGACCTTGACCAACCTCTCGACGGTGCCCTTGCAAGTGATCTTGACCGTGTGCTTATTCGTGCTCTCGACTTTGCCCGTGATCTTGCCCGTGATCTTGCCCATACCCGTGACATTTCCTATATAATCCAAGATTTTGAGGCTGTCACTCAAGTGATCATTCATCTTATTGGATATGATATCATCCGCGATGAACTGTCTAATGAAATCCAAACACGCTACCATAATCGGCTAGCAGTCATTTACGATGAATGTGAACATCTCAAGCAGCGAGAAACATCGCCTGTACTGGATGTGATTGCCCAGGTGATCTGGGATGAGATGCAAAACTATCCGATTCTCATAACCCTTCAGGGGGTAAACGAAATCAACGCGGATGTGTTGTCCGAACAGATTGCGCCCTTCATGCAGGCCATACAAGGGTTTCAGGAGGTTCATGCAGCGATCACCAGAGCAGAATTTGTCAGACCTCGGATCGTCCATATCCTTAACGAAGTGCCAAAAATCGAAATTATCGGCGCTGAGGGGATTCTCCGGTTCTTCTATGAGGTCCTGAACAAAACCAAGCGTGAATTGGACCTGTCTGAACAGCGCGAGAAGATCAATCAAACCAAAGCGGCAAGCGACTTAACACAGGAAGACATCAAAGACCGGCAGCTTGACCGAATGCTCAAAATCATCGAGTTTCAGCAGGCAATTCTTCCCAAGTATCTTGAGATTGCAGATACTTATCTAAGACAGAATTATCCACAGCTTACCGATGTCCAGCGGCTAGAGCATGTTCCGCGCATCGCAGACAGTCTGATGCAAGCGGACCGTACCCGACTGGCGTTGCGGTTTGGCTGGCATGATGTTCCCCGTCCACCAAGCCTGCCAGAAATGTAAGCTGTTGCAAACCACAAGGGGAGAGTTTGCGGCTCTCCCCTGCTGGTGTCGATGCGGTTGTTGGCGGGCGAATTAGCGGACGAAGCGGGGCTTCAGGATCAGCAGCAGCGGCGCGAGGTTCGGCAGGGTCAAGCGCCGCACGGCCCTGCGACCCACGACGCGGAAGCCATCTGCCGGACGATAGGCCACCACCCCGGCGTTTTCGAGGCGGTCCTGATGCGCGTGGCGGAAGTTGTAAATGTAGTCCATGATGTTTGCTCCTCTCTTGAACACACACGAAAAAATCTCTTAAAAGACAGGAGCAAGTCAGCTTTTTCGCTTTGAGCCGAAAACCAGCGAGACAGGATGCGATTGTCAAAAGGACACTGGCAAGAAAAAAAGTCAAAAGAGAAAATTCGGGTCTGGTCAGTCAGAATAAACTGAAGATTGCTGGACTATTGACCAAAGACTATCAACTGGAGACTAAAAAATTGCGTGGATTTATTAAGGGAAATGGTATCATAGGGCGCAGTTTCCTTCAATAGTCCAGGAGTCCACTGCGCACATTAATGGTCCCTTCATGGAAGTTATGGTTTACCCTTCGAGAACCCCCGCTCATCGCCCATGCCCTGTACCGTCGAGTCGTGGCTGTGCCGCCCTTTGGACTGCCGTTCGGCCCGGAAACCGGCTGGCGGCTGATTATGGCGCTGGTGCTGCTGATCGCGCTGTATCTGGTGACACGACACGGGGTTATCAGCCTGGTGCTGATGCTGTTCGTCGTCCCGGCTGTCGGTGTGATGTTCTTCCTGATGCTGCCGGTCATGCTGCCGCCGTTCACGCTGTTCGCCGGCGGGTTCTGGGCGGCCAGCATCAGCGGGGCGGTGGTTCGGGAGCATCACACGCACACTTACGATCTGCTGTGCCTCGCGCCCAACGGATCGCTGGGGGCCAACTGGGCCATCGCCAGCGGGTGTATGCACCGGGGCGATCTGTTCGGCGGTTTGCGCTTTGCGATGCTGGTGGCGCTGACGATTGGCGGCATGTTTCTGGGTCTGCTGGCGCTGGTGGCGGTGTTCCTGGCGCTGCGGGCCTCCCCCACCGATACGCTGGTCATCGCCGCGCGCACCATAGCCGACCTGACCATTGTTCTGACGGTGTTCTACATCCACTACATTCAGTCGATGGTCCTCAGCGCGCTGGTCGGCATCTTCGTGCCGCACCTGTTCCAGAACCGGCCGGACAGTCCCTGGCTGGCATTCGGCCTGTTCGTGGCGCTTCAACTGACCA
>CAZKIB010000135.1:13456-14817 GCA_964552425.1 uncultured Anaerolineaceae bacterium | reverse complement strand
TCGGGCTGTTTCATGTGCTGGTCGGCCCGGCCCTTGAACAGATCGACCCGGCGGACTGGCTGGCGTATATCAGCGTGCCGTTCGTCTACTGCGTGGTGTTCACGCTGCTGCGCGAGACGATCATCCTGTGGCTGTGGCACACGATCAACGCACGCCTGAACGCAAACGCCGGGGAGCAGCAGACCCTGATCCGCAGCATGGTGTGATGGCAGACCCGATTCGCTTGTGCCGCCGATTGAAATCGACGGCAAGACAAAGCAAGTCCCTGCGGGACTGGGCAGAGGCCGGAATCCCGCAGGGATTTGGGGCACTTTGCCGGATAGGCTGCGCACTGTCCGGCAGGCACGCCTCCTGTCCGGCCACCTGCATCACATGAGGTATTTATTCCGCGCCGATGTAACGGTTGTACAGGCGGACATAATGGTGGGCGGGGTCAGCGTAGTATTCGTCCGGTGTGATGTCGAGTTCGACGGTGCGCGCGGCCGGCCGCACGGTGGGCTTTGTCGCCGCGAACTCCTTAATCACCTGGGCGTGCGGCTTGAGCGTGCCATCGGGCCGCACCAGGCCGAAGAACCGCTCGTGACGCGACTCCGAACAGGGCGGCTTGTCCCACAGCGATTCGATGTAATCGGCATAGCACCAGACCATCGCGCCGGTGGCCCCCACTTCGACCAGTCTGGGCAGCACGGCGCGGATATAGTCCGCCAGCGCTTCTTCCGACGCCATGAACTGTTCGCGGGGCTGGCCGTAAGCCGTCCAGTTCCAGACATAAGAATCCTGGCCGGGGGCCGCCGTGCAGCCGCCGAACTCCTCCATCAGGGTGGGCTTGCCGCACAGCGCGGAAGTCAGCGCACAGGTGTAGGGCACGAAATCCGGGTCGAGCGGGCCGCGCGCGAACTTCGTGTACATCGGGTAGGAGTGCATCACGGCGACATCGCATTCGGTAAAAGTGTCGTCGATGCGCAGGGCGAAATCTGTGCCCAGGCTGGCGACATGCAGGCCGCAGGTGACGGGGTGCTGTGGGTCAATCGACTTAATCAGTTCGACCATCTCCCGCACCACCTGTTTGGGCGGGATCCTGGCAGGCCAGCTCAGGATGCCGGGAACACGAATGCCGCCATCGAAGAGGCTCGTTGCCCAGGTTCCACATCCAGATGGCGGGGTGATCCTTTAGCGCGCTGACGACGGTGCGCAGCAACAGGCGCTGGGCGGAACGGGCCACCGCATCGGTGAAATAATCCCGGTAGCCGGATTCAACCACCCTGCCGCCGCTGACCAACTGGCGCACCCAGGGGATGGGCGGGCCATCCAGCAGCCAGCCGGGCGACCAGTTGGGGCCGCTCATATGCCCGGTGAAAAAG
>CAZKIB010000135.1:5405-13387 GCA_964552425.1 uncultured Anaerolineaceae bacterium | reverse complement strand
GGTCTGATCCACCGTGTCCGGCGTGGGCTGCCAGTCATCCCACAGCAGGAAGAGGCGCACCACGTTCAGGCCAATGTCCTGCATGATGGCGAATTCCTCGCGGACTTCGCCGGCGTCAAAGTCGGACCACCAGTACATGGCTTTGCGGCGCGGCCAGTAATTCGCCCCTAAAATAAACGGTTCACTCATCAGGTTTCCTTTGGAAAAGTGCAAAGTGCTCAATTTCACCGCAGGCTGAAAGCCTACGGCTAACTCTTTCGGGAAGGACGCTGAAGCGCCCTGTGGCGAGTCCCCTTGAGGGGACTTTGGACGGATGGCAGACGGATGCCTGGAGCGTCCGGCCACACAATAAGCGAAACATCAACAGAACCTGGTTCTAAGGGCTGAGTCCGAAACTCAGCTGGTCTGTGCAATCAGGCACAATTGTACCGCAGGCCGGGATTTGCCGCCTGTGATTTATTCTTAAACACAATTTTATATTTTTGAGTTAAACTGTAGGCAACGTCAAAACAGGAGGAACAGGAACATGGCAATCACCACCGGCGGTGTGCATCATCTGGCGCTGACCGTCACCGACACGGCGCGGTCACGCGATTTTTACACCCGTTATCTGGGCTTCAATCACCTGATGGATTTAGGGCCAAAAGTGCTGATGAGCAACGGCACACTGGTTATGGCGATCAATCCCCCGCCCGACCCGGAACAGGCGCTGGCGGATGACGCCTTCACCGAACATCGTGTGGGACTCGATCACCTGAGTTTTTCGGTAGGCAGCCGCGCCGATCTGGAAGCCGCTGTGAAGCTGTTCGATGACAATGGCATCGCGCACGGGTCGATCAACGACCTGGGGGAATATGGCCTGCCGATCTACGTGCTGGCGTTCCGCGACCCGGACAACATTCAACTCGAACTGACCGCGCCGAAGGGGTAAGCCGCGCGTGCCACCCAACGCGGGGTACAGCGTGGGTCGTCAAACCCTCGATCTGACCGGGCCGCCAGGCTGCCGCTCATTTCCAGAGCGAAGAACTCTCAGCCCCACCCCCAGATGAGGACCGGGGCGAGCGGCAGCAGTCTGTCGTTGTCGACACCCGGCGCGCTCAGGCGGGTTCCATCCCACCACTGATAGACAGTCAGGTAAAGTTCGGCGTAGATTTCAGCCCCCAGGTTGCGGATGGGAATGTCGCGCTCGTCGACATAATAGCGCCCGGTTTCCCACCGGCTGGTTTCGGCAGGCAGCGGGGCCGTCTGTACAGGGTCAAGCTGCACAGGCTGCGGCGCGCCATCGTTCTGGGCCAGCAGATCGCCGTTGCGGGTGTTGATCACCTGGACACTGATGCTGTAATCGTTCTCCAGCGGGCGATCCAGCGACCACCACAGGCGCACCCGCCCGGAGGTCTGCTCGCGCCAGTAATATTCCGGTCGCATGATGCGTTCGCCATCCATGATGTCGAAGCCATGAAAGCGCAGGCCGTTTTCGAAGGGGATGCCCACCGGGTCAGGCGGGCCTTCATAGAGGCGGATCAGGAAGTCCCACGGCCCGACGAAGCTGGAAGCGACGCGGTTGTGCAGCAGGGCGTCTTCGGTGGCCTGGTCGTGCCAGCCCTCGCCATCCGCCGAGACGTACCATATCCGGCGATGGTCGCCCGGTTCGGTCACTACGGCGAGTTTGTCGCCCAGGTAGGTGTCAAAATAGTAGCCCCACGAATCCTCTTCGTTGCAGCGCTGGATGCAGAACAGGGGGTCCACGAGCATGACATCCCCCGGCTGGACATGCCGCCGCAGCCACAGGAAATTCTGCTCGAATGGCCGCTGATGACCCGGCTTATAGCGGGCGTTGATGGGGATGGTAAACATGAGGCCGACCAGCACCACGCTGACCAGCAGCCAGGCCGCGCGCGGCAAACGCGACAGGCCATACCCCAGGCCCAGCGCGATCATCAGCAGCGCCCACCAGGTGTAGCGGGCCTCAAAGAGATAGACGACAGGGATCGCCGCCAGGATATACAGGCTGACCGGCCCGGCGATCATACTTCCCCAGATCCACAGGCTCTTGGCGCGGGGCAGCCGGCGGCCTGTGAATGTCAGCACCGCCGCGATCACCCCCAGCACTGCCCAGAGTTTATAGAACTGACCGACGTAATCCTGAAACACCTTCCACAGCGCCTGGGGCAGCGGGTCAAGATCAGGCAGGATCGTCGCCGCGCTGGAGACCCGACCTGTAAAAAAGTCCGCCTTGCGAATAATCTCCGGGCTGACCAGAATCATCAGGACCGCCACCGGCTTCCACCAGCGCCACACCTGACGCGGCGACACCAGCAGTGTGTACAGACCGAGAATCACGAAGGCCAGCGCCGCTGTATAGGACGCATAAAAGGACGCCGCCAGGGTGATACCCAGCGGCAGGGCGCGCTGCCAGGTGGGGTGATCGAAGTAACGCAGCGTCAGCCACAGCGCCAGCGAAAACAGCGACATATCCAGCACATAGGCGCGGATAAAGGTGCTCAAAAAGACGCTGTAGCCCAGCGCCGCATAAACAATGGTGGTTCCCCACGCGGCTTTGTGATTGTTGAACAGGCGGTAGGCGGCCCGATAGGTGACAGCCACCCCGATGATAAAAATAAAAATGGACAGACTGCGCAGGGACACCGGCAGCGAACCGGCCAGCACATGCCACAGGCCCAGCATGAGGTTATGCAGCGGGGGCCAGTCCGGGGGCTGCCAGGCGATGATCTGGGCGGGTGTGCCCATCATGCGCAGGGCGGAGCGGGCTTCGTCCTGATGAAACTGCAATTCGTTGAGCAGGTCTGTACGGCTGGCGAAAATGACGAGAAGTACTACAACTGCAATCAGCAGTTGTGTCTGCATGCTGCGTTTGATGGGTGTAATCACAGTAAGACCCGTTCAGGCAACGATAGGTTGTTACTATAATAGAATCTTCTAACGGAAATTTCATCCGTTTGTGATCAAAGACTCATGAAACTGTCATCTCAATTGCAAGATGAAGCGTGATTGTTGATGCTCACAGTACGTTCAATCCTGCCGCCTGGTTGCAGGGCGCGTATCGTGTCTGAGGGCTGTCTGTCCGGCCCGCGTTCGGGATCGTCGCCTTCGATGTTCGGGGTATGTCCTATCCATTCGCAGAACTGTTCGCATGTCCCATTTCTTCTGACAACGTCGTGAACACTTCTTGCAAGCCGCCCTCTGTTCAGGGTAAAAACGTTCGAGATGTCTCCCTTATTTTTGGCCTCTTGTGTCCGATTTGTTTTGAAGATTTACACGCGATTGTCCATGTTGTCATAAATATCTCTCCACACAGTACTTCAGGTATTGAGCCTATGAATTACCACGATCACGATTCTGAGTATCTTTGATAACTCGATGAAGAAAGCGGGAAAATTCCCACACGTCCCGCATTCGACCTTGTCCGCCTTTAATTGGTATTTCTACTTGACTCCCATTTGAAAGATGCAATAGCAACTGGTCAGCAGCGCTTTTATCCTTCTCCTCATTTAGAGGAACGTTGACACTTGCAATATCTTCATATTGAACAAATTTCCACTCCTGATTAAAAACGTACAAACCTAAAGTTGTAACGACTACATTTTCACGAAGATTGCCTTTGTGATTTTCATACAAACCCAGAAAATCTCCCTTGCCTTCCAGTATTACCCCGTCCTTCTTAAGAGCTTCCACATTATATGATTGGATATAGTTATCCATCTCATTCAAAATGCGGTGAACTCTAGACCTAATAACCTGACCAATGTTCATTCATATCTCCTTTTCACTGTTCGCTCAAATCAATCTCGAGGTAGTCGTTTCCGCCTTTGGTTTGTAGTCCATATCGTCTCCCTATAGCATCGTACAGTTTAGGATTCACAATAGTTGCTTCAATCCGTAGTTGACTTACGCCTCGAGAACGGGCCAAATCAACAATGTTTTTAAAGACTTCGAACGGATTCGCTACATCCCCGGATATCATATCTACTCGCAAAGTGGCTTTGCTACCCTCTACTTTGAAGGTTGCATCAAATTCTTCAATTTCCCCTTTTATTCCCAGCTCATCAGCCGTGATTTTGCTCTTTGCGCTCTCTTCCTCAATTGGATTGATTTGCTGATTGCTTGTTAGTGATGAACTTTGAGAAGTATCACCCGGCTGAATGTCCGAAGCATTTCCCGGCTGAATGGGAATATCATTACCCCCTCCATCCCCATGCTGGGACAAGATTACAGCCATAGTCCCATCGTTAGGATTTTCCTGCCAATTCTGCGTTGTACCGCCTTGTGTGGTCGGCCAGTTATAAGCTGGCATCGGCCAATCTGTGATTGGCATCAACTCGCCGGTTTCCGGGTCTATCAGACCAGCATCAGTCAATACCTGAGTCTGTTCTTCTAACAACTGCGGACGAACTTCCTGCTCAAAAACATCAGCAGCGTAGTAACGGGTACTCCCTCCCTGAGTCACCATAACCCGACTGATGCCATTGTAGATGACCAGATATTCCTGACCGTGTAGCGGTTCAGCAGACATTGGACAGATGAAGGGGTAAACTCAAGAGATACTTTCCAGCACAAAACTCAGAACACACGTTCACCCTTTGCGCGCCGAATCCGCGATAATGAGGACATGGCGCAGACTATCTTTGCTCTGAAAACTGAAAACTGGCAACTGCTAACTCGAACTATCCCCTCTGCCGCCGGACCCCCCTCGGCGGCGGCGGTTGATGGCGCAATCAGCGAAGGAACACCTTCAGGTGGGGTAAACCACGCGCTAGGGGATATACACCAGACAGCTTCCCTCGTCGCTGCGGCAGGTGGCGATGACCTGACCCCCGCGCACCACCTCGAAGGACTCGGTGTTCAGCCAGAACAGCGCAGGCGACCCCACCAGTTGCAGGCCGTACAGACTGCCACACACCGGCGGCGGCTGGCGCTGGCCGGAGCTGGCATCGCGCAGGCGCAGGCAGGCGTTATCCGGCAGGCTGACATACACACTCACGCCCCAACTGCGCGCGTTCCAGTTCGCGCTGGCGCTGCGGAAGATGACCCCTTCCAGCGAGAGTACCCGCCCGGCGCGGTTGTGAACCGTAAACGACACGTCATCATACAGCAGCAGGACGTTGCCCGGAATCGCGGTGGGCGGAACGGGCGTCGGCGTAAAGGCCGGGGTATCCGTCGCAGCGGGGGTGTCGGTTTTGGTGGGCGCGGGTGTCATCGTGAAGGTGGCGGTGAGGGTCGGCGTGGCACTGGCGGCGGGGGTGTCCGTCGCGCTCGGCGTGGTCGTGAGGGTCGCGGTAGCAGTAAGTGTGGGAGCCGGTGTGGATGTGTCCGTCGCGGTGGACGTTTGAGTTGGCGTATTCGTCGCGGTCTGAGTCGGGGTAGCGGTTTCAGTGGGCGCGGCGGCCAGGAATCCACCCGGCTGTGTGCCGAGGGTCGCAATCATGATGACGCCGATTATCACAATGGATGCGGCGACGATCCACACCAGCGGTCTGGGTGCGGCCGGCTGCATGGCGGTGGATATGGCCGTGCCGGGGGCCAGTGTCGGCGCGTGGGCATCTCCCGGCAGGGGCTTTACCATCGTCGGCGCGGTGACACGCGGCGGTGGGGACGCCGGCATGACCGGCAGCGGCGCTTTGGGTGACAGGGGCGCGGTGAAAAAACCGGTGGCCTGCCCTCCCCCGGTGGAGCCAATCGCTTCGGAAAAAGCGCGGGCAAAATCCCGCACGGAGGGGTAGCGATCTGAAGCTTCTTTCGCCAGCGCCCGGTCAATCACCGCCCGCAGGCCGGGGGGCACATCGGCGCGATAGCTTTCCGGCGGGGGCGGCACTTCATTGAGATGCTGGTGCATGAGGGAGAAGGGGGTGGATGCCTCGAAGGGCATATGGCCGGTGAGCATCCCGTAGGCCAGCACCCCCAGCGCATACTGATCCGTCGCGGCGGTGACGCTCTCACCGCGCCACTGTTCCGGGGCCATGTACGAAGGCGTACCGAGGGTCATGCCGGGCGTGGTGATCGAGGTGCTGGCTCCGGTCAGTTTGGCGATGCCAAAATCGACCAGAAAAGGCGTGCCATGATCGTCGAACATGACGTTGTTGGCTTTGATGTCGCGGTGAATCACGCCCCGGCTGTGGGCATAATCGAGCGCGCCTGCCAGCCGGGTTATCACGTCGGACACTTCCGCCAGCGAAGGCAGCGGTCCTTTAGTGGCTTTCTGATGCTCGATGCGGTCTGCCAGTGACCCGCCTGGCAGCAGGCGCATGACCACGTAATTCAGGCCCTGGTCACTGCCGTAATCATGCACCGGAACGATGTGCGGGTGTTCCAGCGCGGCGGCGGTCTGGGCCTCGCGCACGAAGCGGCGGGCATAACCTTCGTCCGCAGCCAGCGCGGGCGAGATCACCTTGAGGGCCACGTCGCGGTTGAGGCTCGGCTGATAGGCCCGGTAGACCGCGCCCATGCCCCCGGAACCGAGCAGCGACCTGAGCTGGTACTGGCCGAGCATCTGCCCTGCCAGGTCATTGAGGTTAAGATTGGGGCGGGCGGTGGCCGGGGTGGCGGCTTTGCTGGCGGCCTGCACCTGCGCGGTGGTGTTCTCGATCATGCGGGCCAGCACGTCCATCGACTGTTCGATGTAGACGTTCTTTACGTCGAAGATGAGGATGCCATCGTATTCCAGCAGTTTTTTCACCGTCGGGTTGGGGGCAGGCTGGTTCTGCTGATAGCCTTCCTGAAAGACCGGGATCATCGGCTTGCCGATTTCCAGCGCCGTTTTGATTTCTTCCTGCACCCATTCGGATTCAAAGGTGGTCGAACCGACCAGACAGACGAACACATCGCTCCCGCTGATGCCTTCCTTCAGGCGTTCCGGGAAGGCCCCGGCGGAGTCCATGCGCTGGGTATCCAGGTAGACTTCGATGCCGCGTTCGCGCAGTTCTTTAGCGATGAGGGTCGCCAGCATGGCACTTGGTTTGCGCTGGTAGCTGATAAACACACTGGTCATGAGGTCGCGGCCTTTCGCGGCAGGTGGTCGTTTCGCCTGTTATACCGTGCTTGTGTTGCGAATGTTACTGTTTAAGTATAGCGCGAGTCGCGGCTGGGGATCACAAGGGTAGCGCAGGTTGATGCGGACAATCATTTTGATGTCGGTGCAGGCTGATCTAAAATCTGGTTTGTCATTCAATCACACTACGGAGGAAAAGTGTCTTGCCGGCCAAAGACCGCCATCATGATGTTGTTGTACGGGCCTTACAGAAGACAGGCTGGACACTGATTAGTGAACAGGTTGCTATCATCCTGGAAGGTCGCCGCCTCTGGATTGATATTCGCGCTCAAAGGGAGTCCGACACTCGTGCAATTCTGATTGAAGTCAAGGGCTTCGAGAATTTGCCGTCTCCAGTGGAATATCTTGCCAGTGCCACCGGAAAATACACTCTGTATCGAACAGCACTGGATTATCTCAGGATTGAGTTACCTCTCTATATGGCTGTTCCATCAGGAGCGTATCATGGTATCCTGAGTGAAGTGATCGGTAAAGAGACGCTGAAACGCAGTGGGGTCAAATTAATCGTTTTTGATCCAGATCATGAGGAGATTGTGGCGTGGATCGACTGATTGATACGCTCAGAATGGTGTTGGATGGCTATACGGGTGAGGCGCTCAACGGCTACAGCTATCTCACAGAAAGCAAGGATGGCGCGGCCTTTACGGTCATTTCAGTGGGTTATCTGCCAGACAAACGTATCGTCGATGCAGGGCTGATTGTGCGGGTTATTGGAGATCGGATCATCATTGAGCGGGATGTCAATGATAAACCCTTAGTGGACGCGCTTTTGCAGGCGACTGTGCCGCGCCAGCAGATTGTGCTGGCTTATGCTGGCGAACCCTTTCAGGAGCCTGTACATTAAACAAATCTGTTTCAGGGCCGGTCAGGACACAGTGGGGCGCTTTGGGGAGTCATCCAGCAGAGTCAGTTTGGTTTC
>CAZKIB010000135.1:5136-5385 GCA_964552425.1 uncultured Anaerolineaceae bacterium | reverse complement strand
CGTCGAGTTCGTCAATCTGGATGAGCAGGCGCAGCAGGGTTTCGAGGGAGCGCAGGCTGGTCCCGGTCAGGCGGATGGTGCGCTGCGTGTCATCATAGGCGATGGTGACTTCCGCCACCTGCCCGCTGATCCATTGCACACTGGCCTGACGCAGTTTCATGGGATGCCTCACACACCGACGCCATCACAATAAAGCACGCACCCTATCAGGCGTATAACAAATTGTTTGTGGGCGGGTTAAGCTTTCTC
>CAZKIB010000135.1:2753-5126 GCA_964552425.1 uncultured Anaerolineaceae bacterium | reverse complement strand
TAACGGCATTGTGGAACCTGGTGCAGTTACCAGTTGCCAGTCATCAGTCGCCAGTTCAGGCTGCGACCCGCAGCGACTCTGGAGAGTTGCGATGCTCTCTCAGGGGCTTTTCGCTGACGGGCGACATGCAATTCTTACAGGCTGAGATTGTACTTAGCCACCGGACATTTGACCGTTTGCTGATGTCCTGTGGCTGGTTGCGGAACACAAAAGGAAACCCCGACGGCTGCCGGAGTTTCCCATAAAACCACAGAGGCATTAAGCGGCGCTACAGGCCGAGAATCGCGCAGACGTTATCCGGCAGGCGCCCATTCTGGCACAGGATAGTGGCGATGCGCAGGGCCGCCGGGTTGTCGAAAATCAACTGGTGCAGCGCCTGGCCGACACCGGACGGGCTGATGTAACGCGGCAGGTCGATCAGGTAATGCAGGATGTTGCGCGGCAGGAAGCGCACAAAGCGGAACAGATTGATCTCGCCGGGGGTCAGCGGGCGGATCGGCCCGGCAACACCCACAAAGCTGCGCTCGTCATCGTCTCCCTGAATGCCCAGGCTGGTGAATGTGCCCAGTTGGAAACGTCCCACAAAACCGGGCGGGATATAAAGCTGGTTGACGGTATCCGGGAAGACTGTGACCATGCCGAACAGGGTGATAATTTCAAATGATTCGCCCAAACGCGGGCCACCGGGAATGCTGCGGAACAGCGCCGAGGATTCGATGCGAATATCAACGCCATGAACGCGCAGGTAAACGGGCGTATTTTCCGGCCCCTGCACCAGCAGCAGCGAAGGCACATCGGCACAGGTGGTGCTGTCCACGTCGTTGTGGAAATAGAACGACTGCATGGGGGTGAAGCTGTCCGGCCCGACTGCGGGCAGGCTGCTCAGATCGGTGGTGGGCTGCAAAGTCGCGCTGCTGATCCAGCCGGCCTGACCATTATGGACCACGCGCACCCACTGCCCATCGGCGGAAACCGCGTCGGCGTTCAGAGCTGTTTCGGACGGAACCCGCCCAATCACGTTGCTACCAGTGGGGGTGTCGAAGGCAACCGGCGACATGCGCAGGTCGGCATCGCCAATGGTGGATACACTCAGGGGCTGATCCGGCAGGGCCAGCACATTTTCGGGTTCGACCCCATTTTCAACTTCCACGCCGCCCAGGAGGATGTAGATCGCGCCTTTACCCCCGTTGGCGCGCAGCACTTCGGCGGGCAGGCCGGCCTGAACATTCATGACCGCCATCCCCCACACATCCGGGTCGGGGGCCATATCCAGCGGCCCGGTCTGGATCGCCTCGGTCATCAGCAGGCCGGCGACATCCCCCGGATTGGTAAATACCACCGGTTCGGTTTCCACCCGAAAGCTGCCGGTGGCGTCATGATGACCATAACACACAGTATTCGCCCCGGCAGTGGCGCACTGGGTGGTGGTCTGGGTAATGACTTCCTGCATCAAAGCAGTGCAGGTCGCTTCGTCCTGTGCCAGCGCAGCGCTGACTCCCAGCGCAGCCAGCAAACCAAGACAACTCAGGATCAATATTATCCGGTATCTGAACATGCGATATATCTCCTTCATCAGAGCGGCTTCAGTCCCCCTCTGGCTCACAGTAACAATTAATCATTTTCGGCGTTTTTCATTTAAGAGCAAATAACGGGAAATATTACATAACATTTGTGACATGGTGGATTTGGGCAGCTTGTCTTAGCGCCGGTATTAGGTTGCGCGCCAATGGCATTTTATCCGATAATATCTGAAGAATGTAAAGTAATGCGCAAGGCTGTTTGATCTATAATCAATCACAGAGGTTCAATCTGGCGCGCCCCTACCTCAAATACAGCTTCTTTTTGATTAAGTCACCTGCGCCAGCGCCGGCTGGTTACGGTCATGAAACTTAAACTTAATTTATTCTATCATGATGTATGATAGGAAAAGTTGATAAAAGTGACGAAAATTACGGGGACGTTTGTCCTCGCAGGAGAATGTCATGGAATTCGCACAATACATCCGCCTCTTCAGAAGGTGGTTGTGGCTCATCCTGGTGGCTGCCTTTATCGGCGGCGGTCTGAGCTTTATCGTCAATACAGGCAGGCCCTCCGTCTACCAGGCCAAGACCATCATCGCAATCGGCCGCTTTATTGAAGCACGTAACCCGGAACAGTCCGACATTCGTATCGGGATCGAACTGGCCCAGACCTATGCCCAGCTTGCGCGCACCATTGATGTGCTGGAATCGACTATCGAGGCGCTGGATCTGCCGCTGGAAGCCGATGAACTGAGCAGCCTGATCGACACCGAAATTCTCACCGGGACCTCGCTGATGGTGGTGAGTGTCAGCTATACCGACGCGATCCTGGCGGCGGATATTGCCAACAGCC
>CAZKIB010000135.1:648-2731 GCA_964552425.1 uncultured Anaerolineaceae bacterium | reverse complement strand
AAAGCCCGTCCAACCTGACACCCGAACAACAGGCGCAGATTGATTTTGCGTCATCTCAGATCACGGCGCTGACCGGGCAGATTGAACAGGCGCGGCTCGAACTGGATGTGATTACCAGCCAACTGGAAGATGCCACGACTACCGCCGAGACGACCCGCCTGACCGGGCAGCGCAACGCCCTCGTTACGCAGATCAATGAAGCGTCGGCGACGGTGGCGCAGTTTACGGACACGATCAGCCAGCTTCAACAGAACACCAACGCGCTGGATATTGTCGAACGCGCGCGCATTCCAACTGAACCGAGCGGTGCCAGCCCGGTGATTGTGCCGCTGCTCGGCGCGCTGGTCGGCGGCGGTCTGGCCGTTGGCGCGGTCTTCATTTATGAGCATCTGGACGAAACGATCCGCAACACGGAAGAAGCGGCCCAGACGCTGGCGCTGCCCGTGCTGGGGGCCATTATGAAAATTGGCCGCAAGTCCGACGACTACCCCAGCCGCCTGATTATGAACATGCCATCCATGTCGCCTTTCGCCGAGGCGTACCGCTCTGTGCGAACGAACCTGTTGTTTGGCAGCAACCAGGGCGATACGAGCATTTATGTCGTCACCAGCCCCGGCCCGGAAGAAGGCAAGAGCGTGACCACCGCCAACATGGCGATCAGCATGGCGATGGCCGGTTTGCAGGTGCTGCTGATCGACGCCGACCTGCGCCGCCCGAAAGTGCATGAAATTTTTGGGCTGGACAACAATATCGGGCTGACGACGCTGCTTTCCGCCGAACCGCGCGAAACCACTGCGAAATCGGATGAAGGGCGTCAGAAGCGCCTGCCGGTGAACCTGATGGATTGTATGCAAAGCACGCCCCTGCCCAAATTGTGGGTGATTACGGCGGGCTTTACCCCGGCTAACCCGGCTGAAATACTGGGGTCCACGCTGCTCCAGCGCTGGATCGAAATTTTCCGGGCTTCGACGGATATTGACGTGGTGATGATCGACACCCCGCCGGCGCTGGTGGTGGCCGACAGCGCGGTGCTGGCCGCAACCGCCAACGCGGGGGTGATTATGGTGGTGGACTGCGGGCATACCCGCCGGGGCGCAGCCGTGAAGGTAAAAGAACAGCTTCAGAACCTGGGCATTGAGATTAAAGGTGTGGTGGTAAACCGCGTGAACCCGCGTGACCAGAACTACGAATACGGCTACGGCTACGGTTATTATTACGCGCCGGAAGTGGCCGAAGAAAAACAACAGAACGGCCACCGGCCCCAGACGGAAAGCCACGAGAAATTGTAGGCGGCGAAAGACCGGATAAGCGGTGGCCTCGGTGTTTAACCTGTGCGTTTAAGTAAGAAGGAAGATGGATTTATCATGGCCTCAATGCCTGATTTTAGTCAGCGTAGTCGAAACCTGGGGCTGTGGCTGGTGGTTGATTTTATTGTCATCATCGCAGCCTATGTGGGAGCCTTTCTTGTTCGCGCTGTAACCGCCCCGATTGATCTGGGCCAGAGTATGCCGGCGCTGGTGGCTTCGGCGCTGACTGTCCTGGTGGCGCTGTATGGCTTTGGGGTCTACCAGCGCATCTGGTCACAGACCAGCGGGCACGGCGTCACCGTCATTGTTTCCCCGGTAGCAGCAGCCACAACGGTGATCTTCCTCGCCAACTTTCTGCTGAGGCCCCGCCCTATTCCGCTCAGTGTGGTGCTTGTTGGCAGCAGCTTCGCGCTGGTGGGCCTGGTGGCGGTGCGCTATCGCTCGCGGCTGGCGCTGGGGCTGTCGTGGCGCTGGCGGGCGATCTGGCACGGCGAATTCCCGACTGCCAATACACGGGTGCTGATTATCGGCGCGGGAGAATCCGGCCAGGACCTGGCGTGGCGCCTGAAACACCGCTTCCCGGACAACAGTTATCGCATCGTCGGTTTCATTGATGACGATGTGAACAAACACAAGATGTATGTCGAAGGCTGCCGGGTGATTGGCGGGCGGCATGACATCGCGCGCGTCGCCCAGGAAGAGGCCGTTGATCTGATTGTGCTGGCGATCCACAACATTTCGGGCAAGGATTTCCGCGAAATTGTGTCGCTGTGCCA
>CAZKIB010000135.1:0-638 GCA_964552425.1 uncultured Anaerolineaceae bacterium | reverse complement strand
GACGCAGCTTCTCCAGCAGACGCAGGCGCGTATCAATGTGATTCCTGATGTGTTTGAACTGGTGCGCAACCAGCACAGCGATGTCCCGCCGCTGCGCGAGATTCAGCCGGAAGACCTGCTGGGCCGCAGCCCGGTGACACGCCATAAGGATGTAGCCCTTTCCGCCGTCATGCGCAAAACCATTCTGATTACCGGGGCCGCCGGGTCGATTGGCTCGGAACTGAGCCGGCAGATTATGGATTACGAGCCGGTCAAGGTGGTGCTGCTGGATAACAACGAGAGCGGCCTGCATGACCTGAGCGTGGAACTGCACACGCTGTATCCTGAAATTGAGCTGGTTCCGGCGCTGATCGACATTGCTTCGCTCGAACCGGTGCGCGCGGTGTTCAAGAAACATCGCCCGCAGATTGTCTTTCATGCCGCCGCCTACAAGCATGTACCCATGCTGGAATATTACCCGCAGGAAGCCCTGCGCGTGAATATCAACGGCACGCTCAACCTGGCGGAAATGTCACTCAACTATGATGTCGAGCGTTTCGTGCTGGTGTCCACTGATAAAGCGGTCAATCCCTCCAATATTATGGGCGCGAGCAAACGCATCGGCGAACTGATGCTGCACGCCATGTCGATGGAACCGG
>CAZKIB010000134.1:18413-18635 GCA_964552425.1 uncultured Anaerolineaceae bacterium | reverse complement strand
ATGGTCAGGCTGACCCGTTCACTGCTGTCCTGCGCGCTAGCCATTGGAACCACCAGCAGCGCACCGACCAGTAAAAACCATATCCATTTGCGCATGTCCTGTCTCCTGAAAAAGTTACAGTTGTCAGTCGCCAGCGGCAGGCTGCCCGTGCCGCACGATGGGCGCGTTCAGCCGGTCATCCCGCTCAATCCTGCGCAGGCTGTGACGCAGCACTCTGGCGAT
>CAZKIB010000134.1:9122-18367 GCA_964552425.1 uncultured Anaerolineaceae bacterium | reverse complement strand
ACTTTGATAAAGGCGGCGCTCACTTTTTTTTTTTGTGTCAGCACGGCGATGACCTGCTGAATATACTTCTGTACCAGACGCGCCGCCGGGCCGGGGCGATCCCCTTCCGTGCCGGGGTAGCGCAAATCCTCACCGGTTGCCATCAGCCAGGGGTTGGAAATGACCTTCGCCAGCGCCCGGTACATGGTAGCGGCGGGCACATTCAGCCCGTACTGGCGCAGCAGTTCATCCAGCTTCTGCGCTTCCATCGCCGCTACGCTCATGCCCTGCCCGTAGATAGGGTTGAAACCGCAGTAGGCGTCGCCGATCACAAAAAAGCGTTCCGGGTGGCGTGTGAGTTTTTCGTAGTGATTCCAGACGTTCTCCGTGCGCCGGTAGCCGTACACCGGGCTGGTCGGTCTGGCGTCTTTAATCGCCTCGTAGATGAGAGGGGAAGACAACTGCCGCGCGAATTCCAGAAAACCGTCCTCGTCTGTTGGCGGATAGGTTTTATTCACCCCGCCGAGTGTGACGACCCACTGGCCGCCCTCCACCTGCTGGATCGCGCCGCCGCGAAAATTACCGTTACCCGGCTGGCCTGTGATAAGAATGATGTGCCAGTCAAAGGTCTGGCCGGGGGGCATCTCATACCAGCGGGTGGCATAACCCAGGTAGGAGTTGACGACGGTGTGCGGTGGCACTTCATAGCCGAGTGTTTTTAACCATTCGGGCGCTTTCGACAGACGTCCGCTGGCATCCACTACCAGATCGGCCTCGATGGCGCGGGTGCTGTGATCGGCGCGGCTGGTCACTTCCACGCCCGTGATTTTCTGGCCTGCGGAATCGACAGTCAGACGTTCGACCTCGGTTTCCGGCAGAAAGGTAATTTTCGGGTTTTTACGCAGTTGATCGCGCACGTACCAGTCGATGGTGACGCGGCTGGCCGGGGTACTGAGGACACCCGTTCGCGCGCGTTTCATCCAGCCACCTTCTGTAAAGCTGGCGGTGTCGCCGCCCACATCAATGCTCGGAATACCGAGTTTCTCAAAATCCTGTTGAAAAGTCGGAAAAAATTCCGTCAGAATTTCGCGGCCCTTTGCCAGCAGCACATGCAGATGGCGCGACTGCGGCACCCCGTTCCGAAACTCGGCGCTGTCGGGCAGATGATCCCGTTCGATAATCGTGACCTGATCCGTATGATCGCTCAATACCCGCGCCGCCAGCATCCCCATCAGGCTGCCGCCAACCACCACTGCATGAGACATCGCGCTGCTCCTGATTCGCACTCCAGACTATAGTGTTGATTATATGTCCAAATCAGGGAGAATTTACGCAGTCTCAGGCAGACTGCGCCGGAAAGCCAGACTCGCTTGTCCTGAGACCAGCGGCTTTTATGGATAAACGAAAAAGAAAAAGCCTGATAGACAATGCGGCTTTAGCCCATTGGCAACGGGCTGAAGCCCGCTGTCTAATCCAGAATTAGGCGTAGTCTAATTGGTTTATCCATTAACTTTCCGGCGGCACTTCCGGCCATGTGAAGCGGCATTCGCCAAAACCGCCGCGTTCAACGGTGTCGCAGCGGGCAAGAAGCTGGCCCCTGTAGCGCACTTCAAAGGTTGCCACGCGGGTGTTGTCTTCGGTCTCGCTGCGCCAGGGCACACGCTTGGGGTTGGAAAGCATCTCCTGCCCGTGCCGGTGCTGGCTGATAGGACTGCACTGAGGAGGCACACCGGCGGTTCCGCCGCTCAGGACGATCTGAAAGCAGTTGCGCTCCACCGGCAGCACATCACGGGGAATGCGGTCCCCGCTGAAATCATCGCCATCGCCATCCACACCGCGCACAAATTGCAGCGGCAGCACATTCAGATCATAGTCGCCTTCGTTGATGATGGTGAAGGTCACGTCATCATAAATGAGCGTGACCGGCGCGCCGCCAGCCGCCGCCTGGCTGCCACCCAGACCGAGCAGGCCGTTGACGATAAAGGCCCCGGCGACCAGCACCATCAGGCCGATCATCAGCATCAAGGGGGTCGAGCGTTTGCGGGCGGATTGTTCATCGCCGCGTGTGGAATCACTCACAATTTTTGGCGCTGTCGGGCGAACCGCCGGCGCCAGGCCGAGAGTCAGTTCTTCATTTTCCGGGTCGGGGTCTGACTTTGACGCCGCGACGACGGCCAGGGCCGAATCAACCGCAGGTTTGTAACCCCGTTTAACCGCCTCGATTAAGGCTGTCGCGCTTTTATGCCGCCGGGTGGGTTCCTTATCGAGCGCCTTCAGCAGTTCCTTCTCAACAGAAGCGGGGATGTCCGGGTTCAGCGAACGCGGTGAAGGAACCGGCTCACTGATATGCGCCAGCGCGATCTCCATCGGTGAGTCACCGTTAAAGGGCGTCTGGCCGGTCAGCAGTTCGTATAAAATGACCCCATAAGAATAAATGTCACTCTGCGGCACCGCTTTATCCGACGAGGTGGCCTGCTCCGGCGCGATGTAGCGCGGCGTGCCAAAAGCAGTGCCCATCGTCGTTTCGGCTTTGGCCCGCAGGACCAGCCCCAGATCGGTCAGAATGGCGTGGTCGTCCTTATCAATCAGAATATTCGAGGGTTTGACATCGCGGTGGATGATGTCCTGCGAATGGGCGTAATCCAGCGCCGAAGCGATCTGCTGCATGATCGACAGCGCGCGCTCAACCTCCATGATTGGTTGTTTGGTTTTTTTGACGCGCCGCAGTTCCTCGGCCAGATCACGGCCTTTAATCAGCTTCATCGCCAGAAAATAAACGCCGGTATCCTCATCTTCCCCGTACTGGTAAATCGGGATAATGTTGGGGTGATCCAGCGCGGCGACGGCACGGGCTTCGCGTTTGAAGCGGGTGGTAACTGACTCGTCGTGATCGGCGTTATACAGTTCCAGCACCTTGATCGCCGCCGGACGTTGCAGCCTGTAATCCATGCCCTTGTAAACGCGCGCCATCCCACCCGAAGCGATGCGGCTGGTGATACGATAATCGCCCAGTTGTTTGCCGATCAGGGGGTCTTTGGAAGCGGTTGTACTTGGGTTCTGTTCAGACACGTTCAAACCAGCCATCCTCCCGCACCTCTCCCATCAGGGATGAGGGGAATAATCACTCGTCCATCCGGGGCATGATACCCAGTTGACGGGCCAGGTCGTCGTCAATGAGTTCGCCTTTACGGGCGCTCTCATTCGCCAGATCAGCCAATTTTTCAGGATCGAACAGGTCGTCCATCTCGTTCAGATCCAATCCGTCAAGGTTGTCAAAAATGCTCAGGTCAAGTTCCTGAATCGGTTCAAGCTGAAGCATTTCAGGTTCTTCATAAGTGGGTTCAAACGTATTGTTGGCGCGCTCCAACGGCTGGAAAAGTTCCTGGGGTTCGTCTTCCTCTTTGCGGCGGCGGCCCTTACGCGGCTGGGCAGCGGCGGGCTGTGGCGCGGCAGTCTCGATAGCAAAGGCGGCAGCCCCCAGCAGCGCGACCAGGTCTTCGGCGGCGCGGCGGCCAAAGCGGTTGACCGAACCAAACGCGCGGTTGCCGGCTTCACCATTGAAGACGAGGCACAAAAAGTGGTGCAGCCCGACAGAAATGACGAAGACATCATAGTCGTCGCCGTCATAAAAATGCAGTGTGCGGGGATTGCCACCGACCAGATCACCCATTTCGATGGTCGTGCCGAACATGGGTTGCAGCGCCTGTGTCAGTTTTTCACGGTCCAGATAACCGACTGCGCCGCGTTCCAGCAGTACCTCGCCGCCGCGATTGGCAAACACAATCGCCATCGCGCCCACATCGGTCAGCAGGGTATCAATAATGGGGCGCGCGCCTTCCGCGTCCAGAAACGGCATCTGCCCCAGATCAATGGTCGTGGCGGAAGCGGATAACTGCGGTGGGGCCTGGGTCGCCGCGAAAATATCGCCGCCTTCCAGCGCCGCCAGGATCACCCGCGCAAACTGGTTCAGGTCCACCGGGCGGTGCATATAGACATAGGGCGAATCAACCAGTTCCTGAACATCCAGTTCCGGGTCGGTGCTTTCCGCCAGCACAATCACACGGGTATCGGGCGCGGCCTGGCTCACTTCGATAGCGAGTTGATAGCCCCGGATATTGTCGTCCAGTTCGACGGTGGTAATCAGCAGCACACTGTCCTGCTTGCGGGCTTCAGCCAGGGCTTCCTGACCGTTGGAAAGGTCGATAATGGTCAGGGACCGGTCCAACAGATCGGCGACGGCGCGCACAATACGAGCGATGGAACCAGTGGGGTCAGCAGTAATGACACGTGGCGCAGCAACCATAAGCGTCTTCCATACATTTGAGGATTCATTAAGATACCCGGTAACTTTTATTATACTGCAAATTTTTGACTGCCAACTGGCAATCCCAAGTATCTAAATTAAGGTTTGCATAAGGTTGTTTCACAACGGTATGTAAATGGTACGGCGGGGCTGTGAAATCAGGCCGGGTTGGTTAGTACGCATAGTAGCGGACAGGCATATAGGCATGAATCACAAACACGGACCCCAGTACAGTAGTAATGGGTGCCCGGCGGCGGGTTTCGGCAGCGCGGTGATACATTCTATCGTCGGTGAGCAGGGCGGCTGTCAACCGCCGCAGCAGATCAGCAATCTGATCACGCTGGCTGAGCGCGGGCTGAACCGGCGCTGGTTGGGCAGCGTAAGCCACCAGCATCACCTGCCCTTTGGCATGTTTGTGCAGCCGTTCCCAGGCATGATCTTTCTGGCGATGGGTGACCACCGTCTGGGTTTGCAGCGTCATGGCGACATAATCATCGAACTGGTTATCGGGTATACCCATGAGCGACTTGTTGTTCTCCATTCATACTGACCAGCCGGTGGCGCAGGTTTTCACGCGCATAGTACAGGCGGCTTTTCACCGTACCAACCGGGCAGTCCAGAATTTGTGCGATGTCTTCCAGACTTAGTCCATTTAAATAATGCAGCACGACCACGACCCGCTGATTAAAATTGAGTGCCGCAATCGCCCGGCGCACTTCTTCCTGAACCCCGGTGACTTCGATGACGTGATCCGGGGTGCTGCGCGGTGGACTCATCAGATAATCTACCACAGTTTCTAAGGATACGCGTCTTTTCTTATGTCGGGATACCCACGTATAGGCCAGGTTCACGGTGACACGGTAGAGCCAGGGGGCCAGCGGCAGGCTGGTATCAATGCGGTTGGCGTAACGGTGGAGGCGTAAAAAGCAGTCCTGAGTGATGTCTTCGGCCACCGCTTCATCGTGGGTGATGGCGACGGCGGTGCGGTAAATCTGTGCGTAATAACGGTCAAAGAGGGTTCCGAGGGCGCTTAAATCGTTCGACTGCAACCGCAATGTCAGGGCCGCGTCGGTTGGTTCAGCGTTCACCAGTTCCATAAATACTCCAGATATGAAAGGTAATTACCAATAACGAACACTGCATCTATTTTTACAACTTGCCGCCAACAAAACAGCGGGGAAGTGCTGCAAAATCTTAGCATACTTTCGTATAGTTTCGCCAATATTGTCTACTTTTACCTGTGGCGTCTTGCCCAACTGTGCAGCGCCGGGCTTGTCATTTGCGCAGGGGCATATACAATCGTGGCGCATATTCGCTTCGCAGGAGCAGTCTATGACTCATGCGTTAATTACAGGTGGCGCGGGCTTTATCGGCAGTCACCTGGCAGACCGGCTCATCGCGGCCGGCTACACCGTGACCATCATTGATAATCTCAGCACGGGCCGGTTCAGGAACGTGTCTCACCTGGAAGGGCATCCGAATTTTCATTATGCCATTGAGGATATTCGCAACATCCATGTCATTGACCGCCTCGTCAGTGAATGTGATGTGATTTTTCATCTGGCGGCGGCGGTTGGCGTCCAGAAGATTATCAGCCAGCCCATCGATACCATTGAGATCAACATTGGTGGCACTGAAGTGGTGCTGCAAACGGCGCGGCGCTACCGCAAAAAAGTATTGATCGCCTCCACATCCGAAGTGTATGGCAAAGGTGTGCGCTTCCCCTTCCATGAAGACGACGACACGGTGCTGGGGCCGACAATCCGCAGCCGCTGGAGTTACGCCGCGTCCAAAGCGATAGACGAGTTTCTGGCCCTGGCCTATCATCGTGAGGTGGGCCTGCCGGTGGTGATCTTCCGGTTGTTTAACACGGTTGGCCCGCGCCAGACCGGACAGTACGGGATGGTCCTGCCGCGCTTTGTGCGCTCGGCGCTGGCGAATGAACCTATTTCGGTGTATGGTGATGGTCAGCAGCAGCGCTGTTTCTGTAATGTGCGCGATGTGACGCAGGCCATCCATGAACTGGCTGAAACGCCTGCCGCTGTCGGACAGGTGTTTAATATCGGCAGCACAGAAGAAATCAGCATTATGGAACTGGCGCAGCGGGTCCGCCAGCAGGTGGGCAGTCAATCGGAAATCCGGCTTATTCCCTATGAAGAGGCTTATGAAACCGGGTTTGAAGATTTCCGCCGCCGGGTTCCCAGCCTGGATAAAATCAAGCAGGTGGTGGAATGGGAACCTACCACCGCTCTGGATGATACGATTGACCAGATTATTGCTTATCAAAAGGAGAACATGAGCCATGCCTGAAATTACTCGCCAGCAGTTAATCCTCGCGCTGATCGGCGCCGGCTCGAACCCGCGTCTGGCCGGTGTCAATTTGCAGGAACTGGATATGACCCGGTTGGACCTGAATGGCGCAAACCTGAAACTTGCCGCGATGACCTCCGCCAAAATGCGGGAAACCTCACTGCGTTCGGCCAATCTGTTTTTTGCGGACCTGGCGCTGGCGCAGCTTCCCGGCGCGGACCTGAATCAGGCCAATTTGCAGGGCGCGAACATGACCTCGTGCAACTTGCAGGGGGCCAATTTGCAGGGCGCGAACATGACCAATCTCAACCTCAACGACGCCAACCTGCTCAACGCGGTCATGAAAGGCGCCAGCGTCAGCGGGGTCAAGTTCAACCAGAACACCGTCTGGCCGGATGGCAAAAAGGGCAACCAGAGCGTGCCGGGGAACTACATCTAGCGAAACCGAAACCACCGGGCACGCTGCGATATGCCCCTATGCGCCAGTCATCATCGCCCGCAGCAGAAAGCCGATGACCAGCGCGAAGCCCCAGACATAGACGCCCATTGCCGGGCGTTTTTTGGCGGTGGTTTCCACGAAGATAAAAAACGGCAGCGCCAGCACCCCCGCTGCGCCGTAAAAAAGATGGGCATCCTCACGCGGGCGCCCGTTTTGTGTCAGCATCACCGCCCCCATGAGCGCCGACAGCAGGACGGTGGCAAACACCGTATAAGCCGCGCTGCGGAACAGCGGTGTCACATCCCCTTTGCGGATCAGGCCAGTGTATAGTGCGACCCCGCCCATCAGCGCCGCCGCTGCCAGCCCCAGCCGCGCAAGCTGTACATGCAGGTCCAGCAGAAAAATATACAGCCAGGGGTATGGGTAGCGCTGGAACGTATCGGATACCACCAGAGTGATAAACAGCAGCAGCGCGACGGCCATACTCATCACAAGGTAACGGCTGCGCATGGTTATGGTTGAATCCTGTGGGGCATCGAACACAGGGTCCCGGTCACGGCGACTGGGCGACTGCCGGGGCAGTGGTCAGGTCAATGTCGAAATAATAATATTCGAGAATTTCCCTGACGAGCGGGGCCGCCACCGCCGAGCCATCGCCGGAGTTTTCGACCATGACGACGACAGCGATTTCCGGCGCGTCTTTGGGGGCGTAGGCCGCGAACCAGGCATGGGGTGGCACATCGCCGGTGGCCTGGGCCGTGCCGGTTTTGCCACAGGCGATGATATTCTCCTGAAGCGGTGAGCGGCGGAAGATATGTTCGGCTGTGCCGCCCTGCTCGGTGGTGACGGTACACAGCGCGTTCTGCACCATTGCCAGCACTTCCGGCTTCACATTGATGTCGCGCATGGGGTCCGGTTCCATCACGTAGCTGGGACTTTCGCCCAGAATGCCGACCCGCTGCACCAACTGAGGACGATACAGAATGCCACCGTTGGCGATGGCTGCGTACAGGCGGGTCAGTTGCAGCGGCGTGATTTCGACCTCACCCTGCCCGATTGCCATATTCACCGCGTCCGAGTAGCTCCACTGGCCGCCCTGTTCCCGCCGGATGGCAGGGTCAATGATCGTCCCAGCGGATTCGGGCAGGTCGCGCAGGCCGGTCAGTTCACCCAACCCCAGACGCCGCGCATAGGATGGCAGCAGGAAAGGGTCCACCAGATCAAGCTGGTAGCCGGTTTCATAAAAACACGAGTTGCAGCTATATTTCAGAAACTGCGGCAGGGTCAGCGTGCCGTGCCCGCCCGCCAGCCAGTCATAACGCGGAATATCACGGTTCCATACCCCGCTGGACGAATAGCGCTGGTCGAGCGTGTAGACTCCGCTGTCGGCGGCGGCAATGGCCGGCACAACCTTGAACACCGACCCGGCGGGATAAATGCCCAGCGTCGGACGATTCAACTGTGGACGGCGCTCATCTTCCTGCACCTGCTTGACGATCTGGTTGGCGGCAGCGCGTCCAATGGTTGGGAAGGGCGTAAACGCGTTGTTGTCAAAGGTAGGGTAGCTGACCATCGCCAGAATCGCCCCGGTGTTGACATCCAGCACAACTGCCGACGCGCCTCGTGATCGACTGCCGGGCAGACCATTGGCATATGCCTGGCTGATAGCGCGCTCAATGAAGTGCTGCAAATCGGTATCCAGCGTCAGCCAGATGCTTTCGGAAGGCTGTGAAGCGCCTTCGGTGATGACGACCTGATTCCCGTTGGGCTGCGTCACCAGCAGACGTCCGCCCGGTTTGCCGCGCAGGGTTTCATCCCAACTGGCTTCGATGCCGGACTGTCCGAGAATGGTATCCTGCGGAAAACCAGCGGCAACCACAGCGGGAACCTGTGCCTCGCTCGGATACCCGACATAACCGACAATGTTGGCCGAGGCCGCGCCATCCGGGTAGCGCCGCGCGGGGCGATCCCGAAACTGGGCATTGCAGTCCTGTTCAAGCTGTTCGTGCTGCTGCACATAGGTAACTGGTTCAATCGTGCCGACTTCCACCAGCCAATCCGCCGAGCGGCTGTCGAGCAGTTCACGAATATCCTCACCGGGTTTATTCACGGCCACCGCCAGCCGTGCCAGACAGGTTTCTATCGCCGGGATTTGCTGCCTGATGACGCTGACCACCACTGCCCGCCCGTTCTGGTCTGCCAGCACGCGGCCTT
>CAZKIB010000134.1:6149-9102 GCA_964552425.1 uncultured Anaerolineaceae bacterium | reverse complement strand
AAATGTTGGCGCGGCTGGGGATGCGCGGCTCCAGCCGCAGCCGCCCGCCGCCGCTCATCGCCGCAAAAATATCCCCCGGCGACCAAGCGACCCGCCAGTTGCCCACCTGGGGGTCGAACGTCAGGCGCAGGGTGCGGTTGGCGTCCGTAAATGTGCCCAGCAGATCCGTCTGAAAATCAACCGTGTAGCCGACAATCATAAACTGGCTGGCGTCCAGAAGCTGGCTGATGATGGTGTAATCCAGCGTCTCCAGGCTCATGGTCGTGTGAGCATTCTGATACAGCGCGGTGAATTCGGCCAGCGGCATGGCTTCCTGGCTGGCAAAGGTGATGAGGCTGTGCATGGCCGGAAAATCGCTGCTGCGCCACGCTTCGAGGAACTGGCGCGCCACCCGTTCGGCGGCATCCAGCGTGAAGGCTTCCGGCGTGGGGGATGGCAGCACCGCCAGAGTCGGCAGCACCTGGACCGATGGCCCCTGCGCGCCGGGGCTGCACCCCACCAGCAGCGCGATCACCCAACTGATCAGCCAGCATCTACTCACAGACTATTCACCTCACCATTGGACTGCATACGCTATCATCGAGTGTACACGAAATTCGGCCAGATTGCTGCCCGCGCACCGGGCCGCAGATTAAGCTATACTGAATAAATAATACCGGCCATTTGCAGGAGTCATACACCATGTCAGATGAGATGCAGCACGTTCAGGCCATCGACAGCCTGGTTGCCAACGAATTTAAGGTGCTGATTGATGGCGAGGCAGTCGCCGGGGTGTTCAGCGTATCCGGGCTGGTGACGTTCCGGCTCGACGTAAAGACCACCACCGCCATCAAAAAACTTCAGGACCCCTTTACCATCACCAAAATGGTGCAGCGTGACCCGCACGCCACCTTCAACAGGTGGATTCGGGATACCTTCGAGGCCGGTGGGGATATTATCCGCCCGACGCGCACCCTTACCCTTCAGGCCGTCGATGACGGGATGGTCACCCGCCAGTGGACCGTCAAAAAGGCGTGGATTTCACAGGTGAAATACTCGGACTTCAACAGCAGTTCCAGCGAAATGGTCGAGGAAACCGTGACCATCCAGTACGAGGACATCGAAGAAAGCTGGCCGCTGCTCTTAAATGATGGCGCACCGGGTCAGCTTCCCGCCTCCTCCTAAAATGAGCAGCAGATCGGGGCGCTTCGATCACCGCGCCCCACACTGTTGTTTGTGATTACGCTGCCGGCTGATACCTGAGCATCACCACGCCGTCAGGATAGACATGGTGGTCGATCAGCTTGAGGTGGAAGCCGGGTTCAAAAGGATGATACAGCGGGATTCCATCGCCCAGCAGCAGCGGCATGGTGAACACCCGGTATTCATCAATCAGATTGGCGTTCGCAAACCCGGTGACGAGCTTGCCGCCGCCGACCAGCCAGATATCCTTTTCGATTCTGCCTTTCAGGTCACGCACCAGGTCGCCGGGTTCGCCTGAATAAAAATGAACCGACTCATCTGGCCTGGGCAGCCCGGTCTGGTGCGTGAAGATGTGGGTTTCCATACCCGTGTACGGCCAGGGGCCAAAAGTCAGCACCTGCTCATAGGTCGCTGTGCCCATGATAACCGCCCCAACTGTCGCGGAAAACGCCGCATAGCCATAATCCTCGCCTTCCTGCTGGAATGCTTCCAGCCAGCCGACTCCGCCATCTTTATCCGCAATGTAACCGTCCACGCTGGCCGCGATGTACAACACAACTTTGCTCATCGTGATCCCTCCACATCGTATACGCCCATTCAGAGTACCTGCAATAGCTGACAAATTATGTCAGTTATTTTCGCGGAATATTTCACCCGCTTTTGCCCAATATATCGTTTCAAATTAAAATGCGAATATCTGTAAGCCGAGCATTACAGACCTACAGGGAGAGGGGGAATCATGATAAGGCGCATTTCGGGCCTGCTGTTAATCCTGCGGGCGCTGTCGCCCGTGCTGGTGATTCTGATTGTCGGGGGTACACTGGCGGTGGTGCTGAATGATGTGCGCGCCGCAGTGGACCCGCCGCTGCAAACGATTCGCACGAAGATTGAGGATATTCGCACGACGGTGGACAGCATCCGCGACGACATTGAAGCGGTCAACACTGAAATCACCGGCCTGCTGAGTGTGCTGGGTAACTTCAGCATCCCCAACCTGATCCCCAACATTCCGGCGAATCTCCAGTTCCCCAGCCTGGATATTCCCTCAGCCAGTATTCCGGTTCCCACCGTGAGTATGCGCACCAGCAGCACGACCATCGCCGGGGTGAGCATCACCTATCCGTCAGGCCTGAATATCGGCAGCACGAACTTTTCGCTGGATTTTCCGGCGATCCCATCCTTTTCAGTTCCCCTGTCCGTGCTTGGTCAACTGGACGATGACCTGCGCGATGCCCTTTCAGGTGTCACCGATGTGTTTGATTCCTTTTCGACAGCCTTCTCCAACATCAATGAACTGAATGCCACCTTGCAGCTTGTCCCGGATCATGTGAATGAAATCACCTCGCAGGGCGAACTGCTGCTCAACAGCATTCTGCGCGTGCTGTCCGGCTGGGCCGAGACCCTGACACTGGTCATGCTGGCGCTGCTGGTGCTGGTGATTATCTATTTTGGTGTGCCGCTGCTGGATGATCTGACACGCGGCTGGCGAATGCTGCGCGGCCTGCCGCCGGATGGAGCCTGAGCCATGTCCCGACTATCCGGCCTGCTTTTGATTATGCGCGCACTGGCCCCCGTGCTGGCGGTGGCCGTGATTTACTGGGGTTTCACGAACGTGACGGGCAGCCTCGGCTCGGCGGTTGCACTGCCCCTGAGCCGCATTGAAGCGGAGATGGCCGCGCTTGGTGAAACCATCGAAACCGCCCAGACTCAGTTTGACACCGTGCGCGACGATGTGGAATCCGCTGTCAGCGTGATTCAGAGTTTCGAGATT
>CAZKIB010000134.1:0-6117 GCA_964552425.1 uncultured Anaerolineaceae bacterium | reverse complement strand
ATTCCCGCCATCAATATCCCGAACGTGAGCGTGCCGATTCTGCCGACTCTCAGCGTCACCTTCACCAACGCCACCGGGTCCATCAGCCGGACAGTTGGCGGGGCCTGCCGCACAGTGTTCGACTTTTTTGGCATCGGCGATCTGGTCTGTGATCCGGTGGAAACGATCACGGAGTCCCTGTCGTTCAGCTACCCATCAGGCCTGAGTATCGGCGTGACAAGCTATACGATTGACTTCCCCACGATACCCGCGTTTACCGTGCCGATGCCATCATTCTTCAGCACGCTGGCATCCGGTCTGGAAGGCATTTTTTCGGGCTTTAACAGCGTCTTTGAGGATATTGAGCAGACCTTCACCCAACTGACCGATCTCGGCCAGCAGCTCAGTGTCCTGCCAGAAAACATCACCGCCATCGGCGAGAGCGGCCAGCAGATGCTCAGCAATCTCACTCGCCTCATCGTGGAACGGACGGGCCTTGTCACCCTCGCGGTCATCGTGATCGTGGCGCTGCTGGTGATTTACTTTGTCACCGGCGCGCTGGCTGATCTGATGCGCGGGCTGCGCCTGCTGCTGGGGCTGCGATGAAAAGGTATGTAGCGTATCTGCCCGAAATGAGGGAAAATGGAAGGAATGAACCCGCTTTTATGAGGACTGCATCATGGCTGACATTCCAGTTCAGGCCCATGTTTCGGACGAAGACCTTGCCAGCGCGATTGACGAGATCATCGTACATTATCCGCCGCTGACCAATGACCGTCATTTCTTCATGGTTGAGGTGCAGAACGGGCAGGTGACGGTGCGCGGATATGCGCGCACGGCCATCACCCGCGCCTATCTGGTGGACAGACTCAGACAGATGCCAGGGATTATGAACCTGGATGTCGACCAGTTTTACAGTGATGATCTCATTCGCCTGGCGGTGGGCAAGGTGGTTCCGGCCGGCGTGCTGGCGAACGTTAATCATGGCGCTGTGATTCTGTCAGGCCAACTGCCCGCCGGGGTCGAACCGGAAATGGTGATCGCGGCAGTCCATGACGTGCCAGGGGTGCGGGCTGTTCATTCACCCTTCGCGCGCATCTGAACCTGGCGGTCAGGAGTCTTCGCTGTAGTAGCTCCAGCGGATGCGGCTGTTGTTCGGGTCGGGGTAGTGATACTGCGTGATAAGCTGGTCGAGCTTGACTTCTTTCACGTCCTGATGAAAACCGAGCAGCAGGTCTGAAAGCACAATATCGACGACCAGCAGCAAACGTCCAAAGCTGCCGAACTGGCCTTGCAGGGCAGTGAACAGCACGGCAAAGACCCGTTCGCGCAGTTCCACATCGACAATGCCGCTGCCGGGCCAACTGACCGGCCACTGGTCCTGATAGGTTCCAATTTTCAGCACATCCTGACGAAGCTGCGCAAGCTGGCTGATGGCGGCTTTGCGGTCATGGGCGTCAATCAGCCGGCTGGTGCCCCGGTAAGGCGCGTTGGGAAGCTGCTTGTAAAGCTGGCCGGGCGGGGTGATTTCCACCAGTCGGAACACGCTGCGGTTGTGGATTTCCAGGGCGGTTCCCAGCGCCTGGGCGCACTGGCGGTAATATTTGACACGCGCCGGCTGACTGGCATGAACATCCAACCGCCACAGAATCGACAGATAATCGCCAAAGTCCAGCGGTAAACGCGGCGCTTCATCTGGCCCATAAGTAGATGTCAACTGCGAAATGCGGTTCTGCTCAAGACGATTCTGCATCATTCTTCACCCACCAGCAAGAATTTTGCAGATTATAGCCGAATGACTCGATTGCAGGCAGCATGACACCGGGATTCTAGCTGTAGGCTTCGGTGCGGCGCATACTGGGTTTCAGGTTGTGGTAGCGATACAGAAGCTGCCATACCCGCAGCGCGGCTTCCAGCGCGATCTTCATGCCCATTTTGGAATGCCCGCGTTCACGATCCGGGAAGTAGATCGGAATTTCGGCGATCTTGAATCCCAGGCGATGCGTGATATAGGTCATCTCCACCTGAAACACATAACCGTTGGAGCGCACACGGTCCAGGTCCAGGCCAATGAGCGTCTGCCGCCGCCACAGCTTGAACCCGCCGGTGGCATCGTTCACGGGGATATTCAGCAGGGTGCGCACGTACAGGCTGTTGGCAAACCAGCTTAACCCCTTGCGATACAGGCTCCAGGATTCGTCCACGCCGCCGCCTTTGGAGTAGCGCGAACCGAGTACGAGGTCACTGCGCTCGGCGGCTTCGACCATCATGGGGACATAACGCGGCTGGTGTGAAAAATCGCAGTCCATCTGGATAATATAATCGGCGTCCAGTTTCAGCGCCTGTCGAAACCCGGCACGGTAGGCCGCGCCCAGGCCCTCTTTGGCGGTGCGGTGCAGCACGCTGACATGGCCCTGATGTTTCTCGGCCAGGGTATCAGCGATCTGGCCGGTCCCATCGGGTGAGTTATCATCCACCACCAGAATATTCAGGTTTGCCAGCGGCAGCGCCAGCAGCGCGTCAACCATCAGCGGCAGATTTTCGGCTTCGTTATAGGTGGGCAGCACCACCACGATTTTCGGCATGAATCACCTGACTCCCAACTGGCATGACAACCGAACACCTCATCAGAGTACCTGCTTTACCCTTGCAAAAAACCAAAGATAGGTGCGCTCATGCCGCGCGCACGATAAAATACCCTTAACGCAATTGTACAGGGAATTGTGATGCGCGTGGATATAGAAACCGCGCGGCAGTGGCGTGCGGACCTGCGCGCAGCCGGGCAAACGCTGGTATTCACCAATGGGCATTTTGATCTGCTGCATGTGGGCCACCTGGATTATCTGGAAAAAGCGCGCGCGCTGGGCGATGCCCTCTTTGTGGGGATCAACGATGACGACGCTTCCACCCGTCTGAAAGGAACCGGACGTCCGCTTGTGCCCGCTGTGGAACGTGCCCGCCTGATTGCAGCGCTCAAGCCAGTGACTGCCGCGATCATCTTCGAGGGGGATACCGCGATCCACCTGATTGAAACCTTGCAGCCAGACATTTATGTGAAAGGCGGGGATTACGCTCACAAGCCCCTGCCCGAACGTCCGGCTGTGGAACGCTACGGTGGGCAGGTCGCGTTAATCGACTATCTGCCCGATCACAGTACCTCTGCGCTGATTGCCAGAATCAAAAAACTGCCTGAACCGTTATAGATAACGACTGTTCAAAAGTTAAGATGCGTCGTTACCCCATTTCCATATTACAATTGTGATATACTAACGGCAAATGGTTGTTGGGAAACATTATGAGCGAAGCTGCACCCTGGGTCATCGAAATTCACACAGAGGGCATGTCCGCCTCACTCAAACTCCGCCTCGAATTACCACAGGTGATAGGCCGCGCAGACAACAAGGTCGATTTTCAGCCGGACATTGACCTGGGACCCTATGGCGCAGAGGAAGCCGGTGTATCGCGGCGGCACGTGGAGTTGTCCGCCGATGACATGACCCTGTATGTGACCGACCTGAACAGCGGGAACGGCACATTTATCAACGGGACGCGGCTGGACCCCGATAAGCCCCATCGCCTGAAGCACAACGATGAACTGCGCCTGGGGCGAATGAGGGTGGATGTCAAATCCATTGTTTCACCGACACAGGGCAGTGTGTCACAACCCCAGGAAAACCTGCGTCTGGACGGGCGCACTTTTCCGGGTAACGGCGAGACTATTCTGATTGTGGAAGATGATGTCGAGGTCGCCAATATCCTGTCGCTTATCATGACGCGCGGCGGCTTCAGGCCACTGGTCAGCCATGACGTGATCGGGGCGATCCGCCTGTTTAACCAGAAACGGCCTAACGCGGTGATTCTGGACCTGATGCTGCCGGATTTGAACGGCCTGGAATTCTGCCGGTATGTGCGGCGCGATGTGGAACGCAATGCCACCCCGGTGATTGTGGTCAGCGCGGTGAAATCCAAACAGAATGTGACGCAGGCATTAGACGCGGGGGCCGATATTTTTCTGGGCAAACCGGTCAGCGCGCAGGAGTTGCAGCAGGTCGTATCCTCAATTATTCACCGGCGGCAGGGCGGCGCTGACCAACTGATGACCCGGCATCTGCCAGGCACAGCCCCGCTGCAAGCCATCGCCCCGGAATCGCGCCAGGCGGCGCTGGTCATGTTCGTGGCCGGGCACAGCGACTCGCCCATTACCCTGACGATTAAGGAGCCGGTTTCGCTGGGGCGTTCGACCCCCGGCCCGAACCGCACGCATGTGGATTTAAGCCGCTATAACGCAGTGGAAAACGGTGTGTCGCGGGTTCATGCCCATTTGCACCGCAAAAACGGGTTGTTCTATCTACAGGATGCCGACAGTGTGAACGGGACTTTCCTCAACGGCAGCCCCCTGCAACCCGGAGAGTTGACTCTGCTGCATAACGCCGATGAGGTCCGGCTTGGGCAGATGCGGATGTATGTCTATTTTCTGGCAGACCGCGAGGATGAACAGGCCGCCGCCAGTTTATCGTAATCCGTCTTAAAAAATCTGGCTGACAGGTCAATCTGGTTTTCTGATAAAGATAAAAATGAAACGTATCATTTCAGGTATTAGTGCTTGAGGGCGCGCTGCGCATTGCTGATGACCTGGTAGCGCACGCTTTCAAAATCGCCACCCACAGCGGTTGCCAGCGGGCTGCGTTCCACAATATTGCGCCCCACCAGACGGGCGGCCTGCCCGTGCCACAACTGCCCATAGCGCGTCAGTTCGATCCGTAAAGTATCGGTCCCGTAAAGCTGCATTTCGATCCATGAGTCGGCGTTTATTGACATTTTTCATACTCCCCAAATCTGTAAATTTATTAAAGCACATTACGGTTTTTTATGGCCTTTAGATTGATGAATTTCGTGTGAATTCCGGCCTGCATGGTATGATGGGCGGGCGCTTGAATGAAGGGACATCATGGGGACGCTGTACATCGTGCCGACACCCATCGGCAACCTGGAAGACATCACGCTGCGGGCGCTGCGCGTGCTGCGCGAAGTGCGCCTGATCGCGGCGGAGGACACGCGCACGACACGGGTGCTGCTTCAGCATTACACCATCCCGACTCCGCTGACGAGTTATCACGAACACAACAAGCTTTTCAAACTGGATGCGATCTTCGACGCGCTGGCGCAGGGGGATGTGGCGCTGGTATCCGACGCGGGGACACCGGGCATCTCGGACCCCGGTTACGAACTCATCCGCGAGGCGGTGGCGCGCGGGGTGCGGGTGGAACCGCTGCCGGGGCCAAATGCGCTGCTGCCGGCGCTGGTCGGTTCCGGCTTGCCCACCGACCAGTTCATCTACCTGGGATTCCTGCCGAAGAAAGCCGGGGCACGGGCGGATGCGCTGACCTCCCTGATGGATGAGCCGCGCACCCTGGTGATTTACGAAAGCCCCAACCGCCTGCTGGATACGCTGGCCGCCGTCCGCGAGACACTGGGAGAGCGTCCGGTGTGTGTGGCGCGTGAACTGAGCAAAATTTATGAGGAGTTTGTGCGCGGCAGCGTCAAGGAAGTGATGGCGCATTACACCGCCAATCCCCCACGCGGCGAAATTGTGCTGGTGGTGGGCGGTGCTTTGCAGGCCGACGACACCCCCTGGGATGAAGACCGGGTGCGGGATGCGCTGCAAGCACGGCTCGACTCCGGCGATTCGCTCAGCAGTGCAGCCAGAACCGTCGCGGCGCAGTCCGGCTGGAACAAGCGGGATGTGTACGCGCTCAAAACTAACCCTAGAAAAAATCAACAGAATCCTTAAAATGAATGACCGTTTCCGTACATTGGTGTGGGCGCACCCGCCCGCGAGCATGAGGTGAATATCTATGGCGTCCAATCATGGGCCGAAAGCAAAGGTCCAGCGCCGCTTTGGCGAGGTGCTGGTTCCACGCCCGAAGTATGCAAAAATTCTGGAAAAGCGCCCCTATCCGCCCGGCGATCATGGCAAGGACAAGCAGTTCCGCTCTGGCCGCCGCAGCAACTTTGGGCTGCAACTGAACGAAAAGCAGAAACTGTCGTTCATTTTTAACATTCGTGAAAATCAACTGCGCCGTTACTTTGTGCGCGCCCGCCGCCAGCCCGGCCACACCGGCACCAACATGCTGACAC
>CAZKIB010000133.1:14585-18807 GCA_964552425.1 uncultured Anaerolineaceae bacterium | reverse complement strand
GTCTTTGGCTCTTGACCTGCCTCAGCTCGAAGCTCTTATCCCGAACTGAGGTTGACATAGCAACCCCATACATATCACAAATTTGTTTCAGCCATACACAACAGCATACAGGCATTACTTTTATTTCGGCTTGAAAATTTCGTGAACTTTATCATGAGGAACACTTAATTTGGCCGGCTCTGGTAAGCACCGGTTTTTATTCTTTCGCAATTCTACAAATGCAGCCTGTTCAGGTATATCCGCAATCAAAAAAGCACAGCGCCGCTGGCTGTGCTTCAGGAAAATCTGCTCATCTGTCCATAGCCCGTGTCAGTGGACATTCTGCCCGGCTGACACGCTGAACTGCTCCGTTCACATCACAGGAAGAAATCACGCAGCGCGTCGCGCACTTCATCGACAATTTCTTCCCACGTGAAATCCGGGTCGCGGGTGACAATGAGTGTATCAGACGTGATCGTCAGCGCGCGAATACCGGGCACACCGTCAAACAACATCTGCGCGATAGGCGAACCGACATCCCCTTCGGCTGCGCTCTGATAGATTTCCTGTCCCGCGACGGTCAACTGCTGGTTGGTGATAATCTCCAGCACATCCGGGTCATCGGTGGGTTCAGTTTCAATCGTGACGTACTCGGACATCTTGCAGCACTTGTACCGGATCACCAACCTGAATAAAACCGCTCCTGATGACGCGCCCCATCATGCCCAGACGCCCTGCCGCCTGTTTGGGGTTAATCCCCTGAATCGCCTCAAACCGATCACAGCCGGTGCGCGGTGTCAGCAGTTCAACAATCGCTTCATCGCCCAGTTGAAGCTGTGCGCCTTCAGGCAGCGCGTTCAAATCTTCATCCAGCGCTTCGATGATAATCTGCTCACCCATCGCACCCGGCGCGGTCTTGAACCCTTCCTGACTGAGTTGGTCCAGGGATTCCTGACACATCAGGTTAATCTGCCGCTTGGGATGACCGCCCTTGCGATCCCCTTCGATACCGTAACCCTCCAGCAGTCGAACACTATCCAGCGCCACCCGGCTGTAATGATCGGCAGGCTGGGCCGGGGCATGGTCTGGCCGGTACACGATACTGACAATTTTGCCCATCATCTTTTCCCCTTTTAAGACACCTTTATTTTGTCACACCGCGTCACGGTATAACGCGGTGCGTCAGCATGTCGTTGACAGACTTGACCAGCCGCCGCAGTTCGGCTTCCAGATCAGGCGTGATCCCTTCCTGAATTGCCGCTTCACGGAACAGGTCCCGGGCTTCGCGCAGGTCTTCCTGTCCGCTGCGCAGCCGGGTGATTCCCGCGCGCATCTGGGTGCGGGCATCGCGGCTGGACGGGCTGGTGTAATGGTTCGGCAAATCCCACCCCAGCGATGCCCCCGCAACGTACAGCGTCTCCAGAAACGCATCAATGCTGGTCAGTTCCATCGCCGCGCCGGCCCGCAGTAGATCCTTGATACCCTCGCTCAGGGTGGGTTCGACCCCAAAGTCCAGTTCGGTGATATTTTTGTAACGTTCTTCCACATCACTCAGGCGGCCTGGCTGGGGGCGCAGCGCTGCCTTCTGAGGGGATAGACCGGTAAAAACAGGGTACAAAATACCCACGCACAGGTTATGCACATCCAGACAAAAGTACCGTTCATGTCCGTTTTCGGTTTTGTCAAGCTGGCGGGAACTGTTCAGGTCAATAATCTGAAGATGGCTGCCATCCCAGTACACATGTTCCAGCTTATGGTCAAGATACACAATATTCTGCTGGTGGGCCAGTTTCAGCATATGGGCGAATTGCAGGGCCAGCGCGATGCCTTCCTCACTCGGCAGACGCCAGCGCACCCCCGGATGGTTGGGTTTCATCAGGTACAGCAGATTGCGGGCGCGCGGCAGATTTTGCAGCGCCAGGTAAGGCCGCCAGCCGCGACTGGCATGATCTTCCAGCGCGTGCGTAAAACCCAGCACGTCCCGCTGAAACGACACGGCTTCACCAGAGTCAGGATGTTCGCCTGCGCCAGACAGATAACCGCAGTCCAGCAAATCGACCACATGCGGGCTGTCCGCCAGCTTCATCAGCAGGTTGGCTTCATTGCCAAAGGCACGATATTCCCAGCGCACGTCACCATCGGCGGACAGGTGTTCCGGGCGCAGCACCTTAAAGGCCACCATATGGCCCGTGCGGCGGTCAAGCGCATCCATCACGCGGGCATAATGCCCCAGTGCGAACGTGTCGTTGTAATTGTCGATACGGTACAATTCATCCAGTTGTTTTGGCATAGTTCTCGATATATCCCAGGTATCCCCAATAATAAATGGGCAGTATTTGGGAAATATGGGCACACCCTTTGGGAGAATTTTGCTATTTTAACCAAATCTCGGATGGATTCCAGGTGATGTGGCTGTCCAATTCTTAAACACCTGCTTGCATCAGTCAGTGGGTTCTGTAGAATAAGAATAAATCCAGTTAATGCTAGGAGACCCGTAATGCTGCACTCGGGGGACGGTATTCGTCTGCGCAGCAGCGCGCGAACCAGTGTCGGCCAGGTACGTGAAAATAACGAAGACAGTGTCCATCTGTGGCCCGGTGAGCAGTTTGTCCTGGCAGTCGTAGCCGACGGGATGGGCGGGGCCGCTGCCGGTGAAGAAGCCAGCCGCATGGCAATCGAAGCGATTCAATCGGGCATGTCCCTGCGCAGCCGCGACAATTACGAAGCCATCAACGGCCTGTCTGACGACGATATTTCGGAACGGCTGCGCAGTTCGATCCAGCAGGCCAATCTGTCGATTATGCAGCGTGCAGTCGATGAACCGGACATGCGCGGCATGGGCACAACCGTCACCCTGGCCTTTGTACGCGGCATGCATGTCATTATCGCCCACGTGGGCGACAGCCGGGCTTATCAGGTCGACAGCACTTCTTCCAAAATCAGCCAGATCACGGCGGATCACAGCTTTGTCGAAGCGCTGCTGGCCGCCGGTCACATCACCCCCGAACAGGCCGAAGATCATCCCATGCGCAATGTTCTGTACCGCGCACTGGGACAGGCCGAAGAACTGGATGTCGATATTTATCATGCGCGGCTGCAAGTGGGTGATCGTCTGATCCTGTGTTCCGACGGACTCACCCGCCATGTTAAACCGGACGAAATCGCCCAGTTTGCCCTGTCAGAAGAAAACCCCTCGCGTTCCAGCCAGAAGCTGATCGACCTCGCCAATCAACGCGGCGGAGAGGACAACGTGAGCGTCATTGTTATCAGTGTCGAACGCGATAACTCAAAGCCAGAGAGCAGCAGCGCCAGCGACTTTGCCGCTGAAGAAGATGAAGAAGATACCCTTGTGCTTAAGGAACGCCCCCTCCGCAGGGGTATAACGCCCCTCACCCCGGAAGCCCCGCTGGCAAAAGACCCGGACGCCACCCCGGAAACACGCCCCGGTGACCTGATTCCAAAACATAAAATGAATGCGGAGCGCGTCAGTGACACGGTTGATCCCCCGCCGGTGGACCCCGAAGTCAGCCCAGATGCCACCCTGCCCACCCCGGAACAGATTGTCGTGGTCGCGAATGGCGATCTGCACCCGGTCCGAAAGCCGGGGGAAGGCTATGGTGAAGGCCACGATACCCGCGCGCCGGAACAGTGATTCAGCCGGAAATGCTTCGGCAAACCGTGTTCTTAACAGATGCGCCCCTGAAATTCAGGGTTTTATCAGCTCATTCCTCTGCCCCACTTCCCCGGTGAATTGCTTTTTGCTCCACGCTTGACGTACAATACGAGTTATCAGAGGCACAAAATGACCTTGATCGAGGTTTGTTTTTTGCAAGATACCGGGTCGTCACATCAGGTGGGAAGAACGCATGTCCGATACTCAGCCAATTAAGAACCCATCCGACGAAGTCGAAATTACGGGCGGTTGGAAAAAACCGGAAAAACCCGGCGGTTGGAAAACCCCTCAGCGGGACACCTCCGACACGCAGGCCAGCGGCTGGAAAGTGCCGGCGATGCCACCCGAATTGGACGAACAACCCGCCAGAGAAGGGGTCTGGCATCTGCCCCGGCCCGAAGACACACGCTTTGGACCAGAAGATGAAGTTGAAATCAGCACGACCCCGGCTGCGGTCCTGCGCCCCGAAGATGTGATGTTTGATGACACGGCGGATGAGGATGAAGAAACGGCCCAGGCGCCGGAAGACGTGGTCGAAGATGAGGACACCGCCGACCTGGAATCGTACAG
>CAZKIB010000133.1:4550-14561 GCA_964552425.1 uncultured Anaerolineaceae bacterium | reverse complement strand
GGTCGCCTCGCTGACTACCCTCATTGAAGCCCAGCCCAAGCCAGAGATTCTGCCGGGCGCGGACGAGGATGAAGATACTGCCGAAGCTCAGGAAGTGGATGATACCCCCTGGGACGATTTTGGCCCGGCCCTGGCCGAGCGCGAGGCGCTTTCGCAGGCTGTCGGCAGCGAAACCACCGAAGTCCACCCCGGCGATTTTGCCCGCCAGCGCGTGGATTGGCTGACTGCCGCAGACGATGAAGAAGAAGTTGAAACCGAAGACGCCGCGCTTGACCCAGGCGCCTATGCCCGTCAGCAGCTCGAAGCGCTCCAATCCGGTCAGGAACCGCAGGCTCCGGTGACGGAACCCGCTGCCAGCGACCCGGCAGTCTATGCCCGCCAGCAGCTTGCCCAGCTTGGTGGCACAGGCGGGGTTTCCACCACCGAACCCGAACTGGCGGACCCAGCCCAGGTCGAACTCACCCGCAAATTTCAGGATACCGAACGGCGGGTGCGCGCGCTGCGCCAGCAGTATCACGGCGGTCTGATTACCCGCGAGCAGCTTCAGGAAGAACTGCGCAAGCAGCTAATTCTGGACACAGATGACAACTGGTGGATGATGGGCGTGGATACTGACACCTGGTATCGCTACGACAATGCCAGCAAACAGTGGCTGGTCGCCACACCGCCGGTCAGTTTCGCGCGTGGTGTCCCAACCGAAACCTCCCAATTCACAGCAGCCGAAGTCCTCCAAGGAAACCTGCCCTATCTGCCCGATGATGTCGAAGTCAGCGAGGCCACGCAGGATACGGCCTTCACCGGCGGGACTGAACCGATCTATCTCGACCCGGATATGCCCCTGCCACTCAGCGGCGTGCCCATCAATGACCCCAACGCTACCATCCCCGGCCAGGCGGCGATCAACCAGAACACGGTGCGTACGTCGGACGCGCAGACCCTCAACAGCGGTTGGGGCGCAGACGCCACCATCCGCGCCACCCCGGCTGCGACCACGCCCTATGAACCAGCGATGGGTTATGACACAGTGGTCGATGCCGCTGCGATTGAGCCGCCCACTTATGATGACCTTGACGAAGAATCCCGCGCTTACCAGCAGGCGGTAGAACGCCAGCGCCAGTCCACCCTGCGCCGGGTAATTCTCGTGGCAACTCTGTTCATCGGCGGCGCGTTTATCATCGGCACGCTGATGGTGCTTTACACGGTCATCTCCTATAACAGCATCGCCGCGCAGTACCGCGAACAGATTGTCGCGCTGGCGAATTATGAACCGGACTTTGAAACCGTGCGCGTCCTGGACGCCGCCGGAAATCTGCTGGCGGAGTTGAACAGCGAACAGGGCGGCTCCCGCGAATCGGTGACACTGGCGCAGATGTCGCCCGAACTGATTTACGCCATCGTCGGCGCGCAGGACCCACGCTATTACGAAACGTCCGGGTTTGATGTCGTCACCATCGCCAATGCCTTCTTGCAGAATTTGCGCGGCAGCGCCAACCGGGGCCTGGATGACCCGCGCACCATCACCCAGGAAATTGCTTATCGTCTCGTAGTCGCCAACAGCGCCAACAGCGCCAGCGCGACCCGCCTCGACA
The DNA here is from genome assembly GCA_964552425.1 of uncultured Anaerolineaceae bacterium. Lineage (GTDB taxonomy): Bacteria > Chloroflexota > Anaerolineae > Aggregatilineales > Phototrophicaceae. Next base: position 12,972 of record CAZKIB010000133.1, on the reverse strand, counting down.
TCATCGTCGCCGCCTCCGAAATCGCGCGCCAGTACGACAAGAATTTCATCCTCGAACTGTATCTGAACGAACAGTTTTTTGGCAACCAGTCCTACGGTGTCGAGGCGGCCTCAGAGTTCTATTTCGACAAAGCCGCGTCCGAGGTGGACCTGGTTGAAGGCGCGCTGCTGGCGGCCCTGCTGCGCAGCCCTGTTGATGATGATCCGATCCCGAAAGAAAATCGCATTAATGCCTTCAACGCCACCGACGCGGTGCTGCGTGAGCTGGCAACAGTAGGCTGCCTTAACTTCCAGCACGCCGAATATCGCACCTCCAGCACAGGCTTCTGTATCCAGAGCAACCAGATTCTGCGCGCCAGTGGTGACTTTACCGCCAATATCAACTTGCAGCGCGCCCAACTGCAAACCCTGCCCTTCACGCCGCGCTCGGCAGAAGGCAAGTATCCTCACTTCGTCGATTATGTCCGGCGTGAACTCATCCGCGAGTTTGGCGACGATATGTTCCGCCGGGGCTTCGAGGTGCGCACCACCCTGCGCGCCGATATTCAGGATACCGCGCAGCAGGCCCTGCGTGAACAGCTTCGCAACCAGGCGTTCACCGGCCTGCAAACCGGCACAGTGCTTGCGGTCAACCCCGGCACAGGTGAAATCCTTGCAATGGTTGGCAGCCCGAATTTCAATGATACTGAACTCGACGGTCAGACTAATTACGCCTTCACCTGGCAGCTTCCCGGCGCAACTATCCTGCCAATTTCCTATGCAAAAGCGCTGGAAGGACTGGGCGACGTTAACCAGAACGGCCAGATCAACTTTGACGAGTATCTCACAGCGGCAACCGTGTTGTTTGATGTCCCGCGCAATTTTCAGGACCCGCGCCTGGCCGTGAGCAACGCGGACAATCAGTTCCGGGGGGCTGTGTCCCTGCGGCGGGCCCTTGCCAACAGCTTCAATGTCCCCAGTATGAAGGTATTCAACTACATCGGCAGTGACCGCTACGTCGAAATCGCCCGGCGCATGGGCCTGACCTTCCTCAACGAGCCGCCGGTCATTGACCCGCTTACAGGCATCGGTCAATCAACTGAAATCCGCCTGTGGGACCTCATAAAAGCCTACAGCGCGCTGGCGAACACCGGCCAGTACGCGCCGCTGCGGGCCATTACGGAAATTCGCGACTCGGATAATCAGACCGTGCCGCTGCCCGAAGCACTGGCCCCTCGCCAGCCGAGCGCTGTGCTGCCCGCGCCTATCGCGTTCCTGATTCAGAACATCCTGGCCGACTCGCAGTTTTACGATCAGTCCTTCGCGCCCCTGTTCCTGCCCAATTATCCGGGGCGCACGGTGGTCAAGATCAACCACATTAACGACAACCGCGATATGTGGGCGGTGGGCTTCAGCCGCAATGCAGTGGTCGGCGTGTGGATGGGACGGCCCGATAATAACACCACCGTCGCCAACAGCCGCGACGCCGCGCTGCCGGTCTGGAAAACCGTCATCGAACGAATCATAGCCGGCACGAATCCTGCACCCTATACCGCTCTGGGCGCAGGTGTCCAGGCCGGAAGCGTTCAAAATCTGATTATCTGTGCGCCGACAGGTACACAGGTGGGCGATGGCTGCACGCAGCAGCGCAACGAATACTTCGCCATTACCAACCCACCGCCCGGCGCCAGCGAAATGCCGGTGGTGCGGGACGTCATTGATAGTTGGACACGGCTGCTGGCAAACGATTTCTGCCGTGAAAATGTGACCGAAGACCAGTTCGTTCAGCTTGTACCGTCAGACCCCGGCGCGATTGCCTGGCTCGGCTCAGACGGACGTTCAACCGCCAACCGGATGGGGCTGCCCCAAAATGTCCAGTCTCGGCCCACCGCAGCCTGCGATCTGAACACAGACCTGCCTACCGCCCGCATCACATCACCCGCTGAGGGGACAGCCATCACCGGCACAGTGTCGATTCTGGGGGTCGCCACAGCCAACAATTTCGCCAGCTATCAGGTCTCCTATGCGCCGGTAGGGTCAAGTAACTTCACGCTGATTTCCGGGCCGAACGGTACCCAGCAGCCCAATCAGAATGGGACTCTGGCACAGTGGAACACCACCACCGTCAACAACGGCCAGTACACCCTGCGCCTGACGATGAACTCACGCACGGGCGGCTCAGTCAACCGGGATATGCTGATCGCGGTGCTGAACCCGACCCCGACGCCACAACCGATTCCAACCATCACGCCGATTCCGATCCCGATTACGACAGCCACCACTATTCCGATCTTCCCATCGCCAGCCATCAGCCAGCCGGAATCGTTTGGCGTGCCGACACCGACGGCTACACTGGTCATCGGAGGCTGAGTCGCAATCACCCTGGCGCAAGTCGTTAGGTCATCGTAAGCCCTGTGGGATAATCTGTACGCAAGGAGCGTCTTTTTAGGCGCTCCTGACAGAATATTCATCAGTCAGGTCATGAAGGAAAGCCCATGCGCCGCACCCTGTTTCTGATCGCCAGCATCGTTGTCAGCGCCGTGTTTCTCTGGCTGGCCCTGCGTGATGTGCCCCTGGATGAAATTCTCACCAGCCTGCGCGAAGCCAATGTCTTCTGGATACTGATCGCCCTGCTGTCCGGCACAATCGGTTTGTGGACGCGCGGCCTGCGCTGGCGGGGTCTGCTGAATGACCGTATCACCCCCATGAATTCGTTCAATATGCTGTGCATCGCTATGCTCATCAATCAGCTTCCACTGCGGGCCGGCGAGGTGGCGCGCAGCGCGCTGGCAACCCGCTCTGGCGTGCCCTTTTTCACCGCCGCCACCAGTATCCTGGTCGAACGCCTGCTGGATACCCTGCTGGTGGTCATTTTACTGGCGGCAGCACTCACCCAGGTTCCCGAGGCTTCAGCGACCATTACCCAGGCAGCCGGTCTGTTTGGCCTGGCCGGGGTTATCGCCATCGGTGTACTGCTGGTCTTCGCCCGCCGGCCAGAATGGGCACGCAGCCTGCTCAGTTTTTTCGAGCGCCTGCTGCCGTTCATCAAGCGCCTGCCCCTGCGCAGCCTGCTTGACCATATTCTGGATGGCATTCACCCCCTCGCCAGACCCCGCAGCGCGGTTCAGGCGATTGTACTTTCGGTGGTGTCATGGACCTTCTCACTGGGCACATTTTATGCGCTGGCGCTTTCACTGGGCGTAACCGAGAGCCGTGAACTGATGACTCTGCTGTCCGTGTCGATGGCCTCCTTCGCCATTGCGCTGCCGGTCAGCGTCGCTTCGATTGGCCCATTTGAAGGCGCGGTGCGGCTTTCAGGCGATGCGGTAGGTCTGGCATCCGCAGTCTCATTGTCGCTTGGGTTTTTGTTTCACGGCGTTACGGTCCTGACCTACGCCATCTGGGGCACGATTGGCCTGCTGATGATGGGCGTTTCGCTCGGCGACGTGTTGAAATCCCGCGAACAGGCCAGCACAGCAAACAACGGCGAAGTCCCCGCAGCGGTCAAGTAAACGATGCCTTTCGCAGACACTTCAACAGGCGCGCGCCTGCATTATGAAGACGTGGGCAGCGGAACCCCGGTGGTCGTCGTGCATGGGATGCTCGGCACAGCCCGCACCAACCTGGGCCGCGTGATCGACTGGTTAAGCGCAGACTATCGTGTGATTGGCCCAACCCTGCGCGGCTACGGGGAATCCACGCCTAAACCCCGCGATTTTCCGCCCGATTTTTACCGGCGCGATGCCGAGGATTTACTCGCTTTTCTGGATACCCTTGATCTGCCCCCGGCGCATATGCTCGGTTATTCCGACGGCGGCGAAGTGGCGCTCATCGCAGCAGGTTTGCAGCCGGGGCGGTTTCGCTCCGTCAGCACGATTGGCGCGGTGGGTTACTTCGGCCCCGAAATGCGCCCCGGTGTCCAGCGCATGTATCCGGTGGATTGGGTCACAGAAGAGGAAAAAGCCCTGCATGATATGGACGACCCGGTCCCGATCATGATGCAGTGGATTCGCTCCGTCAAAATGCTGATTGATTCCGGCGGCGATGCCAGCGTCAGTCTCGCAGCCAACATCACCTGTCCCCTGCTGCTGATGCTTGGCGAACAGGACCGGCTCAACCCGGCGTCATGTGCGCAGGTTTTTCTGGCGCGTGTGCCACAGGGTCGTTTGGAAATGTTCGACTGCGGCCACCCTGTCCACGACCAGCAGTGGGACGCCTTTCGCCTTGTCTTCGGGGATTTTTTGCGCGCGGCCAGCTCCTGAAAAGAAATTTCCCATTTGTCTGCTGGTATTGTCCGGAAATTACCGGCTGATTGAGTGGTTTATTGAGGGGTATTTCATGTTACAACGGTTTCGCAAGCTGAAACTGCCATTTCATCTGAATCCTGTGCGCGGCCTGCGCTATGGCTGGCATCGCCTGGGTAACTGGCGGCGCGGGCGCTTCAAAAAACTCGATTACATTCTGATAACCCTGCCCACCACCCTGCCCGCCCTGCCGGAACAGCGCTCGTGGATTCAGCGGCGTGTTCTGGGCCATCCCCCCCTCAGCCTCAGCGATCTGGACCGCCACTTCCGGCGTATCGGGGCTGACCCGCGCCCGAAAGGGATCGTACTGCACCTGCGCGGCTTTGGGATGTCGCTGGCCGACCTGCAAACCCTGCGAAATTCTATTCTGCGGCTGCGCGAACAGGGCAAGCGCGTGATCGCCTTCGCCCAGAATTACGACAACGCCACCTACTATATCGCCAGCGCCTGCGACGAGATTATCCTGCAAACCGGCGGCAGCCTCAATACGCTGGGGCTGGTTTCGCAGCCGACCTTTATGCGCAGCGCCCTGGAAACTGTCGGCATCCAGTTGGATTCCGTCGCCATCACCCCCTTCAAAGGCGCATACGACAGTCTGACACTGGACACCATCTCGCCGGAAGGTCAGCAGCAGTTAGACTGGCTGCTGGATTCGCGCTACGACATCCTCGTGCAGGACATCGCCGCCGGGCGCGCCATCACCCCCGAAGCCGTGCGCGCGATGATCGACACTGCCCCGCATCTGGACGAAACCGCGCTGGAAAAAGGTTATGTCGATGCTGTGCTGCATGAGGAAGGGCTGGCAAAACACCTGCAAGCCGAACACCTGATGACCTGGGGTGACGCGCAAAAGAAGCTGCTACGGGAATGGCGCAAACACGCGGATAAATATGTCGCGGTGCTGCCCCTTACTGGCATGATGCTGCCCGGTGAGAGCGCCAGCCCGCCCCTGGACCTGCCCATCCCGTTTCTTGGCGGCGAAAGACTGGGCGACCTGACCGTCGTGCGCCAGGTGCGCGCGCTGATGCAGAACAAAACAGCGGCGGCAGTCGTCCTGTGGATTGACAGCGGCGGCGGCGCGGCTATCACTGCCGAGGCGATGACCGCAGCGCTGACAGAACTGGCGAAGGATCGCCCGGTAGTAGCCTACATGAACAGCGTGGCGGCTTCCGGTGGTTATTTTGTTGCCACCCCGGCGCAGTGGATCGTGGCACAGCCCGGCACGATCACCGGTTCCATTGGCGTGATTCTCGCCAAGCCCATCACTGGCGACCTGTACGAAAAGCTCAAGGTCAACCGGCTGGAATTCACACGCGGCGCGAACGCCGGCATCTTCAGCGACGCGGCTCCCTTCTCCCCCGCGCAGCGTGAGCAGATGCGCGAGAGTATCACCCACAATTACCGGCAGTTTGTCCGCTACGTGGCTGACAGCCGCAAAATGAGCGTGGAGGCGGTGGATGCTGTCGGCGGCGGGCGCGTGTGGACCGGCGCGCAGGCGCTCGAAAACGGGCTGGTCGATCAGCTTGGCGATCTGCGCGCGGCCATCGACAAAGCGCGCGAACTGGCCGGCCTGCCAGAACAGGCTCCGGCGGCGCTGGTGGCTGGCAAGGCCAAACCGATGGTCCCGCAGGTGGCGGAACAGGCCAACCCTGCCGCCGCGCTGCGCTATTTACAGGAGAATTTGCAGGCGCTTCGTGGTAACATGCTCTGGCTGCTGCCGGTGGAGTTGGTCGACCATAATAATTGACAATACAGAAATGTGGGTTGAACAAATTATTCTGCTGATAGATAATAACCTATAGAACGTATGTATCTAGTCTTTTGAAATAGGGTCTATTGGCAAATCAGCATGGAAATCAAGTCACATGACTTCACTAAACTCGATGGTCGTTACAACATTACACTCAAATGCCCTTATTGCGGGCATAATGGAACATTTTTAGCGATCAATGTTGAGGCACTTGATTTCCGCATACGCAATGGTGAGGTAAATATCGGTCTTGGTCAGAGAATGTGTCCAAACTTCGCCTGTCTTGGGCACATTTTCTTCATTTATGATGCCAAAGAAAATAAATTAATGGCAACATATCCACCGATAAAAATAGACTTTAGCAGGGATAACTTTCCTGTAAAAGTCCTTTCAGTTTTCGAGGAAGCCATAGTTTGTCATGCTAATTATTGTTACGTCGCGTCCGCGATTATGATTAGAAGGACATTGGAGGAAGTTTGTAACGAACGTGGAGCTACAGGACGAAATTTGTTTGAACGCATTCAAGCGCTGAAAAACATTGTCATAATTCCAATTGAATTATTAGAAGCCCTAGACCATGTTCGGCTTCTTGGGAATGATGCAGCCCATATTGAAGCCGAAACTTATAACAAAGTCGGTAAAGAAGAGGTTGAGATCAGCATCGAATTGACCAAAGAACTTCTGAAGGCATTATATCAGTATGATGCCCTTCTTTCGAAAATTAGAAGCCTCTACAAAAGTTCTTCATAGGGCAGTCAATGGTCAAAGCGTTGGTCACAGGCGGAACAGGATTTGTCGGTTCCCATATCGCGCGGGCACTGGTGGACGCCGGGCATGAGGTTCGCATTCTGCACCGCACAAGCTCAAAACTCGACGCGCTGCAAGGGCTGACTTACGAGTCCGCTCTCGGCGATGTGCTGGAAGAAGACGCGGTGCGCGCCGCCTGTGTGGGCTGTGAGTGGGTCTTTCATGTCGCGGCGGTGGCCGATTACTGGCAGGCCGACCAGAGCCGTCTGTTCGCCATCAATGTGGAGGGTACACGCCGTGTACTGCGGGCAGCCCGTGATGCCGGTGTTCCCCGTGTGATTTTTACCGGCAGCGCGGCGGCGGTGGGCTTCCGGCGCGATGGTCAACCCGGTGACGAAAAGCTTGATTTCACGCTCCGGCGCCACGATTTCCCCTACGGCTACAGCAAACTCAAAGCCGAAGAGGTGGCGCGCCACGCCGTCAAAACCTACGGGCAGGATGTCGTCACGGTCAACCCGGTGATTGTTCTGGGGCCGGGCGACCTGAACATGATTTCCGGGCGCTTCATCACCGAAATGGCCCGCCTGCAATGGACCATCCCGGTGTCATCCGGCGGCATCGGTGTGGTGGATGTGCGCGATGTCGCCCGCTGGCACTTGCTGGCCGCCCAAAAGGGCCATAAAGGGGAGCGTTACATCCTCGGAACCGCCAATTACAGCCTGCGCGACTGGTACGCCATGTGCGCGGAAATCGTGCAGGTCGCCGCGCCGTTCCTGACCGTGCCGGATTTCGTGCTGCCGGTCATGGCGGAAGTCATCGAAAGACTGCAAGCCGCCGGCGTGAACCTGCCCGTTGATGCCTCGCAGACGCGCCTGGGCAGCCAGAATATTCACTACAATTATGCCAAAACGCACCGCGAACTCGGCGCGCCGCAGGTCGATATGTACGAGAGCCTGCAAGACACCTACACCTGGTATCTCCAAAATGGCTACATCCGGCGCGACTGGCTGGCCTATGGCATCGGCCTGATAGGTCAGGTTATGGGCATCGCCCCAAAACCGAAACGATCCCCGGCCAGCGCGTAAGATTTACCCGCCTCGTCTCATCCAGAATTAAACACATGTTCTTGATCGAAATGCCGGATTCCGTTACACTGAAACCAGACTTGATATATCCTTGAAACCCTTAAGGGTTTTGCGTAGGGGCGGTTCGCGAACTGCCCAACCTGTCATTCACAAAGGTTCAATCATGATCCGCGACACCATGAAACGCCCCCTGCGCGACCTGCGCATTTCGGTCACAGACCGCTGCAACTTTCGCTGCACCTACTGTATGCCGGCGGAAGTTTTTGGCGAGGGTTACAAATTCCTGCCGCGTGAGGAAATCCTCAGCTTCGAGGAAATCACCCGCCTGACACGCATTATCGTGCGCCTCGGTGCGGTCAAGCTGCGGCTGACCGGGGGTGAACCGCTGGTGCGCCAGGACATCGAACAACTGGTGGCGATGCTGGCGGAAATCGAAGGCGTCGAAGACATGGCCCTGACCACCAACGCCTACTTTCTGCCGCAAAAAGCCCAGGCGCTCCGCGATGCCGGTCTGAAGCGCGTGACCATCAGCCTGGATTCGCTGGACGACGAGGTATT
>CAZKIB010000133.1:0-4536 GCA_964552425.1 uncultured Anaerolineaceae bacterium | reverse complement strand
GACCTATACCAATGTCCAGAAGGTGCTGGATGGCATCGCCGCTGCTGAGGCCGCCGGGCTGGGGCCGATCAAAATTAATGCGGTGGTACAGCGCGGAGTCAACGACCACACGCTGGTCGATCTGGCGCGTTATGGCAAGGAACGCGGCTATATTGTGCGTTTCATTGAGTATATGGACGTAGGAACAATGAACGGCTGGCGCATGGATGACGTGGTCCCCGCCGCCGAGATTGTGACGCGCATCAACGCCGAAATGCCGCTGGAACCCATCGGAAAGAATTATCGCGGCGAAGTGGCGCAGCGCTACCGCTACCGCGATGGCAGCGGCGAGATCGGCCTGATTACCTCCGTGACGCAGCCCTTCTGTGGGGCCTGCACGCGGATGCGCCTGTCCCCCGAAGGCCAGATTTTCACCTGCCTGTTCGCCGGACACGGGACCGATCTGCGCGACCCCCTGCGCAGCGGCGCAAGCGACGACGAGATTGAGCAGATCATCCGGGGCCGCTGGGCCAAACGCGATGACCGCTATTCCGAAGAGCGCTTTGAACTGACCGAGCCGCGCACCGACAAGGTGCAGATGTATCACATCGGGGGATAGTCCTGCCAGTAGTCGATAGTCTCTGGTCTCTAGTCGAAAGACTCATCATCGTATGGTCGGTTCGTTCGGCCTGGATATGATCTTTTGACATGGACTATAGACTTTCGGCTGTTCGTTTAGGGGAACAGGTGTGGAAAAACTGTTTCCAGAATCTGATGTACACGCGCCATGCTGATTCCGTGCATCTGCTCCTGCGCCAGTGGGTGATCGAATGGCAGCAGGTGGATCAGCGGGCGATCAGCCGGTTTACCAGGGTACACATCCACTTCAAGCATTTCAAGGTCAGCATACCCGGAGACACGCGCCGAAAGCGTGCCACGAAAGGGCGGCTCACCGGAAGCATCGACATTCCACAATTGCAGGTAGCGCTGATAATCGTTCTCCGTCACCTGCACCCACATCCCCCAACCGAAAGCCTGGTCTGTTCCATGAACTGGCACAGGCAGCAAACCGCGTATGAGGTACGTCTGACCGTCAATTACGCACAGGTCGGAATTGATTTTGATGCGCTGTTCGCGTTTGGTGTCGGGTATCCTGAAGTAGGCTTCAGGCTTCTGAAAGGCGATGTCCATCGGCAGCGAGTCGTGTCCTTTGCCACACACAGAACATTGAAAGGGCATAGCCGTTATCCTTCTATCGCTTAATCCGCCGCCGCCTTATCCTCTTCCGTATCACTATCATTCAAAAAGACACTCAGGTCAATGCTGTACTGTGCGGTTGGGTTGATCGGGTAGGGGTCCATCGGACCAGTTTCCGCGCCCATCATCGTGCGAATTGCCTCCATTTCGGCAGTCGTGATTTTGGACATGACATCCTGTTCCTTGTCGGGGTCGCCTTTGGCAAACGCCCGGTGGAAGGCGATCCACTGGAACTGCTGGCTGGAAATATTCGCCATAAGCAGCTTGCCGGGGTTGAACGTACTGGAGGACAAATCACTGGCGCGCACCAGCAGCATACTCCCCACCAGCAGCGCCACGCCGACCCACTGCCCGGTGGTCAGCCGTTCGCCCAGCAGCAGGAATGCCAGTGCCAGCGCCACGCCGATCTCGGTGATCGCCAGAATCGCGGTTTGCAGCCCGCCTAAAAATTTCACCCCCGCGAACATCGCCAGCCGGGACAAAGCGGTTGTTACACCGAGAATAAAAATGGGCGTAAAGGCGATTTCGAGAATCTGCTGCACATTGCGCGCCGAAATCGCCAGCCAGACCATCACCACGATCACACCCATCGTCGTCAGCACATACAGTGTCACCGTCGGGGCGGGCATCTCCCACAGCACGTAGCGGCTGAGGATCATCGTCCCAGCGAACATCAGCGCGCTGCCGAGCATCAGCCCCACGCCCAGCCAGTTCACCGGCTTGTCGCCAAACCCGGTCAATATGAGCAGCGCCAGCAGCGCCAGGCCCACCCGCAGGAACATGCGCCGGTCCAGCCGCTCGCCGGAAAGCCGCACCAGCAGCACCGCGAACACCAGGTACATGCCGTTGAGAAGCTGGGTGAGTGAAGCGTCCAGCAGGCCCAGCCCGCCGTAATAAAACAGCGAACCGATGCCGTTGATCGTGCCGATCACCACACAACCCATGAGGCCAGCGGGGTAAATATAGATAAACTTGCGGAAAAAAATCAGGTAGATGCCCCACAGCAGCAGCACCGCTACCGCTGTACGCAGGGCCGCGACACTGAACGGGTCCGCGCCCGCCCGGATCGCCAGTTTGCCAAAAATAGGGGCGTCAAAAAAGCGGCCATCACGCCGCCGACAGGAATCGAACCCCGATTCACAACGTTTTTCCGCTTCGGATATGATGGTCGGCGGTCAGCGGTAGCACGACGATAAACTCACTGCCCGGCAGTTTATCCGGGTCACAGCCGGTGCTTTCCACCCGGATGCTGCCGCCATGCGCTTCGATCACCGCTTTGGTGACAGCCAGGCCAAGCCCCAGCCCGCCGCCCCGAAAAGCAGTCTTGCTTGTGGAATGCAGCAGGGTATCGCCCGCTGTATGGAAACGATCAAAGATGCGCTTTTGCTCATCCACCGCAACGCCAATGCCCGTATCCTTGATGCTGATCCGAATTTCCTGTTCGGTGTGGGTCGCAGTAATCGTGATGCTGCCATCGTCGGGTGTATATTTGATGGCGTTGCTGACCAGATTGTTGAACGCCAGAAGCAGCAGTTCCGCGTCCGCGCGGATTTTGACAGGCCAGCTTTCAGGGTCAAAACTGATGTGCAGATGGCGGCTCTGGATGGCCTGCTCGTAGTGTTTGATGACCTTTTGCACCAGCACCGCCGGGTTCACCGGGCTGATCGACATATCAATCTGATTGGTCATGATGCGGCTGATGGTCAGGATTTCGTTGATAATCCCCTGCATCCGCCCAATCGCATCGACCAGCCCGCGCACCAGCGTTTGCGCGGCTTCATCCTGCTTCAACACCGGCTTAAGCGCCGGATTATCTTCCAGCAGGCGGCTGTAACCATACACCAGCGTCAGCGGTGTGCGCAGTTCGTGCGCGGTAAGCTGGATAAAACTGTCTTTCATTTTGTCGAGGCGGCGCAGCGTGGCGTTAGCCTCTTCCAGTTCACGAATGCGCGCTTCCAGCCGGTTGACCACTTCCTGCGTGTAACGCTGCTGCGCGTCCGCCAGCCGTTCCGCATCGAGGTGGTCCTTCGCCCCATTGAGGTACTTCTCCACCTGTGAAGGTAACGCTTCCACGTCAATGGGTTTGGTCAGATAGCCCGTGATGCCCGCCGCCATCGTCAGTTCGCGCTGTTCATCAAAGGCCTGCGCGGTCAGCGCCACAATCGGTGTGCTGCGGAAACGCGCGTCGCTGCGCAGCATGGTCGTCACTTCACGCCCGCTGATGTCCGGCAGGTTAATGTCGGTCAACACAAGGTCAAAATGAGCCGAACGCGCGATGTCCACACCTTCCAGCCCGCAGGATGCTACCCGCACCGTGTACCCCGCGAAGCGCAGGGTTCGCTCCACCAGCAAGCGGCTGGCCGGGTCGTCTTCAATGTAGAGGATCGTCTTCACGCAGCCCTACTCCAACTCGCTGACAAGACTCTCGACAAACTCTTCGTCGATAAACGATCCTTTTTGCAGCAGCATGTTGATCTGCCCGCTCAGGCGCGCGCGTTCTTTGGCAGTCAGTTCTTTGGCCGTGACCACCACAATCGGGATGCGCGTCATCTCCGGGTCGGCTTTCATGGTGTCGATCACGCTGAAACCATCCACCCCTGGCATCATCAGGTCCGTCACGACCAGATCAGGCCGCACCTTGCGAATCAGATCAATGCCATTCGCGCCGTCGTGGGCAACATGCACTTCATAATTGCCTTTGGCTTCCAGAATGCGCTGGATCAGCCGGGCCGCGTCTTTATTATCTTCCACCACGACGATGCGCTTGACGAGTGAATCGACCTGTTCCAGTGCCGAGAGCAGACCCTCTTCAGGCAGCACAGGCTGCGGCGTCCGCACAGATAAATCCACCGAGCGCTGCCACTGGTCGCCGAGAATCTGAGTTTCCACTGGCATAGTGTGACCGGAACAGTTGACCACTACCACGTCATCCGGCCTGATAATGCCGCGCTGCACCAACTTGAACAGACCCGCGAAGGTGACTCCCGTCGCCGGTTCCACCGACACGCCATCATTGCGCGCCAGAATGCGGATCGCGCTGAAGGCTTCCTCATCGTTGGCCGACACAAAATGGCCGCCGTAGGTCTGCGTGTAATCATAGAGCATTTCATACGCCCGGCCCGGATTTCCAGTTGCCAGTGTGGCGATGATCGTCTGCGGGTTGTCAATCGGCGTGGCGATGCGCTGACCGCGCTGGAACGCCTCTACCATCGGCGCGCACCCGCTGGATTGCACCAGGCCGAACGACGGCATTTTATCCACCAGGCCGAAGTCATACATTTCGCGGAAGCCCTTGCCCAC
>CAZKIB010000132.1:3946-19181 GCA_964552425.1 uncultured Anaerolineaceae bacterium | reverse complement strand
CGAACTGATGTTACTGGCAACCGACGGTCAGGTGGATGTGTACGGCGAATCGCTGGTGCAGGAGATGGGCAAGTTCATCTACCGCGTGCAGATTTCGGAAGATTATTTTGTCAACTTCGCCGACGCCTCCGCGATTATCGAGCCAGAAGCGGGGCTGGTGTACAACTATGGCAAGCGCATCCACGACCCGGATATGATGGCGCTGGGGGTGTGGGCCGCGCACAGGCAGAAGCTGTTCAATCCCCCGCCGGGCGACAACTGGACCCGGCCCAACAAGAGTGTGGCGCGGGAACTGCCGCTGCTCAACAGCCTGAACGAGATGGCCGCCGCCGAGGGGTATGCCCCGTTCAACCGGGATACATGGCTGCCGGTGATCGAAGTTATGACCGCGCGCGATCAAAACCGCTCCACCGACGGGTTTTACGTCGCGGCCAAAGGCGGGCACAACGCCGAAAGCCACAACCACAACGACATCGGCCATTTTGTCGTGTTTATCGACGGCCTGCCGGTGCTGATCGACGCCGGAGTCGAGACCTACAGCATGAAGACATTCAGCGAGCGGCGCTACGAAATCTGGACGATGCAGTCCGGTTATCACAACCTGCCGACGATCAACGGTGTGATGCAGGCTCCCGGCCAGCAGTTCGCGGCGCGGGATGTGCATTATCAGGTGAACGATGCGCAGGCCGAAATGCTGATGGACATCGCCGGGGCCTATCCACCGGAAGCCGGCTTGCAAACCTGGCAGCGCACCATCCGGCTGGAACGCGGCCAGGGTGTGCAGATCGAGGATACTTACCAGCTTAACAGCGCGCCGCAAACCCTGACCATGAGCCTGCTGACCCCCTGCGCCGCCGACATTGGCACGGCGGGACAGATCAGGCTGAGTCCCCGGCCCCTGGTCAATGGTCGTCAGGCGGGCAGCGGGACAGTGGCCTATGACGCCGCGAAGTTCGCCGTGACGGTGGAGCCGGTTGCCATCACGGATGAACGGCTCGGCAGCGTATGGGGCGACCAGGTGTTCCGCGTGCTGCTGACGGCTCGGACACCGGCGCAGCAGGATACGTGGGTGATGCGGGTGAGCCGGTAGACCTCAGCCCACCCCTTCCAGCGAAAGCTCCTCGGCGAAGTGACAGGCGACCCAGTGTTCGGGTTTGAGTTCGCGCCATTCGGGGGTCTCCTGTTTGCAGCGCTCCTGCGCGTAGCGACAGCGCGGGTGAAAATGGCAGCCCTTCGGCGGGTTGGCCGGGTTGGGCACATCGCCGGACAAAATCACCTTCGTGCCGGTGCGATCCGGGTCGGTGGAAGGCACAGCGGACAGCAGCGCTTCGGTATAGGGGTGCAGCGGGTTGGCGTACAGCACGTCCGAACTTGCCAGTTCGACCACGCGCCCCAGGTACATCACGGCGATGCGGTCACTGATGTGTTCCACCACCGCCAGATCGTGAGCGATGAACAGGTAGGTCAGGCCAAATTCACCCTGCAATTCCTTGAGCAGATTAATCACCTGGGCCTGAATGGACACATCCAGCGCGGAAACCGGCTCATCACAGACGATCAGGCGCGGGTTGAGCGCCAGTGCCCGCGCGATGCCGATGCGCTGGCGCTGGCCCCCGCTGAAGGCGTTCGGGTAGCGGTTCATGTATTCCGGGCGCAGGCCGACACGTTTGAGCAGTTCGCTTACGCGGAACTTGAGTTCGTCGCTGCTCAGGCGTTCATGCACGACCAGCGGTTCGCTCACGATGTCCAGCACGGTCATGCGCGGGTTAAGCGACGAGAACGGGTCCTGAAAGATGATCTGCATATCGCGGCGGATAGCTTTCATTTCCTGGCTGTCGAGCTGCAAGACATCCACCATGTCGCCATTGCGCCGGAACAGCACCTTCCCGGCGGTGGGTTCATAGGCCCGCAGGATCACGCGCCCGGTGGTGGTCTTGCCACAGCCGCTTTCGCCTACGAGGCCGAGTGTCTCCCCTTCGCGGATAAACAGGTTCACGCCATCGACGGCGCGGACATAAGCGACAGTGCGCCTCAGCAGACCGCGCCGGATCGGAAAGTGCATTTTTAAGTCTTGTACATCCAGTAACACAGGTCGGGTATCGTTCATCACATTCTTTCTTGCTCAAAAAAGTGCTGAGTGCCTGGTGCTAAGTGCTGAGAGCCGATCATCCGGCCACGCCGTTATCTGCTGTTCTTGCTGTGTACCTGCCCTGAAACAGAACTTTTCTTTTGACTAAGCACTGAGCACCCGGTACTCAGCACTAATAAAGGGTACAGCGCGCCCAGTGCCCCGGCTCGATCTCCACCAGTGGAACCGGGTCATGGCAGGCCGCGCTTTTCTGCGCCGGACAGCGTGGATAAAAAGCGCACCCCGGCGGCACGCTGAACGGGTCCGGGACCATGCCGGGGATGGGACTCAGGCTGCGTTTGACATTGCGCCCCATTGACGGAACCGATTGCAGCAGGCCAATGGTGTAAGGATGCGCCGGGCGCTTGAACAGCGTTTTGCGATCCGCGACCTCCACAACCTTGCCCATGTACATCACAGCCACGCGATCCGCCATTTCGTTGATAACGCCCAGGTTATGGGTAATCATCAGAATGGCCGAGCCAAATTCGGCCTGCAAACGGCGCATCAGGTCGAGTATCTGGGCCTGAATGGTCACATCCAGCGCGGTGGTTGGCTCGTCGGCGATCAGCAGTGACGGGTTGCACGACAGGGCCATGGCGATCATGGCGCGCTGGCGCATCCCGCCCGAAAACTGATGCGGGTAGGAGCGGACAAATTCTTCGGCGTTCCCAATACGCACAGCGGTGAGCATGGCAATCGCTCGCTCGGTGGCTTCGTGCTTGTCGACTTTCTGATGCAGTTCGATGGCTTCGGTGATCTGGTCGCCAATGGTATGCAGCGGCGAGAGCGAGGTCATCGGCTCCTGAAAAATCATGGCAATTTCGTTGCCGCGTATTTCGCGGATCAGATCGCCTTCCGGGTCAAGCGTGGTCATATCGACTTCGTGCCCGCTGCGCCGGCGAAAGTTGATCTGGCTGTTCTCTATGCGGGCGATGCGTTTGGGCAGCAGGCGCATGATACTGTGCGCGGTCACACTCTTGCCACTGCCGCTTTCGCCCACCAGCCCCAGGGTCTCGCCGGGCCGCGTGTGCGGGACGGCCCCAGCATCGTGAAGAACCCGCCGGCGCGGATTTGCAGATCCACCCCATCGACAGCGCGCACAACGCCATCGAGGGTATGAAAATAGGTTTTCAGATCGCGGATTTCCAGTACGTTTTCCAGGTTCATGCCGTCCGCTCAGATCGTATACGGGTCGGATGCGTCACGCAGACCATCCCCCAGGAAGCTAAAGGCCAGGATGATAACCACCATAAACAGCGCCGGGTACAGCACCCAGGGATACAGCGCCAGCGACTGAACATTCTGCGCCTCCTGAAGCAGCACGCCCCAACTGGTCAGCGGTGCGCGCAGGCCCAGCCCCAGGAAACTCAGCGACGTTTCGGCCAGGATCATCGATGGCAGCGCCAGCGTGGCGACCACGATAATCTGGCTGATGGACGCCGGGACGAGGTGGCGAAAGATGATGCGTCGGTCACTCGCGCCCACCAGTTTCGCGGCCATGATGTAATCGGTCTGGCGCAGGGCCAGCACCTGACCGCGCAGTTGGCGCGCCAGCCAGGTCCAGCCGATCAGCGATAAAATCAGCGTGACAGCGAAATAGGTTTGCAGCGGCGGCCAGTTGGTTGGCAGCGCGGCGGAAAGCGCCATCCACAACGGGATGGAGGGGAAGGCGCGCACCAGTTCGATCACCCGCTGGATCACCTCGTCAATCATCCCGCCGTAGTAGCCGGAAGCCACGCCCAGCACCGTGCCGATAAACAGGCTCATGAGTACCCCGACCAGACCGACGGTCAGCGAAATCTGCGCGCCGAGGATGATGCGCGTGAGCATATCGCGCCCCTGCCGGTCCGTGCCTAATGGGCTGATAATGCCCTCCCCGGCGGTAAACAGGTGGATGTCGGTTTCGAACAGGCCCATGACGGAGTATGGTTCACCCTGCGAGAAGAATTGAATGGGGTATTTGGTTTCACAGTTGGTCACGTAATTGCGCCGCAGGTTGGCGTCCATTTCAGCATCCACGCCACAGACATGCGGACGAAATGCGCCTTCATCAAACAGAAAAATCGGCTGCGGCGGCATGAACAGGTACTGTGTGAAGCGGGTGGTCAGCGTGTAGGGCGCGACAAAATTGCCGAACAGCGCCACAAGATAGTAGCCCAGCACGATCACCCCGCCGATAATGGCGGCTTTGTTGCGCCGGAAACGCCGCCAGATCATCTGGTACTGGGAAGACGCGAATTTGGCCTCTTCCGTACTCAGGGTGCGGGCGGTTGCCTCGGCCTCGGACACATCGGCGGCAAGCTGCGCGTAAGCCTGTTGAATCTGCTGGGACTGCTGTTGAATGCGATCTAAAGCCATCTGGTCGGTCATGAGTAGACAATCCTCGGATCAAGCCACGCCAGCAGAATATCCGCGATCAGGTTGGCGACAAGCTGCATCAGCGCCATCATGAGCAGAAACGTCCCGGCCAGAAACATATCCTGACTGAGCAGGGAGCGTAAGAACAGCGGCCCGGTGGTCGGAACCGACAGCACCACGCCGATCAGAATCGAAGCGGAAATAATTTTGGGGACTTCCATCGCCAGCACGCTGACCACCGGGTTGAGCGCGGAACGCACGGCGTATTTGTTCACCACTTTACTTTCTTTCAGTCCTTTGGCCCGCGCGGTGGTGATATACTGCTGGCTCAGCACGTCCAGCATCCCGCTGCGCATGATGCGCATGAGCTGCGCGGTGCTGGCAAGCGCCAGGATGACCGCCGGGGGGATAAAATGGATCAGGTAGTCCAGCGCTTTAGCGATGCTTAGGGGCGCATCCTGAAATTCGGGCGACTGGATCCCCGTAACTGGAATGCGCAGGATGACCGCCCCCAGATACAGCCACACCAGCGCCAGAAAAAAGCCCGGTATCGACAGGCCGATGAACGCCAGCGCCGAGAGCGCTGTGTCGCCCACCGAATACTGGTGAGTAGCGGAATAGATGCCGATGGGGATGGCGAGGATAAACATAATCACCAGCGAAGCGATCCCCAGCAGGATGGTATAGCCCATTCGATCCGCGATCAGCGGCCATACCGGGCTGGTCCATTCGAAGGAATAACCAAAGTCGCCTGTCGGGAAACCATCCACCCAGCCGACAAATTGTTCCAGAAAGGGCCTGTCCAGACCATAATTCTGGCGCAGCAGTTCGGCCAGTTCGGCGGTCATGCCCCCGCCGGTTTCCGCCGTTTGCGCCTGCAAGGTGGTCAGAAAATCACCCGGCGGAAGCTGGATGATGACAAACGAGACGAACGAAACCGCGAGCAGCATGGGAAACATCAGACCGATTCGTCTGAGAATAAATGTCGTCATAAAAAAGCCTCAGTTGAAAAATACGCCTCCCCTTTCCGGCGCGCCGGTAAGGCGTGCCCGCCAGATGGGGAGAGGTTGAAACCTAATGCAAACAGTCGGAAGTCTTTAGTCCATAGTCGATAGGTTCTGTTGACATTTCGCTTGTTTTGTCGCCAGACGCTCAAAGCATCTGGCTGCCAGCCGTCCGAAGTCCCCTCAAGGGGACTCACGACAGGGCGCTTCAGCGTCCTTCCCGAAAGACTTAGCCGTAGGCTTTCAGCCTGCGGTGAAAAATGTCAACCCAGCCTAGTCAAAAGACAAAATCTGGTGTGGCCTGACGGGAACTACGCGGTTAAGGCTTTTGACTAAAGGCCAGTGAGTATCGACTGCTGGCTTAGCACTGAATGCGACCCTGTCATTTGGTTGGTTACAGGGGCGATTTGCGAATCGCCCCTGCCTGAAAACCTGCTGCTGAAAATCCTGCAAAAACTACAAGGTAATGCTTAATTATCGAAGTAGAAGTGCGCCGGGTCCAGCGTGCCGGGTGTCATGATGATCCAGTCCGCCGTGTGGTTTTCGGGCACATTTTTGAAGTTGTTCTTCACCACCACCGGGCCGGGAACCAGACCCACGAGGCCAATGGTCCACAGATTTTCGGTGGAGATGCGCACCAGTTCCGTACCAATCTCCTTCTGTCGGGCTTCATCAGGTGTGATGCGGTACTCGTCATACAGGGCCATTGCCTGTTTGAACAGGTCGGTGGGTTCTTCACCCAGTTCGCCACGGCTCTTGTACCAGATACCAAAGGCCGGGGCCATCCAGGAACGTTCGTCAAACGGGAACTGGTACACCGGGTCGACCATCGGTGTCAGACCACGATCCAGACCCCAGGTGGCGATCATGACTTCATTGGCGGTGGCTTTCGGCCAGTAAATATCACGGGTCGAGGGGCGCACTTCGGTCTTCATACCGATTGCGTTCCAGTTTTCCGCCACCAGTTCGAGCGCGTCCAGCCGCTGTCCAACGGCTTCGGAGGTTTCGATCACCAGCGCGATGGGCGTGCCATCCGCGAAGGTGCGGAACCCGTCGCCGCCGACGGGCAGACCCAGGCCATCCAGCAGCGCGATGGCTTTATCAGGATCGAATTCGGCATTAACTGCTTCCAGTTCGGGGTCGTAGTAGGCGGAGTCAGGCACGACTGTCGAGGTGCGCGGCACGCCCTGCCCCAGGAAACCGACCTGATTGATCGTGTCGCGGTCAATAGCAACCGACATCGCCTGGCGGAACTCGAACGTCTGGAACAATTCACGATATTGCAGGTCGCCATAGCTCTGGTTGAAGAACAGCGCGGTAGCCGCCGCAGAAGCAGAAGGCCACAGCAGCATATGATAGTTACCCGCTTCGGCGTTTTCCTGGAAGACCGGGTAGTTCGCCAGTTGCAAACCGCGTGTCTGCATGTCGATCTCGCCGGCAATCGCCAGCACGTTGATGGCGTCACCGTTTTCAACCAGCGAGAAATGCTGCCGGTCAATATATGGGAGCTGCTGGCCTTCAGGGTCAACCTTCCAGTAGTATGGGTTGCGTTCCGTGACCATCTCCGTCGCGCCGGCGGACCATTCGGTGATCTTCCAGGCCCACATCACGGGGCGTTCGACGTTGAAGTCGTTGGCTTTTTCTTCGAAGACCTGGTAGTCGCCGGTGTCACTGTAGGCCGGGTGGAACTGTTCCAGGTAGTGTTTGGGCGCGAAGAAGCCGAAACGCTCAAACGCCAGCGGCCACTGATGCCCATGAAAGGCCAGGCCGACTGTCAGCGCCAGACCGTTTGGCCCGGCGAATTTGAGCTTGATGGTCGTGTCGTCGATCTTTTCCAGTTCCATCGGCTCGCCGTTGACCACCCACTCGGCGTGAATAGCCGGGGTGATGTTGGTATCGGTTTCGATAGCTTCCCACCAGAAGATAACATCATCGACGGTCCAGGGCACGCCGTCGGACCACTTCAGACCTTTGCGGAAGAAGAGGGTCAGTTCGGTGTTGTCTTCGTTCCATTCCCAGCGTTCCGCCAGGCCGGGCTGCACGGGGTCTTTGGGGTCACGCGGCCAGCGCAGCACGGGGTCATAAACGGTGCGGCCATAGGCATGGAAGTCGGCGATACCGGTGAAGGCACGCCGCCATGTGCCGCCATACTCGCCGATGCTTTCATAGGGCTGAACCACCAGCGGATTTTCCGGCAGGCGTTCTTCAACCGGGGGCAGTTCACCGGCGGCCACCCGTTCGGCCAGCATCGGCGCTTCGGTATAGGTCATGTCCTGCGCGCCCAGCGGCACAGCCACCAGCAGCGCAATCATGAACGAAAAGACCAGGAATCTTGTTAAATGAAGCTTCTTAAACATGCTTTCCCACCTTGTTTTGTCTGGACAATGCAACTAATTCCAACAGTGCCTGATTCTCGAATTCACCCACCTCCTTACAGATACGCCAGCGCAGTCGCCTGACCGCTTATCAGATGTTGAACCAGCAGATCCACACCGCGATCTGCGTCGCCCGCTCGCATTGCATACAGGATATTGAGATGCTCTTCCGCCATCGTGGAGAGGTGGCCGGGCGAAATGCCGTTGGCATACACCCAGCGGCGAATCCACGCGCCTCTGGAAACGACTTTAGTCAGCATCTCATACAGAACGCTGTTGCCGCTCATCTCGCCAATGGCAAGATGCAGTTGGGTATCAGCGTTTACATGATCTTCAAGGGTTTTGGAATGAATGGACTGGTGATTGGCGCGCAGTGTTTCCCAGGTATCACAAAGCTGCGCGATACGTTCGGTATCAGGATGCTGGACCGCCAGCCGCAGGGCACTCGGCTCCAGGGCGCGCCGGACCACGAACACATCCTCCACATATTTGGGGTTGATTTCGATCACCTGATAACCGCTGGTCTTGCCGTACTGCACCAGACCCTCGGCCATCAGCAGATGAAACGCATCGCGCACCGGGCTGCGGCTGATGCCCAGATGGTCGGCCACCTCCCCCACGCCGAGACGGCTGCCGGGGACGATGTCCATCTTGTAAATGTTGTCGACTAAGTATTCAAAGACCTGTTTGCCCAGGTTGGCGCGCACGGGCTTAAAATCTAAACTCAAAAGTATTTTCCTTCGGTATACGTATATACCGCATTTTTGTATACTATATAGGATATTTTATCCTGGCAATTTATGCAAATACAAATTCTGTGCAATATATACAATCTTATAGTGTGCCTTCATAGGATTGCCTGTTCCGCGAAAACGGCGCTTTGCCCGCAGGGGTATTTCCTCACCCCGCTGGCATGTGAATATTCACTGGGTCATGTCCACCAGAATTTGTAGGATAGGGTAGAGCAGACTCCATTTGCACGAGTTGAGGTGATGGTTTTGTGCCAGCCTCATACAGACAAAGGAGGCAGTCAATGCTTAAACTGGTCCTCAGCATCATCATTATCCTGCATGGTCTGGTTCATCTGCTGTATTTTGGGCAAAGCTGGCGGCTTTTTGAACTCCAGCCCCGGATGACCTGGCCGGACGGTTCCTGGGCTTTTTCGCGGCGGCTGGGCAGCGAAACCACCCGGCTACTAGCCAGTATTGCCTGTGTGCTGGCGGCGATTGGTTTCGTCGTCAGCGGCATCGCCATTCTTGGCGGGCTGACCTGGTGGCGTCCGCTGATCGTGGGAGCGGCTGTTTTTTCCAGCCTCCTCTATGCGCTCTTCTGGAATGGCAGAATGCAGCAGCTCGATAATCAGGGCGTGATCGGGATGCTCATCAATGGGGTGGTTCTGATCACGGTGCTGATTCTGCGATGGCCGGATTTCGGCTTCTAGTCAAGTTGCCAGTTGCCAGTCATCAGTCGCCAGTTCGGGCTGCGACCCTCAACGACTCTGGATAGTTACGATGATCGCTTCAGGGCTTTTCGTTGACGGGCGACATTTAATGCTTACAGGCTAAGATTGCACCAGGTTCCCTGGGCCGGTCAGAATGACTCACGGCGAATGAGCGGACAGGCGAGTTTGTGCTGGATGGGGACCCGGTTGTCCTCGTGATTGAGCAGGTAACTGACAGCCCACTGCCCCATCTCGTAATGGGGAAGCTGCATACTCGACAAAGGCGGCCAGAGACCCTGCGCAATATCGCGCTGGTTGTCGTAGCTGATGACGGCCACATCATCCGGTATCCGCCGGCCCATTTCCTTAAGCGCCCCATAACAGCCCATCGCCGTGCGGTCATTGCCACAGAATATTGCAGTGGGCGGCTCCGCTAGATTCAGCAGGTTCTGGGTGAGGCGGTAATTGGTCTGGGGTGCGCCATCGGTATAATCCACAAGGCGTTCGTCGAACGGGATACCGTAGTCTTCAAGCGCGTTCTGGTAGCCTTGCAGCCGGCCAACCGCCGCCGGGATGCGCTGTCCGTTGATGAAGGACCCCAGGTTAATAAACCCGATCCGTCGGTGGCCCGCATCCAGCAGGGCCGCTGTTGCGTCATACCCACCCTGCACTTCATCCGGCACAACGGAAGGCAGCGAACGATTCACCTCGAAACAATTTGCCAGCACGGTAGGCACATGTTCGATGTTTTCTGGCAGCCATACAGGCCGATGATACATGGCGGCGTAGACAATGCCTTCCACCTGCCGCTGGAGCAGCACTTCGATAGTCCCCGCCATGACCGCCGGGTCACTGTCCGCGCTGACCACCAGCAGGATTTTCTCCTGTTCACGAGAAGCATCCTGCGCGCCGCGAATCATATCCACCGCGTAAGGTGTGGTCGCCACATCATCGGTGAGAAATCCGATCAGGCGCGAACTGCGGGTGCGCATCTGGCGCGCGCTGTAACTGGGCCGGTATTCCAATGCCTCAATCGCCTCCAGCACCTTCTGACGAGTCGCCTCGCTCACGTAGGGGTGGTCGTTGAGGACACGTGAAACCGTCGTGGAACCCACCCCCGCGCGCCGGGCAATATCATGAATTGTGTGTTTATTCTGCATACAAATATCCGGTCCATTCAAAAAAAGGCAGTGGGTGAAACCCGTCACCCGGCTATTGTGCATTTTAGCACAGTCCTGGACGGTCTGACGGGAGTAAATTCACCGGTGATTTATTTGCATGATTCCGAAAAACATGGTATGGTATCGATACCATAGCACAAAATTGGTTATTTGTCACCGAACTGGCAGGTAAAAATTATGCTTATCACATCTGAAAACACATCAGCGCTGCGGCAGCAGTTGGCGCAGGACCCTCACCGCCCCACCTTCCACTACCTCCCACCCGCTAACTGGATGAACGACCCGAACGGCCTTATCCAATGGAATGGGAAATATCATCTGTTTTACCAGCACAACCCGGAAGTCGCGGCGCATTACGCGATGCACTGGGGGCACGCGGTCAGTGAAGACCTGATTCACTGGCAGGATTTACCCCTTGCCCTGACCCCGACACCCGGCGGGCCGGACGAAACCGGCTGTTTTTCCGGCTGCGCGGTGGTGAACAACGGCGTACCCACCTTTGTGTACACCGGGGTGCGCGGCGAACAGCACGAAATACAGACGCAGTGCCTCGCCACCAGCCGCGATGACCTGCTTACATGGAAGAAATATGCCGGGAACCCGGTGATCAGCCAGGTTCCAGCAGAAGCGAAACAAAATCGTGACTTCCGCGACCCGTTTGTCTGGCGCGAAGGCGACACCTGGTATCTGGTGCTGGCCTCACGGGTGGCCGATGTCGGCGGGATCATTTTCCTGTATCGTTCGCCTGATCTGATTCACTGGGAATACATGCACCCGCTTTTGAGCGGCATTGAAGCGAAGCATGGCCGTACCTGGGAATGCCCGAATTTCTTCCCGCTGGGCGATAAATGGGTGCTGATTTTATCGGCGCACATCGGCATGAAAACCGGGCTGGTGTTCTACTTCGTCGGGGAGTATCACAATCACCGCTTCACCCCGGAAATTGAAGGTACTTTCGATTATGCCAGTCTGTATGCCCCGCTGACGATTCAGGATGACCAGGGCCGCCGCCTGCTGTGGGGCTGGCTGCGCGAAGCCCGCCCGATTGGACAGCAGGTCCGGGCTGGCTGGTCGGGTGTGCAGTCGATCCCGCGTGTGCTGTCGCTGCTGCCGGATGGCCGGCTGGGCATGGAGCCTGTCGCCGAACTCGAAAAGCTGCGCGGCGCGCATCAGGCTTATCAGAATATCAGCCTGGCGACCCTGTCCAGTGATAAACCGCTTGGCGTGAACGGAAGGGCGCTGGAAATCCGCGCCGTGTTCGACCCCGGCACAACCGGGACCTGCGGGTTGAGTGTGCTGGCCTCGCCGGACGGCGCTGAACAAACGCGCATTCTGTATGATGCCCAGGCCCGGCAGCTTGTGGTGGAACGCGCCCATTCGAGTTTGGACCCCTACGTCGAACACGCCGCGAACAGCGCCCCTCACCCGCTCGCGCCCGGTGAACTGCTGGACCTGCGCATTCTGGTGGATGGTTCGGTGATCGAAGTCATCGCCAACCAATGCACCAGCATCACCAGCCGGGTGTACCCCACCCGCGCGGACAGCACCGGATGCAACCTTGTGGCTCAGACCAGTGATGGCGCTCTGCGGTCACTGGATATGTGGGCAATGCGACCAATCTGGTAAATAATATAAGGAGGTGATGCGCGCCACGCATGAAGTTTTGTCTTTCGTTCGTCGCTCATCGTCAATGAGAGAATTACTAAGGAGATAGTTTGTATGTCTAGGAAAATGAGCCGCCGTGAAATGCTCAAAGCAACGGCAGCCGGGGCTGCGGGTCTGGCCGCTGGGATCAGTTCCAGCGCCGCGCTCGCCGCCGATGCCCAGGCCGCTCCTCCCCTCCAGGATACGGTGACACTCCGGTTCCAGGAAAACGAAGAACAATACGCTCAGGTCGTCGAAGCCTACAAGGAAGTCGCTCCTAACGTCAACATCGAGTTTGTGAACATCACCGGTGTGGACCATGCTGAGGTCGCCAGCAAGATTCTGTCGCAGTTGGCCGCCGGGCAGCCGGTGGACATCGGCTATGCCGCCACTGAAGCGACTCAGCTTTATGCCGGTGAAGGGCTGGCGCTGCCGCTTCAGGCTCGTGTTATGGACTCGCAGGAAGAACGGGCCGAATACTTCTCGGATGTCAGCCCGGTGCTGGTCGAAACCGACCTGTACGAAGGCGATCTGTACCAGCTTCCGCGTGACTTTAACGCCGCCAACATGTACTTCAACCTGGAACTGCTGGAAGAAGCCGGTCTTGACATGCCTGGTGAAGACTGGACGAAGGATGACTTCCTGGAGTATGCCCGCGCCATGACCGGCATTGGCGAAGGTGGCGATTCCTTCGGCTACGGCTGGACCAACCGCCTGTGGGGAAGCTGGACCCCCTGGTTCTTTGTCAATGATACCAACCTGCTGACCGAAGAACGCGCCCCCGGCGGTGAATGGCTGTGGGAAACCTTCTATGCTGACGATCCCAACGCAGCTGGACGCGGCGGCGGCTGGCGCTGGCCCACGCCCCAGGCGAACAACCCGGCGATGGTCGAAGCGCTGGAATTCGTCGTCTCCCTGACCCAGGAAGGTCTCACCCCGGTGGTCGAAATCGGTGGTGGTGGCACGCTTCAGGGTTTCTTCACCAGCGGCAAACTCGGCATGACCCCGGCGGGCGGTTTCTGGTCCGGCGGTCTGATCAATGCCGGTATGGAAAAAGGCTCGTTTGACGTTCAGTTCTGGCCCGGCTGGAAATCCCAGCGTCACCAGTTGGGTGTCGGCGCGGCCTGGATTCTGAACGGCTCCGGCAACGAAGATGCGGCCTGGGAGTTCGTCAAGTTCAACACCCGCAAGGAAGTCATGGAAATGATCGGCTTCTTCGGCGAACTGACCGAGACGACCCCGGTGCGCCGTTCGATGAACAACGAAGCACGCTATGCCACCAGCGGCCCGGCCAACTGGCACGTCTTCTACGATACACTGGACGCCCGCCCGGATACCGGCCCCATCCCTGCCCCGGTCTTCTCGATTGAACTAACTAATATCTACACCCGCTTTACCAGCCTGGCGACCAACGGTGAAATGACACCGCAGGCCGCGCTTGACGGAATGCAGGCCGAACTTGAGGCCCTGTACGCCCGTAATTAGTCAAGAGGTGGTTATAATTCGGAAAATGCCTGTTTTAGCCCTCAACCCCCAGCCCCTTCTCCCTCATGGAGAAGGGGAGTAAGAGCGAATTTAAGTCCCTCTCCATGAGGGAGAGGGATTTAGGGTGAGGGTATCAAGGATGACAAAGGCTTATAACGAATTATGACCAGCATTTCATTAGTCTGTAATTCGCGCCCTGGGGAATCGCACCGGTTCCCCAGGGTAATCTCACAGGAGATGTGTCGTGGTTTCGAGTACGCTTCCAGAACCCAAACGCAACCCTGTAGCCCGCTGGCTGGCTGCCGATACGGTGGATGGTATCAAACGGCAGCGCGCTATTCTGGGCTATTTGTTTCTAACGCCAACTATTGTCGGGCTGCTGGTGTTCATTGTCGGCCCCATGCTGTTTACCTTTGCTCTGAGTTTCTATAAATGGAATGTGTTCAGGCCGCCGGAGATGATTGGTTTAGCCAACTTCGAGCGCCTGTTCAGTGATCCACGTGTGTTTACCAGCTTTCGCAATACGTTCCTGCTGGTGGGGATGACCGTAGTCATGCTGGAAGTGCTGGCGCTTTCACTGGCACTGGCTGTCCATAAATTGGCAAGCCGTGCTTTAGGATATTTTTTCCGAACTGCTTATTTTTTGCCGGTGCTGCTTTCCGGCGCTGCCGTCGCGGTGACGCTCGGTTACTTATTTCATCAGGATTTTGGGGTCATTAACTACTACCTGGGCGTGGTGGGCATCCCGAAGATACCCTGGCTGACCAGCAGCGATGTCGTTCTATGGACGATCTCGCTCACCACTGTCTGGCGTAATGTGGGTTTCTCGTTCATCATCTACCTGGGCGGGGTCAGCAGCCTGCCGACAGAAGTGTTGGAAGCCGCCGAAGTCGATGGCGCTTCGGGCTGGCGGCGTCTGTTGAGCATCACCCTCCCCCTCCTCAGCCCAACCATTCTGTTTGCCACTGTCACCGATGTCATCAAAATGCTGCAATTCTTCGACGAACCGTTCATCATGACACGCGGCGGCCCCGGCGATGCCAGCCGGACTGTTGTGATGATGATGTATGAAAACGCCTTCGGCAATCTCGATTTCGGATACGGTTCGGCTATCGCCCTGGTGCTGTTTGCCGTCATCATGATCGTGACCGGCATCCAGTTTGTCCTCAGCCGCCGCTGGGTATTCTATAACTAGGAGACGCGCCATGCAGACGACAACCAGTGTTGGAACCAAAAGCACCCAGGCCGGAGCCGGTTTTGCGAATTTCCTCCCCAAAAATGCAGGGAGTGTCGTGCGTGTCCTGTTTCTCTCGATTGTGGCGGTCCTGACCCTCATGCCCTTTGTATGGGTCAT
Organism: uncultured Anaerolineaceae bacterium; assembly: GCA_964552425.1. Lineage (GTDB taxonomy): Bacteria > Chloroflexota > Anaerolineae > Aggregatilineales > Phototrophicaceae. The sequence goes on along the minus strand of CAZKIB010000132.1, from coordinate 4,208 downwards.
TTCCACTTCGCTGCGCACCCCGGCGGAATCCTTCACCGTGCCGCCGGAATGGATTCCGGTGGACATGGATTTCAGCAACTATGCGCGGGTCTTCGAGGAGATACCGTTCTGGAATCAGATCGGCAACAGCTTTCTCATCACCCTCACGGTGGTGTTCGGACAGTTGATTACGGCTTCGCTGGCCGGTTATGCTTTTGCGCGCTTGCAGTTTCGCGGGCGCAATGTGCTGTTTATCCTGGTCATCGCTACGCTGACGCTCCCG
>CAZKIB010000132.1:0-3936 GCA_964552425.1 uncultured Anaerolineaceae bacterium | reverse complement strand
TGCTGTTCTGGATCGTGCTGGCGACTCTGATGATCCCCGGTCAGGCCACCATCATCCCGGTGTTTATTCTGATTTCGCGTGTGCTGGGCCTGAGCGACACACTTGGCGCGCTGATTGTACCGGGTTTGTCTACCGCTTTCGGGACCTTCCTGCTGAGGCAGTATTTCCTTCAGATTCCCGGTGACTTTGAGGAAGCGGCCATGATGGATGGCGCGAACCAGTGGCAGATTTTCCAGCGAATCTACCTGCCTCTGGCCGCCCCTGGTCTGGCAATTCTCGCCGTACTGACCTTCAACGGCAAGTGGAATGACTACTTCACGCCGCTGATCTTCATGAATACCAAAGAACTATTCCCCATCACGCTCGGTATCGTGGACTTGCAGGGTTACATGGCAACGGGCAGCATCTCGGTGGTGCTGGCCGGCATCGTGCTGTCGACCATTCCGGTCATCATCATCTACATCTTCGGCCAGCGTTATCTGATCGAAGGGTTGATGATGGGCGGCCTGAAGGGGTAAGCCGTGCAAGTCTTCTATCGCCCTGCCGATGGTTTTGTCGGTGACGTGATTCCGTTTTACTGGCAGGGGGTGTATCACGCCTTTTACCTCAAGGCCCCCCTGCCCCCCAAGCGGAACGGCGCGGATGGCACACCTTACGCGCATGTGGTTTCGCGTGATCTGGTGAACTGGGAGGAATGGCCGCTGGTGATTGAACCCGGCCCTCCCGGTTCGCCTGATGAAGTAAGCTGTTTCACCGGCACAGTCATCGAACGCGACGGTCTGTTCCATCTGTTTTATACCGGCTATCGCGGGCCTGATCTGCCGCAGACCATCTGCCGGGCCACCAGCCGCGATTTGCGCACCTGGGAAAAAGACCCTGCCAACCCACTTCTGAGCGCGGACCCACGCTGGTATGAGTCGATTGACTGGCGCGACCCGTTCCCCTTCTGGAACGAGGAAGCCGGGGAATACTGGATGCTGCTGGCGGCGCGTGAAAAAGACGGTCCTTCCAACCGGCGCGGGTGCGTCGCGCTGGCGACCTCGCCCGACCTGGAACGCTGGACCGTGCAGCCGCCTTTCTGGTCGCCACGCCTGTATTTCACGCATGAATGCCCGGACCTGTTCCGCTGGGGCGATCAATGGGTGCTGGTTTATTCCACTTTCAGCGAACGCCATATCACGCATTACCGAATGAGCAGCTCACTGAGCGGCCCCTGGCTGGCCCCGCCTAATGACAGCTTTGATGGTCGGGCGTTTTATGCCGCGAAGACTGCCGGGGATGGCGCGCGGCGTTTCGCCTTTGGCTGGAACCCGACCCGCGCGGGCGAGACGGACGACGGCAAATGGGACTGGGCCGGGAGCATGGTCGTTCACGAACTGCACCCCGGCGCGGATAGGGACATTGTCGTCAAACCGCCGCCGGAGCGTTTCAGCCAGTTTCCAGAGGAGGCTGCGCTGGCGTTCGCACCCCGCATGGGGGGCTGGCAGCAGACAGGCCCAGCCTTTGCCGCTTCATTCACGGACGGTTTTGCGGCTGCCACACTGGGCCATCTGCCGGATGTGTGCCGCGTGACCTGCCGCATCACCTGTACGGCAGGAACCCGTTCCGCCGGCCTGCTGCTGCGGGCAGACGCTGCGCTTGAACACTATTACCAACTGCGCTGGGAACCAGACAACCAGCGCGTGCTGCTGGACCGCTGGCCGCGCCCCGGCGATGTGCCGTTTATGCTGGAGCGGCCTGTTGTAACCGCTGACCATACGCTTGAAATTGATCTGTCTATTGAAGGGACGGCGCTGGTCGTGTATTGTAACGGTGCGGTGGCCTTGAGCTGTAGGATGTATGACCACGCCGCCGGGCAGTTGGGCCTGTTCGTGGCTGAGGGCAGCGCTGCCTTTGCCGATGTGCGGGTCTATCAGCCTGCCGGATCATAAGCGGACAGTTGAAAGTCGTGGGTCTGAAGTCAAAGACAAAACTCTGGCCCGAATCAACCCAAATTCGTTGATGGGGTTTTCCGCACCGCAGGTTAAAACCATGCGGCTAACAGGAAACAAGTCCGTTTTAACGGACTCGCCAACCCCGGATTTTCCTTGAGTCCACTTGAGTGGACTTGAACTCTGGCAGCCGGATATTTTAACATCTGGCGGGCTGATATTAAAGGGGTTTTCGACTAAAGACCAGCGACTAACGACTTCCGGCTTATTCTGACAAATTTACGCGAGAAACATAGAGATCACTTCATGAAAAAAGAGCAGACCCCCGGCCTGATTTTTCAGCCGAAAACCTATAAGGCCATGCGGCGCGGCATTAACCAACTGGCCGGCGCGATTCGCCCCACCCTCGGCCCCGGTGCGCGCACAGTGGCGATTGACAAGGTTATCAGTTCCAACGGGATGCCCGAAATGCTCGACAGCGGCGGCATTATCGCCCGGCGCATCATTGAACTGGCGGATCGGGACGCGGATATGGGCGCGATGCTGCTGCGTTCCCTGCTGGTGCGCCAGCATGAGCAGATGGGCGACGGCGCGGCCACGACAGCCGTGCTGTTTCAGGCCGTGTTCGATGCCGGGCTGCGTTACATCGCCGCCGGGGGCAATGCCAACCGCGTGCGCTATTATCTCGAAAAAGCCCTGCCGCTGGTCCTGGATCAACTGGATGAGATGACCTTCCACGTCGAAGGCAAGGAAGCGCTGGCAGGCATCGCCGACTCGATCTGCCATGACCCGCCGCTGGCGGACCTGCTGGGTGAAATTTTTGATGTCATCGGCGAATACGGCCAGCTTGACGTGCGCAAGGATCAGGGGCGCGGCCTGCGCCGGGAGTATGTCGATGGGGTGTACTGGAACGGCGGCCTGTTTTCGCGTGCCATGATCGACGACCCCATGACAGGACGGACCGAATACGAAAACGCCACGCTGGTCGTGTGCGATTTTGAGTTTGAAGAACCCCGCGACCTGTTCCCGATCATCGAAACAGCCTATGAAGCCGGAGTGCCGGCGCTGGTCATTGTCATCCGCCGCCTGTCCGAAAAGGCTATGGCGCTGGTGACGACGGCGAACCGGGCCGATAAAATGCGCGTGATGGCGGTCAAGCTGCCGGGCCTTAACCCTGTGGATCGCACCGCCGCGCTGGAGGACATCGCCGTGCTGACCGGCGCGACTCCCCTGCTCAAGGAGGCCGGATTTACCGCCGAAACCCTGAAACCGGAACATTTTGGGCGGGCGCGGCGGGCCTGGGCCAACCGGCATAATTTCGGCCTGATGAGCGGGCGGGGCAGCGCGCGTGATCTGCGCCAGCACATTCTCAATCTGGAAGCCAGCTACCAGCGCACGCAGGACCGCGAACTGCGCACCAGACTTCAGCAGCGCATCGGGCGGCTTATGGGTGGTTCCGCAACGCTGTGGATCGGCGGCGCGACTCAGCCGGAGATTGACCTGCGCAAAGCGCTGGCGGAACGCACGGCGGATACGCTGCGCGCGGCGGTGCGTGATGGCGTGCTGCCCGGCGCAGGTGTCGCCCTGCTCAACTGCCGCCCTGCGCTGGATCAACACCCCTTCAGCGACCCGGATGAACGCGCCGCGTATCGTATTCTCTCGGAAGCGCTGGCCGAACCTGCCCGCGCCATCTGGGAAAACGCCGGCTATGACCCTGGCGCGGTGATGGCAAAACTCTCGTTTGAGGATTCCGGCTGCGGCTTCGATGCGATCAGGGGTCAGGTGGTCAACGTGCGCGAGGCCGGCATTCTGGACAGCGCGGCGGTTATCAAGCAGGCCGTGCGCAGCGCGGTGACCACTGCGGCTCTGGCCCTGTCCGTCGATGTGCTGATCCATGTGCGCAACCCGGAGATGGTCGCGCAGCCGAAATGATGGAAAGTTATCCGTTTACAGTAGATAACATTCAAAATAGGCGGAGATGAGCTACAATCGAGAGCATGATTAT
>CAZKIB010000131.1:18994-19207 GCA_964552425.1 uncultured Anaerolineaceae bacterium | reverse complement strand
ACCCGCGCTGCGCATCAGGCCGGGGAACTGGCCGCCCTGCTGCGTGCCCAGGGCGCGGAGCCGCTGCTGTATCCCTGCATCGCCATCGTCCCGCCGGAGGATACCGCCCCGCTGGATGCCGCGCTCCTCACAGCCGATACCTTCGACTGGCTGATTCTCACCAGCGCCAACACTGTCGAGGCTCTGCGCCAGCGCTGCGAATCGCTGGGCCTT
>CAZKIB010000131.1:16812-18932 GCA_964552425.1 uncultured Anaerolineaceae bacterium | reverse complement strand
TTCTCGGCGTGGATGTCCAGACCGTGCCCGATGAACACATCGCCGAAGCGCTGGCCGCAGCCCTGCGCATCGCCCCCGGAATGCGCGCGCTGCTGCCCCAGGCCGACATCGCCCGCGCAACTCTGGCGGATGAACTGCGCGGGGCAGGCGCACACGTCACCGCTGTGACCGCTTACCGCACGGTGATGGGGCAGGGCGGGGTTGATCTGGTGGCGCTGCTGGACAAAAGCGTCGTCGATGCGCTCACCTTCACCAGTTCCTCTACGGTGAACAACTGCCTCGAACGTCTGCAAACCGAAGGCGGCGAACTCACCCGACTGCGCGCCGTGCCCGCCGCCTGCATCGGCCCCAGAACCGCTGCCACCGCCCGTGACGCCGGCTTTGAAATCGTCCTCACGCCGGATGCTTATACCCTCCCCGCGCTGGTCGCCGCCCTGGCAGGGTATTTCAGCCAGTAGGCCCGTCGTTGGTGGGCTGTGCAGACCCGATTGTCTGCGTCGAATGGAATCAGCGAACTTTTCCGGGTGTAGAATCGTCTTAGGGTTACATCAAAGGAGAGCAGACCCTATGAAAAAGTTACTTGTGATGCTTCTGCTGGCGGTTTTTGCACAGCCGGCCTTCGCCCAGGATCAGATCAATTTCACCAGCAGCCCGGACGAACTCGCCATTTTCCCCAACGACATCGCCTATGCCCGTGATGCCATCACCCTGCCCGGCGGCGTGGATGTGCGTCTGGTGCTGTCCGGCCAGGTCTATCAGGACACGCTCATCGTGCGCGAAAACGGGGAGCGCGTGCCCGCTTACCGCCTCAGCCGCACGCCCGACGGCCAGATCGCGCTGCAATGGGACAGCGCCACCGCCGAAGGGGAGGTGCGCGCCGTGACGGTGGAGTACCTGCTCAGTGGGGTGGGCTGGTCGCCCAAATATGATATGTGGCTGGGGGATAATGCCGCCGAAACCGTCGCGCTGGATTTTTATGCCGAGGTGCGCAATCCGTCCCTTTCGCTGGACGGAGTCGCGGTGCGCCTGGTGGCCGGGCGTGTGGATACCTCACAGCAGATGAGCGACATTGCCGCCATGACTGCCAACCAGCGGCTGGCTGATTATGAAGCCTATCAGACCGGACAATCGCTCACCGGCACAGCGACGATCCAGCATGTCTACAATCTCGGCAGCCTGACCGCGCAGCCGGGCGAGGCGGTTTATGCCCGCTTGCAGGAAAGCGATGCGCTCCCGGCGCGGCGGGTGTACCTGTGGAACGCGCAGACGGACCGGCAGGTGACGGTCATCTACAAGGTGCTGAACGACTCCGAACTGCCGTTTGCCGAAGGCGTCGTGCGCGCCTATCAAAATGACCTGTTCCTGGGCAGTGACTTCGTGGAACTGACCCCGGTGGGCAGCGAGGGCAGCATCACCATCGGGAGCCTGCAAAATATCCGCGTGGAGCGCACCGAAGCCCAGAGCGCCATTGATCGCGCTTCTGACAGTGACAGCGACACGCTGCACGAAGTCACCCTCACGGTGTCGAACTTTGGCGATGAGCCGGTGGCGGTTGAAGTCGTGGATGTATATTCACCCTACGCGCTGGAGTTTTCGTTCTCCGTCGAACCCGCCCGCGAAGGTGATAACATCCTGCGCTGGATCGTCACTGTCGAATCCGGCGGCACAGCCGAGATTCGCTACTCTTTCAAGGACTGACGACTCAGATACAGGGTACGGGGCAGGGCGGTTTATCACGGCTGCGAGAGTCTGGAGCCGCCCTGTCCTCACCATGTCGCAGTGCAGTCAGCCACGCCAGCGCCCACAGCGGTGATTTGTGGCGGCTGGTTTGGCTGACCTGGACACTGACGGTGGCAGTTATACCGCTGCGACAGCCGCGCTGTGCTTCAAGGCATCATAGCTCACGCCGGTGAGCTGTTCGGACATCTCCCACAGCCGTCTGGCGTCCGCTTCATCGTAGGCGGCGCGGGCGGCCTTCACACGGGCGGGATGTCCGCGCATGTGCATGTGCGCCACCGCGATATGCTCCCCGCCTTTTACGTCTGGCATGGTCGCCGCGTAAAGCTGCGGACGCGCCCCTTCCGGCGGAGTCTGCGCCAGCGGCATCACCAGGCCGTAGA